>NZ_CP042819.1:2972500-3328778 GCF_008065155.1 Octadecabacter sp. SW4 | reverse complement strand
CCTGTCCCTGTCCCAATAAAAAACCATCGCTCGCACAATGCGCCCCTTACGCCTTGCACACGGTTCATATCGGTCCCGACAAAGACACAGCGCACGGTCACCGCGCCCCAAGCGGTTACCGATCAGTGACTCTCGCCTTGTCAAAGGTTGTGGGATCAGCGCGCCAAGCAAAAAATGGCCGCGGCGTCACACACAACATTTAGCAGAACATGGACCATCACTGTTGCCTGCATTCTGCCGACGATAGTGATTTGGGACGACCGGCATTATCCGACATTTGCATGTCGGACCAACCAATCACCCAGAACGACAACACCGATTGGGACATCCGGCAAATCTGCCGTCTGGGTCCGAATTTGGCACTGCGTCTTCCCATGCTCCCCCAGGAACGAAGTGAATCGCAAAGCTAAGTTAGCAAGGCGTTTGCGGCCACGGCAACTGCAACGTTGGGATTGACTCTGACCTTTCGCAAAACGAATCTGCGCCGTCTTTGAATCGTAAGGAAAAGTCACGGCGGCTGTTGCCCAAAAGCAAAAGGGGCAGGTCTTGTGACATGCCCCCTTGCAGAATCTGTTTCGATGCATTCCGGCCACTTCTGGCCGAGTCGCGGCCCTAGCCGATCGCTTTGACCCGCGAGCTGAGACGCGACACTTTGCGCGATGCGGTGTTCTTGTGCATCACGCCCTTGGTCACGCCGCGCATGATTTCAGGCTGTGCTGCGCGCAGTGCTGCGGCGGCTGCTTCTTTGTCGCCCGAGGCTATCGCCTCTTCGACCTTGCGCAGGTAGGTGCGGATGCGCGAACGACGTGCTTTGTTGACTTGAAAGCGTGCTTCGTTCTGGCGCGCGCGCTTTTTTGCTTGGGGGCTATTTGCCATGTGATCAATCCCACTTTCCGGGTCTATTAAAACTGTAGTGCGCAATGGCCCGGACCGGGTTTGATGAACCGGTTGATTCTTGCCTGAGCGGGCATCACGCGCATGTATCGGGGGTCTTTAGGGGCAAAGGGCACAAAAGGAAACCCCTGATTTGCACCCTATTTGTCGCGGAACTGTGGTTCGCGCTTTTCCTTGAAGGCCGCCATGCCTTCTTTCTGGTCCTCGGTCGCGAAAAGCGACTGGAACAGGCGGCGTTCATAGCGGATGCCTTCGGACAAGGGTGTCTCGTAGGAATGGTTGATCGCGTCCTTGGCCGCCGTTGTTGCCAGCAGCGATTTTTCCGCGATCTTGGAGGCCGCGGCAAGCGCTTCTTCCTTCAGCTTCTTGGCGGGCACGACACGGCTGACAAGGCCGGATGCTTCGGCTTCTTCGGCGGCCATGAAGCGGCCTGTCAAATGCATGTCCATTGATTTCGCCTTGCCGACATAGCGGGTCAGGCGCTGTGTGCCGCCGATCCCGGGGATCACGCCAAGGTTCAGTTCGGGCAGGCCGAATTTCGCGGTGTCGGCGGCGATGATAAAGTCGCACATCATCGCCAGCTCGCATCCGCCGCCAAGGGCATAGCCTGAAACAGCGGCGATGACGGGCTTGCGCACCTGCAGGAATTGATCGGTTTCCGCGCCGAAAAAGTTGTCCGTATACATTTCCACAAAGGTCTTGTCGGCCATTTCGGTGATATCCGCACCCGCCGCAAAAGCCTTGTCCGATCCGGTGATCACGATGGCGCGCACCTTGCTGCTGGCATCGGCATCGGCGAGTGCGGTGGCAAGTTCGCCCATCAGTTGCGAGTTCAGCGCATTCAGCGCGTCTGGCCGGTTCAAGGTTATCAGGGCAACGTCGTCCTGAATATTCACGATGATCGTTTCAAACGCCATTTGCGGCCCCTGTAGTGGCTTCGGTGTTGTCAGTGCTTAGCAAAGCAGGCGCGGTGATCAAGCTATCTTTGGCATTGCGGACAATAGAAAGTTGATCTTCCGCCCTGAACGATTCGGGTGATGGTGCCTGCGCAATCGGGGGCGGAACAGGGGTCGCCCTCGCGGTCGTAAACCCGAAAAACATGTTGAAAATAGCCCAGTTCGCCATCTGCCTGACGGTAATCGCGCAGGGACGATCCGCCTGCGGTTATCGCCTCGGTCAGGACATCGCGGATGATCGGAACAAGGCTGGCGACGCGACGTTGCGAAAGCTGCCCAGCTTTGCGTTTCGGGCTGATGCCCGCGCGATACAGCACTTCGCACACATATATATTGCCGAGTCCCGAGACGATTCTTTGATCCAATAGTGCAGTCTTGATCGGCGTGTTGCGCCCCTTGAGCGCGGCAATCAGATAGTGTTCGTCAAAAGCATTGCCCAGCGGTTCCGGCCCCAGTTTGGCGATCAGCCAGTGGGTTTCGACGCCGTCCGTCGCACACAGGTCCATCGCGCCGAAACGCCGCGCATCATTAAAGGTGATCCGCGCGCCATTCGCCATATCCAGCAGGACATGATCATGTTTCGCAGGTGCGGGGTGATCATGCTGAAACTGGCCCAGCGGATCGCCCGACACCAGCATCCGGCCCGACATGCCAAGATGAATGATCAGAGTCTCGCCACGATCCAGATCGGCAAGGATGTATTTTGACCTGCGCCGCAGCGCGATCACGCGCGCACCCGTTAACCGCGCGGCCATGTTTTCAGGGAATGGCCAGCGCAGATCGGGGCGGTTCACGGCGGCACGTGCAATGACCTGCCCCTCCATCGCGGGGGCAAGGCCGCGGCGGACGGTTTCAACCTCGGGAAGTTCGGGCATTAGATCCTGTTGTGTTTGCGCATCTGTTCATTGGCAAAGGTAAGGAACGTGCGCGCGCCCACAAGGTATTTCTGCATCCGCAGTTTCGGCCCCGTGGCAAAGGTCAGCACATAGGCATAGTGGCCATCATCCTGAACCATGATCAGGTCTTTCCAGTCGCGGGTCTGGTCAAACAGCAGAGCATTCGGGATCGTCAGAGCGTGCTGATCATACTGGGCCTGATAGAAGTTGATGTAGAACAGCCCGTAAACCACCGCCCCGACGATCAGATATGCGGTAATACCGGTTGTCGGGATGAAGCCTCCCTGATCGGTCCACATCAGATAGAGTATCCAGCCGCTTAGCCCGATGATGATCACGCGCAGCCCGATAGTGGGCCGCATATAGACGCGATCAAAGGTCATGCGATTGCGGGCAGATTCTCCGACGCGGGCAATCAGGCCCATTCCAGCGGGCAAATTCCCAGCGTTCATACCGGTTTTCGGAATGGCGCGGCCCTTGCTGTCGCGTTGGTTAAAACGGCCTTGTAGCCCTGCGCGCAAGCGCCGTGACAAGTAAAACGAGAAGACGTAGATCAAACCGGCGAGCGCCATGATCGGCAAGGCGGTGGAAAAAATGGTCACGGTCATCGTTGGTCCTGCGTCAGAAAGGGGATTTGTTCTTTGGTCCAACTAAGTATAACCCCAATCTGACTTTATTCAGGCGCGAGTGTGACATGAGCGACAAAACCCAGGCGACCACCCATTTCGGTTTTGAAACCGTTGCCGAAAGCGAAAAGGCTGGCCGCGTGCAGGGTGTGTTCACGTCTGTGGCCGGCAAGTATGACGTGATGAACGACGCGATGAGCCTTGGTATCCACCGTATCTGGAAAGATGCGATGATGGATTGGCTTGCGCCGCACGCGGGCCAACGGCTGCTGGATGTTGCGGGCGGCACGGGAGATATTTCGTTCCGGTTTCTGCAACGCGCCGGATCGGGCCACGCGACCGTGCTGGACCTGACAGAAAGCATGTTGATCGAAGGGCGCAAGCGCGCCGAGGCCACCGATATGGCCGCGAGCCTTGACTGGACCGTGGGCGATGCGATGGCGCTGCCTTTCGACGACAACACCTTTGACGTTTACACGATCAGCTTTGGCATTCGCAATGTGACCCGCCCGCAAGACGCGCTGAATGAGGCGTTTCGCGTTCTAAAACCCGGTGGCCGCTTGATGGTGCTGGAATTCAGCCAGATCCCCAATGACATGTTGCAAAAGGTCTATGACCTGTATTCGTTCAACGTGATTCCGCCGCTGGGCAAGGCGATCACCGGGGATCGGGACAGTTACCAGTATCTGGTCGAGTCAATCCGCAAGTTTCCTGATCAGGAAACGTTCCTCGGGATGCTGCGCGCCGCCGGATTTGAAAACGCCAAGTATCGCAATCTGTCGATGGGAATCGCGGCGCTGCATTCCGGTTGGAAGCTTTAGACTATGCGTGGACCCCACAACATCTGGCGGCTGATCCGCACGGGTGCGACCCTTGAGCGGGCGGGCGCGATGAACGTTGTGCTTGATGCCTTTGAGGCGGGGCGGCTTTTGCGCGCCACGGCCCGCGCCTTTGCATGGCCGTTCAAATGGCTTGGGTATCGCGGCGATCCGGCGCTACCGCCCGCGACCCGCGCGCTGACAGCACTTGGCCCCGCATATATCAAGTTCGGGCAGGTGCTTTCGACCCGTCCTGACGTCGTTGGCGAGGACTTGGCGGACCAGTTGCGCGTGCTGCAAGACCGGCTTGCGCCCTTTCCAACGGCTGTCGCCAAGGCCGAGGTGGAAAAGGAGCTTGGCCACCCGCTGGCCCAGATATTTCGCGATTTTTCGGAACCGGTTGCCGCCGCTTCTCTGGCGCAGGTGCACAAGGCTGTGCTGGTCGAAACCGGCGAACCTGTCGCCATCAAGGTGCTGCGTCCGGGGATCGAGCGCGCCTTTGGCAAGGATATCGACGCCTTTTATTTCGCCGCGCGGATGATTGAAATCCTGTCACCCGCCTCGCGCCGGTTGCGGCCAATGGATGTGATCACGCATTTCGAAGGGATCGTGCGCGGAGAGCTTGACTTGCGGCTTGAAAGTTCGGCTGCGGGAGAGTTTGCGGCCAACACCGTTGATGACACCGGATTTCAGGTGCCCGCGATCAAGTGGCACTATTCTGCGCGCCGCGTCATGACGCTGGGCTGGGCCGAGGGTGTCAGCATTGGCGATATCGCCGCGCTGGACGCCGCGGGCCATGACCGCCCGGACCTGGCCAAACGGGTGCTGCAATTATTCCTGAGCCATGCGCTGCGCGATGGATTTTTCCATGCCGATATGCATCAGGGCAACCTGAAGGTTGCAGCGAATGGCGATATCATTGCCTATGATTTCGGGATCATGGGGCGGATTGATGAATACACTCGCCGCGTTTATGCCGAAATTCTGTTTGGCTTTATCCGCAAGGATTACAAACGTGTTGCCGAAGTCCATTTCGAGGCAGGCTATGTGCCCGCCGATCAGGACGTCGATGAATTTGCGCGCGCCCTGCGGGCTGTGGGCGAACCGATTTTCGGCATGGATGCAAGCCGGATTTCGATGGCGCATTTGCTGTCGTATCTGTTCGAGGTCACCGAACGCTTTGGCATGGAAACTCGGACCGAGCTGATCCTGTTGCAACGCACGATGGTCGTCGTCGAAGGTGTCGCGCGGTCCCTGGATGGCAAAGTTGATATCTGGCAGGATGCCCGCCCGATCGTCGAGGCATATATTACCGAAAGCATGGGGCCAAAGGCACTGCTGCGCGATCTGGCCAGCACGCTGCGTATCCTTTCGCGCTTTGGTCCGCACCTGCCACAGATGGCACAGGATGCTCTGATCCGCAGCGCCAAGGCCCCCGCACCGACCGAGAAAACCAATATCTGGCCACCGATCGGGTGGATGGTGCTGGGCGGCGGACTAAGCGGTTTGGCGTTCTGGGTCGTGACCCTGATCTAAAGCAGGGACGGATCGCGCAATGCTGTCACTTGTGATGCCAGCACCCCGGCACCACCTTGCAGGATCAGGAGTGTTTCTCCGCCCTCGGCCCGAACTTCCTGAACCATGGAATAGACATCGGCGCGTTCGTCGATCAACACATCGTCGCCCGCGTAGCTGACCACGTTGAACGTATAAAGACCGTTTTCGAACGGCGTGCCATCTGACCCGACACCAGCCCATTCTAACGGCTCGGCCGACCTGGGAATTTCGCTGCGCTGCACTTCGTTTCCATCCGCGTCCGTCACGACAAGTTCGACACGATCAGCCGCGAGGGCGGGATTGGGCGCGATGGTGATCGGGCTGCCATCAAAGTATCCGGCCACCGGTGCCAACGCCTCGTTTCCGACCCAGCTGGCCATCTGCGCCATGCCTGTCGTTGTCAGTTGCGTACTCAGGGCGGCCAACAGGTCATTTGTCAGCACCGATTGTTCAACCTGCGAGAAGGTCGCCAGTTGCACCGCGTATTCCGAGGAATCGGCGGGGTTCAGCGGGTCCTGATTTTCCATTTGCACTGTCAGCATTTTCAGGAACGTTTCGAAATCCGAGCTGATGACCGCCTCGGATTTGGCCGCGGCCGCTGTGTTGTTCAACGTCGTCACCGACGCGGTATGGTTCAGTTCCATTCAGGTTTCCTTTAAAGGCGTAAATCAAGGCCGGTTGCGTGGTGGGATTGCGCGACAGGTGCTGAGTTTTCTTCCGCTGATGTTATCGACGGCGGCACCATTTGATCGCCACTTTTTGGGTCGTCTTGTGCCGGTTGATCGTCGCTTTGGGCGAAGTCAAAGGCGATATCGGTATAGCCCAGCGCCCTGAATTCCTGCGCCAATCCGTCGAGGTTGCGACGTATCAGGTCTGCCGTTTCGGGCCGTTCAGTGGCAATTGCCAGCGTGATGCCAGTCTCGGAGGAGTTCAGCGCGAGCCTGACACGGCCCAACTCCTCGGGGTTCAGGCGGATCTCGGTTTGGCCGTCGGATTGCTGCGTTACGGCAACCGCGACTTGTTGTGACACGGCCTTTGCGATTGCGGGGGCAAGAGGTTGCGGTGCGACGGCTGGCCGGTCAATGCGGGCAAGCCCTGCCGCGCTGTCCAAGGCCAGCGGCTCCCCGAACAGCGTTTGATCATCACCCTGCGTCGTCGTGGCGAGTGACGTGTCTAATGCTGCCCATGCCACAGGCGGCTGGTTTGTTTGAACATATGAATTGACCGCGTCAGGGGTCGCTGCTTCGGGGCGGCGGGTATTGGGTAGCTGTGATTCAGGCGAAGCAGGCGCGGTTGCAGGATAAGATGGCAAGGCTGTCGGGACGGTGACCGACGGTGCATCTTCGGGTGCCTGTATGGCGGACAAGGGCGTTGATACTGCCTGCATGGCCGGTGCGACCCGTAGCACCTGCTGTGTGGCAGGTATCGTCAGGGCCGCAGCATCTCGCGCGGCAATGTTTGGTGTCGGCACGGCCCCTTCGGCTTGCATCACGACCTGTGCTTTGGCCTGCGCCGGTGCGGCAGAGGCTAGGGGGAGTAGCGCCTTGGGTTCATCGGCCCTGATCGGCTGCGCAAGAGGCGTCGGCGAAGCATTTTGCTGCGCCCCGTCCTTGGCCATTGGGGCGGTGGGACGCTGGCCCTGATCGACGGGCGCCGCCACCTCTGCGGCACTATTTGCGGGTCCGCGCGTGGCGTCGGTTGGCATAACCGGGTCGACGGTTTGCGAACTTGTCTGGTTCAGGAAACCTTGCGGCGCGGACGTAGGACCGCTCACCGGCCTGCGGACCGTCGGTGTCTGTTCAGGCGGTGTGGTGGCAGTTTGCGGCGCGGCCGTTATCGCGCTTTCAATTATCGGGCCTGACAGGGTTTTAGGAGGGTCCGATGCCGCCCGCGTTTGCACCGCGACTTGCGCGCCGCCTTGTTGTCCAGACGATTTCTTGTCGCCGACAATGATCGCCCGCTCAAGCGTATCAACGGAGGCTGGCAAGCGGGCGGGCGTGGCCACTGCGACCGGCGGCAGAGCGACCAAGGCTGCCTGTCTATCCATCGCTTCGCCCACGCCGGTCGCTTCATCGGTAGGCGGATCATCAGGCGGAGGGTCGGCTAATTTATCTTGCGCAGCGGGTTCGACCGGATCGGCGACCTGCGCCTCAGCCTTGGACAGGATCGTGCGAAGGGCGTCATCCATCGCGGCACCAAAGCTCGGCGTGATTTGCGCGCGCTCCGCCGGCGAAGCGACGAGAATTTGCGACGGGTTACGACCGGTCGCGGAGGGTGAGGCCCCGGCAAAGGCGCCGTCAGACATGAGGATAGGCATCGGTTCTCCGATTTGGCCGGTGTTCGCCCACACAATTGCGCAAGAGGCTTACCGAATGTTTACCGGTTGTGGGGCATGACTAAGAAAGTTGTTCAATTTGGAGTCATTATCATGGTCGATTTTGCCATTGGTCCGGTGCAACCCTTTGCTGGCGAGGCCCCGCAAGACCCCCCGACGCAGGATGACAAGCTGCGCGCGGCGGCCAACGCGCTTGAAGCCAGCTTTTTGTCAGAAATGCTGAAATCTGCGGGGCTTGGCGCGTCCCGGGATGCAATGGGCGGCGGCATTGGCGAAGATCAGTTCGGGTCTTTCCTGCGAGAGGAACAGGCAAAACAGATTGTCGAGGCGGGCGGCATTGGGCTCGCCGAATCGTTGTTTGAAGCCATGAAAGGCCGGATCAATGAATAGGCCGACGGCACAATTGCTCGCGCTATTGGATGCGGAACGCGCTGCCATTCTGGAAGGTGCGTTCGATACGCTCGCGGCGCAGGCGCAACACAAGGAAGACCTGTTTGATGCCGTCGCTAGCGAAGCCAGGCCCGACCAGTCTCATCTGCGCCTGTTGGGTGCGCGGGTGTCGCGCAATCAGGAATTGTTGCAGGCCGCGATGGCGGGGGTGCGCGATGTTCAGGCCCGCATGACGGCACTCAATGCTGCGCATTCCACGCTCAATACCTATGACAGGTCTGGCCAGCCCAGCCAGATCGCCCGCCGTCAAGGCAAGTTTGAACATAAAGTTTGAGGAAAATCTGCGGCACGCCACCTTGCCGGATTAGGACGCTGTTAAGAACATTCCGCCAAAGGTTTGCGGGCACCTTGCGGGGTGGCACAGCACCGGAAACCGGTGGTGGTAACTGTCAGAATGACTGTTCCAAATCGACCCCAACCGGGCCGAATTCATGAAAACCGGGCGCAAAAGCGCCGTATCATAAAAGGACCAAATCATGTCCAGTATTCTGACAAACAACAGCGCTATGGTTGCGCTGCAAACTCTGAAATCCATCAATGGCGACCTGGCCAAGACGCAATCGATGATCTCGACCGGCAAATCTGTGGCTTCGGCCAAGGATAACGCTTCGGTCTGGGCCATCTCCAAGGTCATGGAAGCCGATGTCAAAGGTTTCAAGGGTATCTCTGACAGCCTCAGCCTTGGGGAATCCACGGTTGCTGTCGCACGCCAAGCCACTGAAACCGTAACGGACCTGTTGACGGAAATCAAAGGCAAGGTTGTTGCGGCGCAGGAAGAGAACGTCGATCGCAGCAAGATCCAGACAGATATCGACGCCCTGACCGACCAGATCAAATCGGTCGTCGGTGCGGCGCAATTCAACGGTCTGAACCTTGTCAAAGGCACGGATGATATGAACATCCTGTCCTCGCTTGACCGCAACAGTGACGGGTCTGTCACGGCGAACAACATCACAGTTGGCCGTCAGGACATGACAACCGACAAAGGCACTTTTGGCACTGGCACAAGCCTGAATGCCAACGCCACGGCAAGCGCTGCCGCCGCGACATCGACCGGTAACGCCGAAAACGTCACGATCGCGACGGACGCGGATATGTCTGACAATGCTGTCAGCATCACCGTTGCAGGCACGACCCTGTCTTTTGCCGCCGGTGAGTTGTCCGGCGACCAGGACGCGGCTGCGACCCAGATCACCGGCGCGTTGAATGCGCTTGGTCTTGAAGGGATCACGGCAGCGGTCAATGGCACCAATGCGAACCAGATCGACATCACTTCGACCCGCGGGTTTGAAGATGTGTCGCTGACCGCAACAGGTGCGACAGCCAGCGCGGCAACAATTGCCGAACGTGGTGAAAGCGTTGACTTTTCGACCTCTGCGGCCGTGAACGAAGGTGATGGTTACAAGGTGACTGTTGGCGGGACTTCCTATGACTACATCGCCGGCAAAGGCGAAACGATGGAAGATGTCGCCAAGGGCTTGAAGACAGCGATTGACGGCGCTGGTCTGACCGGTGTGACGACGAATGTGTCGCAAGACCAAACCACCGGCCAGTGGAGCCTGAAGGTAGACAATGACGGGTCTGGTTCTGCCAGCCTTGCATTTGCCGCCGTGGGTAACGCCGGCGGTCAGGCATCGGGCGGGTTGTTCGGGCTGGATTCCATCAACGTTGAGACGAACAATGGTGCGGATTCCGCACTTGCGAACATCGAAACGATGATCTCCAACTCGATCGACGCAGCTGCATCCTTTGGTTCGGCCGAGGGCCGGATCGAGACCCAAAGCGATTTCATCAGTAAACTGTCCGATGCGCTGAAGTCCGGGATCGGCTCGATGGTTGATGCCGACATGGAAGAAGCATCGGCTCGCTTGCAGGCGCTTCAGGTGCAGCAGCAGCTGGGCGTGCAGTCGCTCTCGATTGCGAACCAGTCGCCGCAGTCGATCCTGTCACTGTTCCGTTAAGACAGGACGGGGGCACCTGAACTGGGTGCCCCCGCTTTCGCGCACGGCAAAGCCGTGTCATGGCCCCCTTTGTCCCGAAAGGACACGACGTGAACGTCATCGAACAAGCCCGCCAGGCCTATGCGCCGGCCAAATCCCCCCTTCGTACCGGCCGCTCTGCCGAACTCCAGCTTTTCAGCGAAACAACCGCGCGCCTGCGCAACGCGGCGACCAGCCCAAAGGCAAATTTCGCCGCGCTGACCGAAGCCCTGCACGACAACCGCACACTGTGGACCCATCTGGCCGCAGAAGTTGCCGACGACGAAAACGAACTCTCGCAGGACCTGCGTGCGCGGCTTTTCTATCTTGCCGAATTTACCACCTACCATTCGCGCAAAGTGCTGCGCGGTGAGGCCGATGTCGCACCGCTGATCGAAATCAACACCGCCGTCATGCGCGGGCTAAGCGGCAAGGGAGACCTGTGATGTCCGGACTTGTCCTTAAACTTGGCCCCAAGGAACGCGTGCTGGTCAACGGTGCCGTCATTGAAAATGGTGACCGCCGGTCGCGCTTGTCGATCATGACACCCAATGCAAACATCCTGCGCCTGCGCGATGCGATCCGCCCGGACGAGGTGAACACGCCCGTACGTCGCGTTTGCTATATTGCGCAACTGGTTTTGTCGGGCGATGCCGACCCCGACGAGGCGCGCCACCAGCTGCTGCGCGGGATCGAACAGTTAAGTCAGGCGCTGACGGACCATGACAGCCGCGCCATTCTTGACGACGCAACCCAATCTGTGGGTGAGGGCGAGTTCTATCGCGCCCTGAAACGCCTGCGGATGCTGTTGCCCCGCGAAGACCGCCTGCTTGCGGCGACCCCGCGCCTGTCATGAACTTCAAACCTGTCATTCCGCTGTCCGGTTATACTGGCTGGCGGTTTCTGCAACGCACGCTGGACACACAGCAGGCCGCCTTTGCCAATTCTGCGTCCGTTGCGCGCGCGACAGACCAGTTTCGCGAAAAAATCGGTGAGGTCCGCAGCGCTGCGGACCTCATGGCCGACCGTGATATGCTGCAAGTTGCACTGGGTGCGTTCGGGCTTGATGATGATATCGGCAACAAATATTTCATCCAGAAAGTCCTCGAGGAGGGGACGCTGGATGAAGATGCGCTTGCCAACAAGCTCGCTGATTCGCGCTACGCTGACCTATCCGAGGCATTCGGGTTTGGCGATTTCGACACCCCCCGCACGGTGCTTAGCACCTTTGCCGATGAAATCATCGACCGCTACGAGGCGCGCCAGTTCGAACGCGCCGTCGGCGATCAGGATAATGCGATGCGCCTTGCCCTCAATACCGGTCCCGCGCTTGCCGATATTACCGCAAGCGGCAGCAATAACGCGCAATGGTTTTCGATGATGGGAAACCCAGCCATGCGCACCGTATTCGAAGGCGCGTTGGGATTTCCAAGCAGCTTTGGCGCAATTGACCTTGATCAGCAACTGACGGACTTCAAGGCGCGTGCGCAGGCAACCTTTGGCACCGACCAGATGTCTGAAATAGCCAGCGATGAATCGCAGGAAAAGCTGATCCGCCTTTATATGCTGCGCAGTGAAACGTCCTCGACGGGCGGGTTTTCGTCAGGGTCGGTTGCGCTGAGCCTTTTGCAGTCTGCCGGATCACTCTACTAGCGGCGCGCCGGAACGTTGCGCCATGGCGTCGTCTGTGGCGCCGGGAAGGGCCTGACGCAAGGCTGCGAAACTTGCGCCGGGGCTTGGGTGACGCAGTGTCAGGAACCGATCCAGATCAGGA
Source organism: Octadecabacter sp. SW4 (assembly GCF_008065155.1). Lineage (NCBI taxonomy): Bacteria > Pseudomonadati > Pseudomonadota > Alphaproteobacteria > Rhodobacterales > Roseobacteraceae > Octadecabacter > Octadecabacter sp. SW4. The sequence goes on along the minus strand of NZ_CP042819.1, from coordinate 3,316,493 downwards.
TAGCATGCGACAGCGGCATCGGTCGCCGGATCACTTCCCGCGACGTAAAGGCCAGCCTGGATCATCAGCTCCGACCGGTCATATTTTCCCAAATGCGCCCGCGCGTTTTGGATCAATGTGTTTTCCCCGGCATTCGCCACGCCCGGCAGGCTGCGCGACACAGAGCGCAGCAGGTCAATCGCGGGAAAGCGGCCACGCTCGGCGATGCTGCGATCAAGAACAACGTGCCCGTCCAAGACGCCGCGCAACATGTCGGCCACCGGTTCTTCCATATCGGACCCCGCCACGAGAACACTGTAGATTGCGGTAATATCGCCGCCCTCGCTGGTGCCGGGGCCGGCACGTTCGCAAAGTGCCGCGATGGTTGGCCCGGTCGATGCGGGGTAGCCACGCAGCGCCGCTGGTTCACCACCGGCGACGGCCAATTCGCGATGCGCCTCGGCAAAGCGCGTGACGCTATCGACCAGCAGCAGGACCTGCTGACCAGCATCACGGAAATGTTCGGCCACAGCCGTCGCCGCCAAGGCACAGCGCTTGCGGATCTGCGGCGCGCGATCCGATGTGGCGGCGATCACGACAGATCGTTGCATCCCCTCGGGGCCAAGTACATCTTCGACAAATTCGCGCAGTTCGCGCCCCCGTTCACCCACCAGCGCGATAACGATCACATCCGCCTCGACCCCGCGCGCGAGGTCGGCCAGCAAGGTCGATTTCCCCACACCGGACCCGGCAAACAAACCAATCCGCTGACCACGTGCGAGCGGCAGAACGGTGTTGAACACGGCCAGGCCTGTCGCCAGCCGTTCGCCCATTGCACGCCGCCTGTGCGGTAGTGGTGGATCCGCGCGCACCCGCCGCGCGGTCAGGCCGGGCAACAAGGGGCGGCCATCAAGCGGCCGACCGTCCGGGTCAATCACCCGACCGATCCAGCTGGAATCAGGGGCAAAGCCGCGCCGCCGCTCAAGGTAGACGGGGTCATTGACGCAAACACCTTCCGCGCTTCCTTCGGGCAATAGATAGGCGCTGTCATTGTCGAGCTTCACAACCTCGGCGCGCAAACCTTCGTGGCCTAGAAAAACAACGCGGTCACCCAGCGCGGCCTGCATGCCAAAACCCTTAACCTGCACCCGATCACCCGCCACCCCGATCACATGACCAAGCGGGTGATCCGCGCGCAATCCTTTCAGGGATGCGGTGATACGTTCAAGAATTGGATCGGGCATGGGGTGGTGTCCTTTCATCTGACAACACCTTCTTAAGGAATCAGGGTTAAGCCTTAGTTGAAGCCAATCGAGGGAGAAGCCCCGATGTTCCAATCACTGGACGTTTTTCAGACCGCCTTTGACATGGCCCGTTACGCGGGGCAGCGTCAGGCCGTGACCGCGCGCAATATCGCGAATGCCGACACGCCGGGATACCGCGCGCAAAAGATGGATAGTTTCGCCGATACCTATCGTGGTGGCGAAACCACAGCTTTGCGCAGCACACGCGCGGGCCATATCGGCGGCACTGATTCAGGCGCAAGCGCCGCCCGTGTGCAAATAGCTGATGCAGAACCATCTCCCAACGGCAATTCCGTTTCCCTTGAAGAGGAAATGTTGCGCAGCGTTGAGATCCAGCGCGAATACGATCGGGCGCTTGCCATCTATAAGCACGGCCTTGACGTGCTGCAGACAAGCATCGGGCGGAGGTAGGTTTCATGACCGATTTTTCAAACGCCCTTGACGTTGCCGCGAGCGGAATGCGTGCTCAAGCCAGCCGCATCCGCCACGTGTCCGAAAACATCGCCAATACCGACACACCGGGCTATCGCCGCAAAACCGTGACCTTTGAAGAAGTCGTCGCACGTGGGGATCAAACGGGTGCTGTCGAAACCGGGCGCGTGCGGTTGGACCGCACTGACCTTGAACGCGTTTATGACCCCGCCCATCCGATGGCCGATGCAAGCGGGTATTACGACGGATCAAACGTGAACCTGCTGGTAGAAATCGCGGACGCCCGCGAAGCTCAGCGCAGTTACGAAGCAAACCTCAAGATGTTCGATCAGGTGCGGCAGATGTCATCGTCCCTGATGGACCTTCTGCGCCGCTAAGGAGGCGGATCATGGATATCAGATCAACCCTTGTTGCCCAGCAATATGCAGCCAACAAAACCGCAACCGCCCCGCAGCCCGGCGGAGAAGGCGGCACCGCCTTTGGCAAGGTCGCCGAGAGTTTCGCAGCGACCTTGCAACAAAGCGAACAGACGGCAATGGCCGCAATGACGGGCGGGGCCGATCCGCACGCATTGGTGCAGGCCTTGGCGCAAACGGAACTGGCCGTGGAAACCGCGGTGACCGTGCGTGACAAGGTGGTCGAAGCCTACCAGGAAATCCTGCGGATGCCTGTCTGATGGATGAGGCCGTGTTTTATGACACCCTGCGTCAAGGGCTTTGGATCACGGTGATCGTGTCCATCCCGATCCTGACCGTTGCCCTGGTCGCCGGCCTTACCGTCGGTCTGTTTCAGGCGTTGACGTCGATTCAGGAATTGACACTGACATTTGTTCCGAAACTTGCCGCGATCGGCGCGGTTTTCTGGCTGACGATGGGGTTCATGTCGGAAACGCTCGTGTCCTTTTTCCAAGACACTCTGATCCCGATTATCGCGGGGGGCTAGGCTATGGAAAACGCAACATATACCGCTCTCACCCGGCAATCGGGGCTGATGCGCGAAATGCGCACGGTGGCGAATAATATCGCCAACACCTCGACCACCGGGTTTCGCGCCGAAGGGGTTATTTTTGCCGAATATGTCAAGGCATTGGGGGCCGACGCGGAGTCGCTGTCGATGGCTACGGCCTCGGTGCGGGACACGCTTCAGACCCAGGGAACACTGACCCAAACCGGCGGCACATTTGATGTGGCGATCGAAGGCGAAGGGTTCTTTTTGGTGGAAACACCGCAGGGCGAGCGCCTGACCCGGGCAGGCAGTTTTACACCGAATGGTGATGGCGATCTGGTCACGCCCGAGGGCTACCGCGTTCTTGATGCGGGCGGCGCACCCATGTTCGTGCCCCAAGGTGTGCGCAGTATCGGTATCGCCCCCGATGGCACGATGAGCGCGGATGGCCAGCCTGTTGGTCAAGTCGGGCTCTTCGTGCCGACCGACCCGGCGGGCATGACCCGCGAGGATGGCGTCCGGTTCCGCGCCGATGGCGGGTTTGAACCAGCGCCCGAGGGGCGGATGCTGCAAGGATATCTGGAAGAATCCAACGTCAATCCGATCCTTGAAGTGACCCGCATGATCGAGGTGCAGCGCGCCTATGAACTGGGTCAGACGTTTATGGACAAAGAAGACGAGCGCATTCGTGGCGTGATCAAGGCCCTGAGCCAGTAAGGAGAAACATGATGCGTGCATTACGTATCGCAGCGGCGGGTATGACCGCGCAACAAACCCGGGTCGAGGTGATTTCCAACAACCTCGCCAATATGAATACCACAGGTTATAATGCGCGCCGCGCAGAGTTTGCCGACCTGCATTACCAACAGGTTGCACGCCCCGGCACGATCAATGCCTCTGACGGCACAGTGTTGCCCACCGGTGTTCAGCTTGGCCTCGGAGTGCGTCCGACTTCGGTGTCGGTCATGCTGTCGCAGGGCTCGCTCGCCTCGACTGGCGGCGATCTGGATCTTGCCATCGAAGGGGCAGGTTATCTTGAGGTCACGCTGCCAGACGGGCGCGCCGCCTATACCCGCGATGGCGGGCTGAAACGCACCGGTGAAGGGCTGATTGTCACATCGGACGGCTATCCGGTAGTGCCTGATATCACCATCCCACGCGATGCGCGCTCTGTCAGTATCAACGCCGAGGGCGAGGTTTACGCCTACTTCAACGATCGTGTCGAACCCGAATTGCTGGGCCAGTTCAGCCTGTCGGGGTTCACCAACGCCAAGGGGCTGGAAGCGATCGGATCAAACCTGTTTCTTGAAACGCCGGCTTCTGGTCCGTCGACCATCGCAACACCCGGACAAGACGGATTGGGCGTGCTGCGGCAGGGTTATCTTGAGGACAGCTCGGTCGATGCCGTGCGCGAAGTCACCGACCTGATCGAGGCCCAGCGCGGCTATGAACTGAACTCAAAGGTAATCACCGCGGCCGACCAGATGCTGGGCGCTATGGTGCAGATCCGATGATCCGTATTCTCTTCCTTTGTCTTTTGGCGCTGCCCGCTGGCGCAGAAACGCTTGTCGCCGCCCGCACGATTCCGGCGCGCACGATCATCGGCCCCGACGATTTGCTCCTTCGCGATATTGCAACGACCGGTGGCATCACTGATCCGTCCGTCCTGATCGGGATGGAGGCGCGGGTTGCCCTTTATGCCGGTCGACCAATTCGCCAGGGCGACGTTGGCCCGCCGGCAGTTGTGGATCGTAATCAGATCATCCCGCTGGTTTACATGCGGTCTGGCGTGATGATTTCGACAGAGGGCCGTGCGCTTGATCGCGCCGGACCCGGTGATCTGATCCGGGTGATGAACCTTTCGTCCCGTTCAACAGTGACCGCGCGCGTCGGGTCGGACGGCGCCGCCTATGTCTCATACTAAGGAAATAACATGAAACTGCGTCTTGCCGCTCTCATTCTATTGGCGCTGCCCGCGGCCTGCGGCCGATTGCAGAACATCGGCAAAGAGCCTGCGTTTTCACCGCCGACCGCAACGCCGGAACATGCCGCGATGTTGACCTATGGGATGGAGCCGGAACTGGCAGTAACGACCGTTGCGCCCGATACGCCCTCGCTTTGGACGGGCGCGCGGGGGTCATTGCTGGGGGACCGGCGCGCGGTTCAGCGGGGCGACATTCTGACAGTCGTGATCGAAATCGACGACCGCGCCGAGATCTCGAATGCGACCGATCGCGCGCGGACGGGATCCGAAAACATGTCGGTGTCTGACCTGTTCGGCATTCCGCAGCGGGTCAACGAAACGCTGCCCGATGGTGCCAGCCTTGACCCCGCCGTCGGCCTGTCTTCCTCCAGCGCCTTTGGTGGCAATGGTTCGGTGCGCCGCAACGAGCGGCTTACCCTGCGCGTGGCCGCAACGATCGTCGAAGAACTGCCCAACGGCGTTTTGTCGATCCAGGGCAGTCAGGAAGTGCGCGTGAATTTCGAGCTGCGCGAGTTGATCGTGACCGGCTACGTGCGCCCCGAAGACATCAGCCGACAAAACGAGATCACCTATGACAAGATTGCAACCGCGCGCATTTCCTACGGCGGACGTGGTCAGATCACCGACATGCAGCAACCACGCTATGGCCAGCAGGCCGCCGACATCCTTTTACCCTTCTAGGACCAAGACATGAAAAAGCTTCTTTTGCCCCTTGTTTTGTTGCTTGCCGGCACTGGTGGCGGGGTCGGTGCGGGACTTTTTCTTGCGCCCCCGCCGGCAGAGGACATGGCCGACAACTCCTGTGGCGAAATTCCCGCAAGCGAGACAGGCAGCGACACCGCCGCGGCGCCCGCGCCGGACACCGACCCCGACGGCAGCGAATACGCGCGGCTGAATAACCAGTTCGTTGTGCCCGTTATCGAGGAGGGGCGCGTTGCCGCACTGGTTGTTCTTTCGCTCAGTGTCGAGGTGCCTGTGGGCGGCAAAGAGTTTGTGTTCACCCAGGAACCCAAATTGCGCGATGTATTCTTGCAGGTGCTTTTCGACCACGCCAATATCGGTGGCTTTGAGGGCGCATTTACCAGCTCGCGCAACATGGGATTGCTACGCACTGCGCTTCGGGATTCGGCGATCGGCGCTGTTGGTGATCGTGTTCTTGATGTGATGATTGTCGATATCGTTCGGCAAGACGTGCAGTAGCTAGCTGTCGCGCGACGCCTTTAGGCGGCGCAGCTCCACCTCTCGATCACATAGGGCGCTGGTCGCTTGATGTTTGCCAAAGGCGGTGGCGAGCGATGCGCGCAAACTGTCCTGCGCGGCGCGCATTTTCGCGAGTTCAAGGTTCAACGCCTTGCGCCGCTCCTCGGCCCACATCTGCCAGCGCAGATCGGCACCTGCACGTTGGGCAGGATCTGGTTCGGATTCCGTTGCCTGCGCCGCTTTGCCGGGTGCCTTCAATGCCGCAAGCTGATCTTGCAGGGCCGAAATCTCGCGATTGCATTGCGCCATTCTGGCCTGCTCGGCCCGAAGTGCAGCATCGGTCAGGCGCAAAAGATCGCGCAGCTGTCCGACGTGCCTGGCCATCACCGACGCACTTTCTGCCGGATACGTTCAGCAAACCGGATCGCTGCGGCAACAGCGCGATAGTGGTCAACTCCGATTTCATCGCCGATATTCACGCTGGCATGCAGCGCGCGTGCTGTCGGCGGATCGGAATGGATTGGCACTGCATTTTCATTTGCAACCGCGCGGATGCGGGCCGCGATCTCATCAACGCCTTTCGCCACACAAACAGGCGCGCCACCGCTGGCGCGATCCCATTTCAGCGCCACCGCAAAGTGGGTCGGGTTGACGATCACCACATCGGCACCGGGCACGTCAGCAAGCATTTGCGACATCGCGAGCTCAATGCCCTTTTGACGCCGCTGCTGTTTCATCGCCGGGTCGCCTTCTGTTCCTTTCATTTCGTCCATGAGTTCCTTGCGCGACATCCGGTGTTTGCGCGTGTGTTCAGCCTGTTGCCACACGTAATCAACGGCGCCAAGAGCCGTGGCGACGATCAAGACAATGAACAGAAGGCCGATAACAAGTCGCAACAGTTCAGTCGTCACAAGCCCTGGCGTGAGATACATGGACCCCAAAATACGCGGCATCTGATACGTGAGATAAATACCAAGGATAACGCAGTAGAGCCCCAGTTTCGCGAAGCTTTTGAAAAATTCGAAGAAACCCGCGCGTCCGAATTTGTTTTTGAACCCCGATATCAGAGAGATGCGCGACATTTTTGGTTCTACCTTGGTCGGGGCGACGACAAATGCGCGCTGCGCGAGGACCGCCAAAAGCGCCAGTGCGGCCGGGACCCCGAACCAGGGAAGAAGCTTCGTCGCAACGGCAATCATAATGCCACCGGTCATTGGTGCGCCCGAACCTGCGAAAACATCGGTCGAAAACGTGTCGGCGTTGCCGAGGAGTGCGGCCAGCGCTTCGCCGAGGCCCAGCAATGACGTTGCCCCAAAAGCCATAGCCGTGAGAAGAAAGCCGCCATAACCGGCCGCTGTGATCAGGTCGGTTGATTTGGGCACTTCGCCCTTCTTGCGCGCATCATCAAGCTTCTTTTGCGATGGATCGTGTTGCTTGTCGTCGTCGCCCTGCTCGCTCATCTAAGGCGCTCCAAACGGATTCAGCATGAAGCTGCCAAAGGCCTCGACCCAGATTGAGAGAAGAATCGGGGCCGACACAAACAAGAGGATCAAGCCACCAGCCGTAATCGCTGGCGCGCCCACGAAGGAGACCATCAGCTGTGGCATCGCCCGGTTGATGACGCCCAGCGTGACATTGTAGATAAGTGACGCAATCACAAAAGGAGCGGCAAGCGTGAAGGCCAGTGCAAAGGCGCGGCCAACCTCGGTCACGCCCGCGTCTGAAACAACCGCAGGGGATGGAAACTGGCCTGCCGGGATCAGCTCGTAGCTATAGATCATGTATTCCGCGAGCCGGACATGCAGCCCAAGCAGCGCCGCCAACGCCAGCCCCGCAACCAATAGCATGTTCCCGATCGCGGGCAGAGGATCGACGCCCGCGCTGCCCCCGAATAGCTGCGACAGCGAGGTTGACTGTGCGGCTATCGTCCCGGCAATTTGCAGCGCAAGCACAAACAACCGCAACATCAGCCCCATAAACAATCCGGTCGCCGCCTCGGGCAAAATGATCGCCATTGTTGCAGCCAGCCCTGCGGGTTGGGATGGCAAAACCGTGAGAGCGGGCGAGACAACCAGAACGAACGCGATTGTGAGGCCAAGCCGCACCCGCATCGGCACCGATTGTTCGCCAAACGCGGGCAGCAGCGCCATCATTGCGCCGACCCGCACAAACACGACAAATCCTGCCCAGAGTGCCGCCTGCCCGATGGGCGCGATGTCCGCCAGGGCTTCGATCATGCGGGGACAAGTCCGACCAACGCGGGGCGCGCATCAACGCCGATTTCTTCGAATGACAACACCGGATTTGGGATGCCCTTGGCCGTCATGACCGTGCGCAGAAACCGCCGCCGTCGCATCGACGTAACCATCGCCGGATAGGCGCCGGTTTCGCCAGCCTGCGCAATCTTTTCAGCAATCGCCGTGGCGAGGCGATTAAAATCTTCGGGCGGCAAGGCGACATCGCCCACGCCCTTTTCGGACTTGATTTGATAGGTCGCAAATGTGTCCTCCCATTCGGGAGCCAGTTGAACCAGCGGAATGGTCCCGTCTGCCCGACGCATTTCGGCGACCAGTTGAAAACCAAGCCGCTGACGCACATGTTCGGCGATCCCTTCGGCGCTGGGATAGATCTGTCGCCCCTCGGCAGCGGCCTCGATGATCAAGGGAAGATTGCGGATCGACACGCGTTCCTCAAGCAGCAGACGTAGGACCGACAACAGCACGTCAACCGGCACCTTGTCGGGCATCAGTTCACCCAGCATTTTCCGGTTCGCCTCGCTGCGCGCCGCGTCACTCAGGTTGGTCATTTCATCAAGCAGGCGCCGCAAAGCCTTGAGCGTCATCAGACGCGGAAAATTGCGTTTGATAATCTCGAGCAGATGGGTCGCCAGGACTTCGGTCGGTGAAACCGTGGTCAGACCCGAGAGCGCCGCCGTTTCCTGATCCTCGGGTGCGATCCAGCGCGCCGGGGCGCCGTAAACCGGCTCGCTTACATCTTCGCCAAGGACCGGCGGCGCGGCAGGACCAGATAAAAGCGCAAGCATTTTTTCGGGCCGCAGGCTATCGCGCACCTGTTCAACGCCAAGCACTTTGACAACGTATTGTCCGGGCGCAAGGGCCGCATTATCGGTCAGCCGGATTTCCGGAAGCAGCACGCCAAATTCCGTTGCCACGTGGTTGCGCATATTCGCGATGCGCGCGTCCAGCCCTGTGCCCGGATCAAGAACCATATCAACAAGATCTGGTGCAAATTCGAGATGGATATCATCAAGGTCCAGCATGTCACCCATCGATGCGGCGGCAGGCGTCGCAGCAGTTTCATCACCCGATTTCACGCTCGCTTCGGCTTCGCGTTTCACTTTGCGCGCCATCACATAAGCGCACGTGCCAAGTGTCAGCGCCCCAAGAACAAACGGAATGAAGGGCAAGCCGGGCACCAGCGCAAAAAGCGCCATCAACACGGCCACTGTTGTCAACGCCGCAGGATGACGCCCAAGCTGCCCGACAATCGCGAGGTCTGTCGCGCCCTTTGCCCCGCCACGCGCCAGTAGCAATGCCGAGGCGATCGAGATAATAACGGCTGGGATTTGACTGACGAGACCATCGCCGACCGTCAGGATCGCATATGTTTCGAAGGCGGTTCCAAGAGGCATGTCGTGCAGGCTCACCCCGATCACGAGACCCATAACAAGATTAAGGCCGGTAATCAGAAGGCCGGCAACCGCATCGCCTTTGACAAACTTTGAAGCGCCGTCAAGCGATCCGAAAAACGTTGTTTCCGCCTGTTCGGTTTCGCGGCGCAGCTTGGCTTCGGCGTGGTCGATTGCGCCTGCGCTCATGTCGGCGTCGATGGCCAGTTGTTTGCCCGGCATCGCATCAAGGGCAAAGCGCGCGCCGACTTCGGCCATGCGGGTCGCACCCTTGTTGATCACCACAAAGTTCACGATCAGCAAGACGCAAAAAACCACCACGCCCAATATGACGCTTCCGCTCATCACGAAGTTTGCAAACCCTTCGATGACGTCCCCGGCAGCCGAGGTGCCCGTATGCCCTTGGCCGATGATGAGTTTGGTTGACGAAACGTTGAGCGACAATCGCAGCATCAAAGAGGCAAGAAGAACGGTTGGAAAAGCGGAAAAATCCAACGGACGCTCGATGAACAAGGTGACCGTGAACATCAAAATTGCCAGTGCAAAGGACGCGGCCAGCCCGATGTCGAGAACCGCAGCCGGAACCGGCAAGATCATCATGACGATGATTGCCATCAGCGCCAGCGCGAGCAGAACGGTCGGGCGGAATATACCTCCCAATGTCAGGCCCTGCATGCGGCTGCCCAGCGAGAGATTGCGTGAATATTTCTGTTACCGTGGGCGGGTAACTGCAGGCCGAAACGGGGATTCATGGTCAAGCGCTTTCTGCAGCTTCAATGCGGTCAGCCTAATCGGCGATGGTTTACAAACCGTAACCACGCAAGCGCCCTAATTCATCGGCTGCGCCAAATCGCCCTGTTCAATTGGAAATCTGTCAAGCAAGTCCTGCACGAGCGCGCGTGTCTCGCCCGAATTCAGCAAAAGCTGTTCGCGCTGCGCCAAAGGGGAGTCGGGGACAGGCGGTTCGGTTTCGCCAAGCATGCGTCGGGATACGTCACGCAAAAGCGGGTCTGAATCATCCGAAAGGCGCGCCCAGGCCCCGGCGCGCCATGCAAGATCCGTGTCAGGCTCATCCTCTTGCGCGGCACCCTGGTGGGCGGCCAGTGCACCGCCCAGATCACCGCGTGCAATCAAGGCGTCGGCGCGCAAACGCGATGCGCGGGGGTCGGTCATACCGGCGATTTCCTGCAAGGCGTCCTCGGGTTTTTCAAGCGCTATGTAGGCCGATGCGCGCAGGTAGCGGCGCTCGCGCATCGCGTCACGGCTTGCGTCAGCCAAAAGCAACTGTGCCGCGCGGTCTGGAAACCCCAGCGCAAGCAGGCGCGCGGCGGCTGCGTTTTCAGTTTGCGCGTCAACATCGGGTATCATATCCTCGAAAGCAAACGCCAAAAAGGCGGCATCCGACATGGTCGAGACCGCGCGCATGGTTAGATCGCTTTGCAGCGCCACCTGTGTTTCGCGGTCCACGTCAGGTGATATTTCATCGATCACCGCAAGTGCTGGAAGGATCATTCCACTGTGGCCAAGTGCGCGCGCATGGGCAACCCCAAGGTCCACGGCGATGTCGCTGTTGCGAAGTTCGAAACGTAGGGCGGCGATCAACTCCAGTGTCGCTTGATCAAAACCTTGATTTTGTTCGATCGTGAGGTCGATAAGTTCCATAAGACCCTTTGGTGTAACGCGCCCGCTCGCACCTGTGGCATCGCGCAGCCGCGCAATTGCCGCATCATCGTCGCCATCGCGCTGCGCAATATCGGCTGCCACGAGGGTCGTATCCGCATCATTGCCTGTGATTGCCTGTTCAGACGCCTGCAAGATCATGGCAGCCGAGTCGGCGTCATCAATATCAAGAAACCGCGCGGCAAGTGTTGTTCCAAGGTGCCCGCGCAGCCCCTCTGGCAACGACCGATGCGCCAGCAGCACCGAATTGCGATCAATACCGACAGGTTTGTCGGCCAGGCTTTCTACGGCCAAAGCCGCCCAAAGCGCACCCGAACCATCACACCCAAGCTGTGCGCTGAGCAGCCCGTTCGGCACCGTCCCGCCATCAACGACAACGGCCATTTCCGCGAGAACCTCGCGCGACTTCGAGCGTATTCCATCAAGCGCCAATGCTTGTAACGCTTCTCGGCCAAAGCCGTAGTAAATGTAGCTGCGCGCCAGGTCTTCGGGGGCGTTGGGCGGAACGCGGTCGAATTCCTCGGTCAGTGCCGTGCGTTGCGCGCCGATATCCAGGTTGAAAACCCCGGTCGCGGACCATGCGGTGAGGTCGAATACCTCGGCCCCCAAACAGGTTTCGCCCTGATCTGACAATGGCGTGGTCGTGATATGCGGAAATGCCTGATCAAAGGAGGTGCGCATGCTGATACCGGGTTGTCCGTCGGTCGGCACGGCATCTACGTTGGAATCGGGCGTGACCACTGGTTCTGTCACCCCGACTTCATCCATTTCGGGTTCGGATGTTGGCACCGACCTCGTTTGGGGTTGTGGCGCGATTTCGATAACACCCTGGGACGAAGCCCGCGCGAGGCTTTCGAGCAAGGCGCGTTCGGTCGCGGTGATATCGACCGAGGGCGTTTCCTTGGGGGCAAGCGGCACTGCAGGTGGGCTGATTGATCCGGCAAGCAGAGGGAGAGCGACAGGCGTCGGCGCATCTTCTGACGGGCGAGGTCGTGGCGCGTCCGGCGCGACCTCAAATTCGGAATCGGCGGGCGCGATACCATCGACAACGTCGATCACCACACGGTCCGGCCGCCACAAGAACGCATCTGCGTAGCAGTTGGTGCAAGATATCACGATCGCGAGCGCAGCACCGTCTTGCATGGTTTGCAGATCGGCGATGCGGGTTCGCGGGATGCGATCAAATACCTGCGCAATATCAAACTGCTGCTGCCCATTCACGATACTGAAAACATAGCGGTCCGGTCTTCGGCGCAGCGTCCACTCCGCGTCAACGGGAATGGGCAGGACAAGCCGTGTGAATGTTTCGTGTTCACCGCTGCGCACACTGTCGTCCTGAGCGACAAGCGCACCACCCCACAGAATAAGAATGACGTAAAGCCAGTGTCGCACCATCAGGCCGCCTCTTGTTTGGTGGATTTCAGCGCATCTTCAAGGTCGGTAAAGCTGGGGCGGCAAGAAGCGGGTGTGTTCTGGCGACCGACTTCAATGCAGATGTTGGGCGCATGCTGATGGAGGTTCGCGACCAGCACCTCGCGGATGAGCTGTTGAAAATGACCGTCTTCTTCGATCACGGTCTTGACCCGCGCCGCGAAGGGGCCAACCAACCCATAGGCCAGAAACACGCCAAGGAACGTTCCAACAAGAGCGCCGCCAATCATTTTACCAAGAATTTCAGGAGGTTGATCAATCGAGCCCATCGTTTTAATCACACCCAAAACAGCCGCGACGATCCCCAGCGCGGGAAGGCCATCGGCGATTTGTTGCAAGGCATGTGTCGAGTGGAGCGAATGATGCAGCGTTGCCTCAATGCGTTTCTCCAGCACCTCTTCAACTTGATGCGGGTCGTCATAATTCATCGTGGCGGACCGCAAGGTATCGCAAATCAAAGCGACCGATTCCCGGTCACCTTGAATCTTGGGGTATTTTGAAAAGATGCTGCTGTTATCAGGCGCTTCGATGTGTTCCTCGAGCCCGACGGGATTAGCGCGCGCGAGGCGGATCAGTTCAAACAGCAAACACAGCAGATCGCGATAATCATCAGGTTTCCACTTGGGGCCTTTGAACACTTTGCCGACGTCTTTCATCGTATGTTTGATCGCGGACATATCGTTGGACAAAACAAATGCCCCGACCGCGGCACCGCCGATCATGATCATCTCGAAGGGGAGGGCTTGGAGGATGATCCCCATCTTGCCACCGGCAAGCATGTAGCCGCCAAAGACGGTCACAAAAATCACAATGATACCGATCAACCCAACCATGGTATTCCTCTCTCAAGTCTTGGTGCCACTGTGGCACGGCACTGGTTAAGGCTTTGTCATTGCCAGCTATCGAGTCGGGACTTCGGCATTGCGACCGGCTATCACAACGCTGATCGAATAAGCCGTAGCGGGTTCAAGGCCGGTCAGGATGGCGGCGGCCGCATCGGGCCGCATGCGTGATAGAAAACCCGAAGCAAATTCTGGCGCCATTTCCTCGAAGAGCGCGGCGGCATCGCGCGGCTTCATATTCTCGTAGACAGCTGTCAGGCGACCGATATCATCCTCTGCAGCAGTGGATGCCGCAGCGAGGGTTGCAGCAAGCGTTGCCTCGGCTTCTTCAAGTTCGGCAAGGCGGCTGGTGATTTCCTGCTCAGCAACAGCGAGAGCCTGAAGCCGATCGGCGAATTGCGTTTCGCGGCGGGCGACACGCTCCTCGCGGGCGGCAAGGGCCGCAATCAATGAATCACTCGCAACGCATTGATCGCCAGCGACTTGAGCGGCGTCCTGCACGATGGATTCAGGGGCAACTTGGGCATTAGCAAAGGTTTGCTCTGCTTCGCCGCCCAGCCGCAGAACACCGGACGCAATGAAAAGCCCGAACACAACATAGAGCGGGCCACGGGCGCGGCGGCGCGGGGTCTGCGGTCTTGCCATTACGCATCCTCCAGCTTGGGCTGGCGCCGTTCAAAGAAGGGGCTGATCGGGGCCTGCCTTTGCGGTTCCGGCGGGAGATCATGGAGTGACGCAACCAGCAGTTCGATCCGCTTTGCCGCATCATCAGCCTTGCCGGTTTGTGCCGCCAAAGTCTGCGCCGACTCGCCCGCGCTTTTCTGGGCCATGACCAGGGCCTTGGTCAGGTCATCCACCTGCGCAGAAAGCACAGCCACAGCACCGCCGACCCCTGTTTCAAGATCTGTAAAGCGCCGCAAACGACGTGCAAGAACATAGCAGTAAAGCGCGGCACCAAGCGCGCCGGCTGCAAGAAGAATATCAGCGATCATTGCCATCGGTAAGCCTTTCTAGCTTAAAACAAATTCCATAATGAGAAGGTCGCGCACTCGACCCTCGCCTGCGACGACCTGCACGCGGCGCAACATTTGCGCGCGCAACCGCATCAACGCGTTGGGATCATCAAAATCGGCGACTTCGACGGCGCGCAAGTAACCGTTCAACACGTCGACGATGCGCGGTTTGATCGCTTCCACATCAGCGGCATATTCCGGGGCCACTTCGATTTGCGCGACAAAGCGCAGATATTGTCGCCCCGAACGATTCGGGAGCGAAATCAGCAGCGGCTCAAGCGGAACGAAGGCCACCGGCGGCAGGGGTTCAAGTGGGTCGGGCGCTTGCGCCATGTCGGTCGTGGGACCGCCCCCGATCAACCCCATTTGCACGGCCATAAAGCCGCCACCGCCACCCAGCAAGGCAAACACCAGCCCCAAAACAAGAGGCATCTTCGATCTCTTTTTCGGTGCGTCTTCGTCGCTTTCGGGGTCGGGTGCAGTTGCGTCGCTCACAGCCGTTGCTCCTTGTTTCTGTCCACCCTGCATATCCCGATAACAGCTAACCGATTGTTAAGGCTGATCGGTCAAAGTCAGAGCAACCGGGCAGAAGTCCCGCCTTGATTTGGAGAATCCATTGGAAAACCTGCCCGCCGTCTGGACATCACTTTCACCTCGCCGCCGTATCGCGGTGATTGGTGCAACGCTTGTGGTTTTTGTTGCCGTTCTGATGCTGGGACGCGGCGCGAGCACGCGGGATATGGCGTTGCTTTATTCCGGGCTGGAAAGCAGTGCGGCGGGTGACGTGATTGCCTCGCTTGAACAATCAGGTGCCGCCTATGAGGTGCGGGGCGGGGCAATTTTCGTCGAATCAGCACGCCGTGATCAATTGCGCATGACACTTGCCAGTGAAGGGCTGCCCGCCAATAGCGCACGGGGTTATGAACTGCTCGACAACATGTCGGGCTTTGGCACGACGTCACAGATGTTTGACGCGGCCTACCTGCGTGCCAAGGAGGGAGAGCTGGCGCGCACAATCGTCGCTTCGGCCCATATCCGCACTGCGCGCGTCCACATATCCACGCCGTCAGGGCGGCCGTTCGCGCGCGATGTTTCACCAACTGCGGCGGTCACGGTCACGACCATTGCCGGTGTTCTTTCTGCACAGCAAGCGAATGCCTTGCGCTATCTGGTGGCATCGGCCGTATCGGGATTGACCCCTGATAATGTGGCCGTGATTGATGGCGACGGTGGCCTTGTGACGGGTTCGGATGATCCCGCCAGCATGGTGAGCGGCGATGAACGTGGTCAGCAGTTGCGCGAAAGTGTCGAACGGCTTTTGGCGGCGCGTGTCGGTTACGGCAATTCTGTGGTCGAGGTGAGCGTCGAAACCGTCACCGAAAGCGAATCCATTCTGGAACGCACGTTCGATCCTGACAGCCGCGTGGCAATCAGCACCGAAGTTGAGGAACGCATCACCGCCTCTGAGGACAGCCGCGGTGGTGATGTGACCGTGGCCTCAAATCTGCCCGAAGGTGACGGCGCTGGAACCGGCGGCGCATCTAAAAACGAGGACGCCGAGAACCGGACAATTACCAACTACGAAGTATCAGAAGTGCAGCGGGAAATTCTGCGCACCCCTGGTGCGATCCGCCGTATTACGGTGGCCGTTCTGGTCAATGACGAAACGGTCGAGAACGCGGCAGGCGAACCCGTCACCACCCCACGCACCGAGGAGGAAATGGCGGCCCTGCGCGATCTGGTCGCGTCAGCCGTTGGCTACGACGAGGCCCGGGGCGACGAGATTACGATCCGGTCGCTGGCCTTCCAGCCGGTTCCGGTACTTGGGACCGAAGCGCCGACCGTCGCGCCCACCACCCCATTGAACCTGATGACGTTGATTCAGGTCGGCGTTCTTGCGTTTGTTGCGCTTGTTCTTGGGCTGTTTGTCGTGCGTCCTATCCTTGCATCAGGGCGCAGCGCACCCGCAGCCTTGCCAAGCCCTGAACCGATAGCGCTTGAAACGCGTGCGCAACCCGCCCCTGAGCAGACCGCCCCCGCGATGATCGAGGGGGCCGTCGCAGATGGGGCGCCCCCCGCGATCGCCGGCCCTGTCGGCGACCAGGCCGATGGTGATCCCGTTACACGGTTACGCAAGATGATCGAAGATCGGCAGGATGAAACTCTGCAAATTCTCCAATCTTGGGTCGACGAGCCTGACGAGGCGCGCGCCTAAATGAAAATGCACGCACCACAGTTTCAGGATTTCGAAGCGGTCAATCCCGCCGCGGATCAAACCGATTTGCGTTCCGCTGACTTTGACGTCGGCTTCGAGGAAGGCGTGGTCGAAGGTCGCCGCCTTGCGGTCGAGGAGGACGCCTTGATGACAGCTGCCGCGGCACAATCACTTGTGGACATGCAATTCGGTTACGCAGAGGCGCGCGCGCATTTCGTCGCTCTCCTCGAGCCCTTGTTCAACGAAATGGTGACGAGCCTTCTGCCGGAAATCGCGCAGGAGTCACTGCCCGCGACGGTCGCCGCCGCCCTTCAATCTGTCGCGCTTCGCGATGTGTCGGCACTGGTCGAAGTCGCAGTGCACCCAGACAACGTTGCCGCGCTATCGCGTTTGATCGCGCGTGAAAGCGGCCCACCGATCCAGATAAAAGCTGCGCCGGATCTGGCGTTGACACAGGCGCAACTCTGCACGCCGACGGGCGGCGGGACACACCTGGATATCAATCATGTTGTCACCGAGATGTCGGCCGCATTGGCCGCATTGTTTGACCCCGAAAACCAAAGGATTGCCTAAATGACAAACGCGAACGCCGAAGGCCACCCACTGCACGATGTCCCGATTGAAATTACCATCTCGGTCGGGCGGGCCCGCCCGATGGTGCGGGATCTTCTCGCGTTGCAGGAAAATGCCGTTCTTGCTTTGGACAGGCGGGTCGATGATCCCGTGGAGCTTTATATCGGTGACCGGCTGATTGCACGTGGCGAATTGCAGGAGCTTGAAGGCGGCGAGGCGGGCCAGCTGGCCGTTCGCTTGACCGAAGTTGCCAATACCACCGGCGAGTCCGGCTAGATGCGTTTTCAGCACACGAGATCCGCCCTTTTTACGTCGATCTGCGCTGCATTATTGCTTGTTGCGGCACCTGCGCAGGCGCAAGAGGTCGCGATTTCCCTTGGCGGTGACGGTTCTCTGACCGCCAGGTCTCTTCAGCTAATCGCATTGATCACGATCCTGAGCATCGTGCCCGGCCTTGCCATCATGGTGACCTGCTTCCCGTTTATCGTCACCGTCTTGTCCATCCTGCGCCAGGCAATCGGCCTGCAACAAGCACCACCAAACATGCTGATTGTCAGCCTTGCCCTGTTCCTCACCTACTTCGTAATGGAGCCGGTCTTTGTTGCCGCGTGGTCGGCGGGCATCGAGCCTCTACTCAATGAAACGATCGGAGTCGAAGAAGCGTTCGCCGAAACGATGGGGCCATTTCGGTTCTTTATGGCTGGTCGCATTGCACCCGATACATTTGCTGCGCTTGCCGAATTGCGCCCCGACCTGATTTCAACCAACCTGACACCAGAGGCACCGCTTTCGGTTCTGGTTCCCTCCTTTCTTTTGAGCGAGGTCGAGCGAGCATTCCAGGTCGGGTTTCTTATCTTTTTACCTTTCCTGATCATCGACCTTGTCGTTGCCGCGATCTTGATGTCGATGGGGATGATGATGGTGCCGCCGGCGATCGTTTCGCTACCATTCAAGCTGGCGTTCTTTGTTGTCGCCGATGGCTGGGCGTTAATCGCGGGAAGTCTGGTGCGCAGCTACTACTGACAAAAACCACGGGGTCAAGCTTTCGCACCCGTTTCGTTGCAAGTATCCACCGCGCGTCGCCCAAGCAGCGGCGCCGCCTTCTCTGCCCAGGCTCATTAGCGAACGATGAATTCAGCGTGTAGCGCGCCCGCGGCCTTGATGCTTTTCAAGATGTCGATCATGTCGCGTGGTGACACGCCAAGTGCGTTCAACCCTGCTACCACCTCGGACAGCGACGTCCCCTCGCGCACTTCGGCCAGACCAATGCCCGGTTCTTCTTGGATCGCGGCATTCGTGCGCGGCACGACAACTGTTTCACCTGGCGCAAAGGGATTGGGTTGTGCAACCAACGGCGCCTCTTGAATGCGCAGCGTCAGATTTCCCTGGCTGACAGCCACGCGGCTAATGCGCACATCCTCGCCCATCACGATGGTACCGGATCGTTGATCCACAACAACCCTCGCGCGGCGTTCTGGTTCAACAAGGATATTCTCGATCCGACCAATGGCATGCGCCGGTGACGCCATGCGTGTGGCGGCGATATCCAACTGGACCGTGCCTGCATCAAGCATCACCGCGACGCCGCGGCCAAAATTACGATTGATCGCGACCTCGATCCGGCCAGCAGTCGTAAAATCCGGTGTCCGCAATGCAAGCCGGATCGTGCTGAGCCCGCTGAAATCAAATGCAACCTCGCGCTCGACTGTTGCGCCAGACGGGATCACCCCCGAGGTTGGCACGCCTTGAGTCACGGTCGCTGCATTCCCCTGCGCCGTCGCGCCCCCGGCGATGATTGTGCCTTGGGCAACGGCATAGATTTCGCCGTCAGCGGCATTCAGCGGCGTCATCACAAGCGTCCCGCCCAACAGACTGTTTGCATCCCCGATCGCGGATACCGTGATGTCAATTGGTGCGCCCGCACGCGCAAATGGCGGCAGGCTTGCCGTTACCAAAACGGCAGCAACGTTTTTGGGCCGGAACTGTTCACCAGTTACATTTACGCCCAGACGTTCAAGTATGTTGGTCATGATTTCTTCGGTAAACGGTGAATTGCGCAGCCCGTCGCCTGTCCCGTTCAAGCCCACAACAAGGCCATACCCAACAAGATCGTTGGATCGCACACCGTCAAACTCCACTAGATCCTTGATCCGGATGGGCGCCGCATGTGCCGCTCCGATAAAAAGTGAAAGGGCGAGGGTCAGAAAGGCGAGGGTTTTATTCAACGTAGATACTCCGCAAGGGACAACCGCGACAGCCGGGCCGTCACCGTGTAGTGGGTTTCAAGTTGCAGCTGGACTTCTTCCAACTGGGCAGCCGTTTCAAACGGATCTGCCGAGGTCATGTCGTTTCGGATCAGGCCAAGCGTGGTTTCGCGCGCGGCATGTCTGGTTGCCGTGTCCTGCACGCGACCTTCAATGCCCCCAAGCCGTGCCTGAAGCTGTGTCAGGCTTGTTGCGCTGGCCATCAGGCGCAGGCCGCTTTCCTGCAAAAGCTCGGTTTGGGCGGCAGCGTCACCAGGCAAGGCGCCCTCGGCGACGACAGCGGCCAATGCAACCGCTTTGAACATGTCGCGAAACGCAGGATCATCTGCCTTGGCATCAAGCGCAACCACTGTGCCTTGATCAATGCGGCGCGTTTGGGCCGGGCCGGTGTCACCCAGATATCCGACCGTCTCGAAGCCACCCGCGGGGGTATCAAACCAGGTATCAATCGCTGCAATAACATCAGCCGATGTCGTGGCCCCCGCGGTCACGGTTGCCAGTTCCGCCATGATCGTCTCTGCCGAGGCAAGTGCCGGGCCGTCAACCGCCGCGCCGGCAAACAGTGACTGGTCGGAAAAGCGCAGGTTCAAGGTTGACACGACCGTGTCCATCGCATCGCGCGCGGCGCGCGCTGCTGCTTCGTTTTGGTTAACCGCCCCTTCGGCGGTTATCGTCAGCATCTGGGCAGCAAGTTGCGATCGCGTTTCCTCGGTCCGGGCGATCGTGGTTTGCATCAATGACAGCGATTGCGCCGTCTGGGTTGTAACCCGCCCATACCCAGACAAAAGCGTAAGCTGTCGATCCACATCGGAAAGTCGCGTTTGATCAGCACCGAGACGTTTCACCAGGTCCGATGACTGGCCCGTGGACAGTTCCTGCACGAGCGTCCCAAGACGGGTCTTGAGCGCCATGTTGTTGCGCAAAGACAGGAAAACTTGCGACTTGTCGCCAACTGAATTCATCGACATATCAAAGCTCCATCAGTGTTTGGATCATCGATTCAACGGTCTGCACAACTTTGGCGTTCGCCGCGTAGGCTTGCTCGATCTGCAAAAGCATCTGCATCTCATAGTCCGAGTCGACGCCGTTGCTCAGCTCCGCTTGGCGCAGGGTATCCCATCGGCCTGATGCAAAGCTCAGCTCGCTATCGGCAGAAAGGCGGGCCGTGCCGATTTGCGACATCAAATTCGCCGCATGCCCCGAAGCCGAGGCCGTTTGTCCGCCTGCGGACGTGCTGCGGATGTCAGCCAACGCATCGCTCCAGGCGTTAATCTGCTGGCTGTTGCCTACTGGCCCCATTGCAAGGGCACCGACACCGTCACGTATCTGCGACAGCGCGCCGCCCTGCGCGGGGTCAACCGATGCGTTCAACTTTATCCGACCGGCAAGTCCGACTGTGTTTGACGGATCAAATGCGGCACCATTATCCGTGAGCAGCCCGGCATCACCGGGGCCAATCGTGGGGTCAACTGCGGGATCCTGAAACCGCTCAACCAGATCGCGCGCAATGGCATCCAGGCCGATCTGCGCATTGGTCAATGTCTGATCGCGCATCGCAAAGGTGGCGCCAAGCGACCCGCCGGCAAGTTTGCCAACGCCATCTGCGGGCGCAAAAGGTGCGCCATCAAGCGTCAACCCGGACAACCCACCTGAATCCAGCGTCATCTCGGCGGTTATGAAATTCGTCGCCGCGAACCCAAACTGCTTTGGAGGGCCGTCGATCAGGGTTTCACCGCTTGTTGTCATCAAAGCGACTTGCCCGCCTTGGCGATCAACTTCGCGGATCGGAACGATCTCGGCGATCTTGTCGATGACTTGTTGGCGCTGATCCATAAGGGCCGACGGATCATTGCCCGTATTGTAGGACATCGTGATATCGGCGTTCAGCTGCGCGACCTGCCGGAGCGATGTATTGAGCGTTTCAACCTGCTGCGAAATCGACTTGTCCGCATCCTGACGCAAGTTCTGAATGCCGTCGGATGCGGTATTCAACGATCCGGCGAGTTGGTTGAACCGGTCAACAACCGACTGAAGGTGCTGATCCGAAGACGGCGAAGCCGAAGCGTCGATCAGCGCCTGTTCCAAACCTGAAACGCGGTTGGCAAGGGAATCGGGAGCGCCCGCCGTGCCAATCAATCCTTCGAGCCGCGACATGAAATCGGTTGTTTGCGTAAGGCCAGACAGGCTTGCATCGGCAAGTCGGCGATCCGCCAGTATTCCGCGATCAACCGTGCGCGTGATGCCGTCGACATTCACGCCCGCACCACGCCCGCCAACCGTTGCCGCCGACAGGTCGAGGCTGCGGCGGCCATAGCCATCGGTCAACGCATTGGCAAGGTTGGAGGACACAACCTCGGCCATGCGTGATGCGGCGGTAAGGCCGCTCAGAGCGTTGGAAAGTGAATGCGAGATGCTCATATCACGAGCCTTTCAGGGCTGCCTTAACGTTTGATGTTGGTCGTTTCCTGCAACATTTCGTCGACGGTCTGGATCACCTTGGCGTTCGACGAATAGGCGCGTTGCGTTTGGATCAGTTGGGTCAGTTCACCGGCAACATCCGTTGCTGATTCCTCGCGGGCGAAACTGACAACATCACCGGTGGGCCCATCACCCGCGTCCCACAAAAAGAACGGGCCGCTATCTGGTGTCACGGTGTAACTTTGATGGTCCTGGGTCATCATCCCGTTTGGATTGGGCACATCGACAAGGGGAACTTGATAGATCGTGCGAGACATGCCGTTATCGAAATAGGCGTGGACAAAGCCGTTCGGATCAACCTCGACCGAGGTCATATTCCCGACAGGAGACCCGTTCTTGGAAATCGTCACCGGCGCAAAGGCATCAGACAATTGTGTCAGGCCACCCGGATCGCCCAATGTGCCAATTTCGATATTCACCGGGCCACCGGCGACATTCACCTCGATCGAGCCGGTGGTAGGATCATAGGCGCCGCCACTGACATCCGTGACCGACAAAAGCCGCCCGCCTGTCGTGCGATCATCATCAAAGGTCAGTGTATATTCTCCGACGACCGCACCGCCGCCAGCGCTGTCTGTCAGGATCATCGTCCATTCATTTGTCGCGGGGTCACCGGGCAAGGGAACGCTTGGGACAAATTCAATCGACAGGCTTTCGGATTTGCCAAGATTGTCGAAATATTCGACCGACAGGTTTTGATTGATCGCGTCAGCACCATCTTCGGTCTCGGTGGCAGGCAGGTTCACGGCAAGTTTCATTTCAGTCGTCGCGTTGCCCGAAAACTGGTTGGTATTGATGCGGATCGGTTCCAGCGCACCGACAGTATCGCGCGGATAGGTTGGGATGGCGCCATCAGAATCGGCAGGCCACCCCATCAGCACAAGTCCGCTGGCCGACGTCAAATACCCTTCGGAATCGGGGCGGAACGATCCTGTTGTCGCCAGCTTCATCGGGTACTCGCCGTTGTCGACACCGATGGCGGACCCATTGGTCACCGGTAGCATCCCGCGCCCCCGCACCGCCAGATCGGTCGGGTTCGATGTCGACACAAGGGGGCCGCGTTCATCAATCAGGCGTTGTGTCGTGACCCGCACGCCGCCCGCAGAATAGGTGCCTGTTCCGCTTTCGATCACCATCGATTGGAAATCAGCGGTCGCACGTTTATAGCCGTAGGTCGAGGAGTTCGCGATATTGTCGGAGATCGTCGCAAGCTTGCTCGCGTTCGCGGCGAGTCCTGCCACGCTGGCATTCAAGGAAGAAGAAATCGTCATATGCTTGGCCTTTCTGCATCAAGGGCTGACGGAGGTATCCCGACAGACTTAGGGCACGTCCACTTAACAGCGGCCTAACGTCTAAAATGCGAACGATATTCAGGTGGGATCGCGAAGCAGGATAATTTCAATCCGATCATTGCGCAGGGCAAACGGGTCTGAAACCACGGGCGATCTGTCACCGTGACCCGTGACGCGCGTGAAGCGATCCGCCTCAAGGCCACCTGATTCCAGCAGCGCCCGAATACCTGCGGCACGTGCCATCGACATATCCCACACCGGGTTGTCCAGCAGCACGATCGGGCGGGCTTGCAAGTATCCCTCAACGGCGATGTTGTTTTCAACAAGCGAGAATACCCGCGCAAACATTTGCGTCAGTTCGCTGGTGACCGCAGTGGGCATGGATGTTCCCGCAAGAAACAACGGTGCATCCTCCAGCGCGAATATTTCGATGACGAGACCTTCGTCCGTGAGGCGCGTTATCACGTGGCGCAACGCTTGATCTGAAATCAGACTCTCACCGCCGCGCCCGACCAGCAACTCCTCGATCTCGCGCAGGGCGGCGACTTGTGCGGCCTCTTGTGCGGCGGCTTCGGCTTCTCCCTCAGACATCATTTCGCCGGGAACGACCATCGCAGCGCCCGTGCCGTCTTGCACCAGCGTCTGATCGGTAAAAATGTTGGTGCCACCAAACATCCCTTCACCCCCGCCGGAAATCCGGTTGATCGGCAACGTCGGCGAGAAGTAGTCGGCAATGCCTTTGCGTTGCTGTTCCGTCGTCGCATTCAAGAGCCACATCAGCATGAAAAAGGCCATCATCGCGGTCACGAAATCCGCATAGGCAACCTTCCAGGCGCCGCCGTGGTGTCCATCACCGCCGACGACTTTCTTACGCTTGATGATTATCGGCGCATTGGATTTCGCACCCATCACGTCCACCACATTTATTTTCACCCATTCCTTGGCTAGCAGGGCGGGTGTAAAGGCGGACTTAACAATTCAAATGCGGTCTATTTATCGGGTTTGGCGTAGATTTCGTCAGGGCCACAAAACTCGGCCAGCTCGTACCCGGCCGCGCGCATGATCTTGGCGATCTCATGTGTGCCGGTATTGTTTTCAATCGCCCAAGCGCCAACATTGTGATCCTCGAACGGAAAGGACTCGAGGACGGAAATTTCACCGCCTTCGATGTCCAAAGACACAAAATCAGGGTGTATTAGACCCGAATCTTGCAAAATTCGGCTAAGCGTTCTGGTCTCGAGCCTGATGGTATTTTCCTTGTGGCGCTTGTCCGCCCGCACCTGATCAAGAAGGGCGGGGTCATAGCTGTCTGCAAGGCCGCTCATCTGGGTAAAGCCCTGGGCGATTTCGATGAACTCAGCCTCTCCTTCGGTCGCAGCCACCGCCACGCCAAGGCATTCACACCGGCGCACCAGGCGGGCCTTTTTCAGCTGCGCGGGAACGGGCTCGACCATCACACCGGTCCAGCCGCGCCAGACCTCGAGGAAAAAGGTGTTCGATCCGGTAGTGCCATCATAACCGCCAATGTCGACAAATGTGCCGCCACGCTTCTGGCCCATGATCCGGTCGATCACAGCATCCTGCCCCGCCTGCGAGGAATAGGCATAGAGCGGCGACAGCATTTGCTGGATTTCGTGCAGTTGACGCACCATCGGGGCGCGGCGGCGGGTCTTTTCAACCCTGAGCGCCTTCACGAGGGTCGCACGTGCCTCGGCCAACTTGGCGCGAGAGGTGGTGATCAGGTCGTCGGTCATGACGGTTCCCCTGCCCGATGGTCGACATATGATTTTTCTTCGACAAGGGCGGACCCAAGCAGCAGGTTGATCCGCTTTTTCACATCCGCGCGCCTGTCGTTCGTCACATAGACAGCGCGGGCCAAGCGGATAAAGGTGTCACCAAATTCATTGGCCGCTTCGCAGATGCGAATGTCATCCTCGATCACCCATAAGGCGGCGTTGATCTGATAAAGCTCCTCCCAACGCGCGGCCAGATCGGTGCTGGCGGGTAAATGACGGTCGGCGATGGCTTGCAGCACGTCCTTTTCGTGGCGCACATTGGCGAGTTTTCCTGCATCTGTGATTTTTTCCGATTTGAGGCGCAAGATCGTCAGCTTGTCGATCAATTCACCCGGGGCGGTGGGCACAAGGATATCATCCACGTTTCTGTTCTTTCTTCCATTTGGTCACGCGTTTGCGCAAATCGGTCTCTACCAAGGCGAAAACACTGTCCCAGTCCAAAGGTTCGGGTTGCCGATAAAGCTGCATTTCGGGGTACCAGTCGGTCGTATCACCGCTGTGTCGGAACACCCAAAACGGATCCCAATGCAACAGAACCCATGTCGGCACGCCAAGAGAACCAGCGATATGCGCCGTGGCCGTATCAGACGTAATGATCAGGTCCATCTGCTGCATCGTTGCGGCACAATCGGCAAAATCGCGATCGGTGCTGGCGGTATCCTGGATCAGCAGACTGGTGCCATCGGCGACAAAGGCCTCCAGAAACGGCCCCTTGTAAAGCGAAAACAGCTGCACGTCGGGCACGTCAACCAGCGGATGAAACTGACGGTGGCTGAACGACCGGAAACTGTTGCCCTTGTATGTCGCTGAACCGGACCAGACGACGCCGATCTTGAATTTTTCCTTATGAGGCTTGGCGATTGCCTTGGCCCGGGTCACAGAATCGGCGGGGATATTCAAACGGGTTGGCGCTGGAATTGCGCCGCTGTCGTCAGCGCCAAACACCAACAGGGGCATATCCATCAGGTTGATCCAGCAATCGACCTGTTCCGTCTTGGGGAGTTTTGTGCCGACCCAATCTGCCCCATCCAACCCGTCAAACAGACGGGCAAGGGGGCGTTCGGCCAAAAACAAAACCCGCGCACAATGTTGGCGCAAGGCTGGCAGGAAGCGGGTGAACAAGACTGCGTCACCAAACCCCTGTTCGGGCAGAACAACCACCGTTTTGCCTGTCAGATCGCCGCCATCCCATTGCGGCAAATCAAGCTGGCGCGGTGTCATTTCTTCGGATTGCCAGCGCACACCGTAGGTGCGAAAGGCCGCGCCGTAGCGCCCCTCGCCCAACTCGGCAAAGGCGCGCTGAAGCGTGATTTCGCTATCGTCGGGATGGTCGGCTTCGGCAGCTTTCAGATAGTCAATTGCGTCACTATATCGGCCCAAACCACGCAAACAGCGCCCGATCATCGCGCGCTGTGATTTGTCTTGCGGCGCGCGCTGCAATATCTCTTCACGCAGTGCGATGGACCGATCATAGAGCCCCAGGTCCGACAGGATATTCGCCAGATTGTTCCGCAGGCCCGGCGCATCTGGCATTAACGCATAGGCGCGTTCCTGCGCGCGCAGGGCAAGGGTGTGCTGTTGTTGACTGCGCAACAGCGCACCCACATTCGACCAAATGCCGCCATCACCAGGGCAAAGCGCAAGATAACGCGCGTAAAACGCGCGCGCCTCGGCGATCTTGCCCGCACGATGTGCCGCGCTCGCCTGATTGCGCAGTGCGTCAATTTCAGTCGGTTTCATCGCACTGCTAGCCCTTATTCTTGCGCGGAACCGGCTTGATCAATGTCTCGGGGCGGCGCTGTTCGGCGGCTTCGAACAGGGAAAATGTCTGATTCACATAATTCACGGCGCCCGAAATCAGCTCCATATAATCGTTCAATTCAGGTGTGACTTCGGCCTCGACCATCGCAACGCTGCGTTCCTGCGGCGTGGTTTCAAAGCCGACATAAAACAGCGGGTCACCACGATTGATTTTCAGCGGTTTGTCGTGATCGTGCCATTCAAACGCCCACATAAGCGGACGTGGCCAAACATTGATCGGAAAGCGCCCACCAAAGATCGTGCCGGGAAAAGGCTCGCGCTGGTAATGCATGAAGGGCGCGACCTGACTGGCATAAACCGGTTCATCGGCGATAAATACATATGGAAGGGACAGTTGGATCGTCGGAATACCCGGATAACGCCACTCGGTCTCGCTGGTCAGGTGCAGCTTCTCACCCAGCTTGTTGGCGCGAATCCCGCTTTTGGTGCCTGCTAGGTTCTTCAAAACGCCGCGCCCGTCCTTGTCACGTTCGAACCCGATATGCAGGTCAAACGGGCAACGCACCATGAAATAGCGGCTTTCCATATTGATCACCGCAGGGCAGCGCGACGCGGATTTCGCATGGGTGCGGTTCATATCAGCCGAGCGCACACGTTCAGGCGGATAATAGACGATGCCACCTTTCTGGGTGTTCAGGAACCAACCAACGGTCACGGGGCCAGAGCCGCCCTTGCCTTCGCGCGTGTCTTGAAACGATACTGAAAGCTGCATCTGCAAACCCTTTTTCAAATGTTGAAACAGTTGAATCGTAATTGGCGGTCCAAGTCAAAATCCCATGTGAGGAATCGCGGTATTTTCCTGGTCGGTGGCCCGATTTCGCGTGATTTGGTTTGAATGCCCCCGCGCCCTGTGGCTTTGTGACCTCGACCAAGGAGAAGATGATGACCTTCAAGCCCGCCAAATGGCCTCGCAAACTTCGTTCGCAAGAATGGTTCGGGGGCACGTCAAAGGATGCGATTTATCATCGAGGGTGGATGAAGAATCAGGGATTTCCAGCGGATCTGTTCGATGGGCGACCTGTGATCGGCATCTGCAATACCTGGTCGGAAACGACGCCGTGCAACGCCCATTTGCGCGATCTGGCGGAACGGGTGAAGAACGGTGTTTGGGAAGCGGGCGGTTTTCCGTTGGAATTTCCGGTGTTTTCCCCTTCCGAGGTCACGTTGCGCCCCACGGCGATGCTGTTTCGCAACCTTTGCGCAATGGATGTCGAAGAAGCGCTGCGCGGCAAGTGCATCGACGGTGTCGTGCTGTTGGCGGGCTGTGACAAGACAACACCGGCACTGCTGATGGGCGCGGCATCGGTCGATTTGCCCGCCATTGTGGTCAGCGGTGGGCCGATGCTGAACGGGCATTTCCGCGGCGAACGTGTCGGCTCAGGCACCCACATTCGCAAATTCAACGAGGCCGTGAAAGCCGGCGAAATGACCCCCGAGGAATTTGTCGAGGCCGAGGCATCAATGTCGCGCTCGCCCGGGTCGTGCAACACGATGGGAACCGCCAGCACGATGGCATCTATGGCCGAGGCTTTGGGTATGGCGCTGTCCGGAAACGCCGCGATTCCCGCCGTGGATAGCCGCCGCCGCGTTATGTCGCAAATCACGGGACGGCGAATTGTGCAGATGGTCAAGGACGATCTGAAACCGTCCGACATCATGACCAAGGCGGCCTTTGAAAACGCCATTCGGACAAACGCCGCGATTGGGGGCTCGACCAATGCCGTGATCCACCTTTTGGCCATTGCAGGCCGTGTTAGTGTCGATCTCTCACTTGATGATTGGGATCATTGCGGGCGCGATGTGCCGACAATCGTGAACCTTTTGCCATCCGGGAAACACCTGATGGAGGAGTTCTTTTTCGCTGGCGGCCTGCCCGTCGTGATCAGGCGGCTGGGCGAGGATGGCTTGCTGAACAAGGATGCGCTGACCGTAAGTGGCGGGTCCATCTGGGACGAGGTCAAGGACGTTCAGAACTGGAACGACGATGTGATCCTGCCGCGCGACAAGGCGCTGACGAAATCCGGCGGAATCGCGGTGCTGCGGGGCAACCTTGCGCCCAATGGCGCGGTGCTGAAACCCTCGGCTGCATCGCCCGAACTCATGGTGCATCGCGGGCGCGCCGTCGTGTTCGAGGATATCGAGGATTACAAAGCGCGCGTGGATCGTGATGATCTGAACATCGACGAAACCTGCGTGATGGTGCTAAAAAATTGCGGCCCACGCGGCTATCCCGGCATGGCCGAGGTGGGCGATATGGCCCTGCCCGCCAAGCTTCTCAGGCGCGGGATCACTGATATGGTGCGGATAAGTGACGCGCGGATGTCCGGCACGGCCTATGGCACAGTCGTTTTGCATACCTCGCCCGAGGCCGCCGCCGGTGGCCCGCTTGCGGTGGTGCAGAGCGGTGATTTCATCGAACTGGACGTCGGTGCCCGCCGCATCCATCTGGATATCAGCGACGCTGAACTTGCCGCGCGTCTGGCCAAGTGGGAACCGGCCGTGCCGCGCCCTGACGGCGGCTATGTTCAACTGTATCATGATCGCGTGACGGGCGCGGAAACAGGGGCCGACTTTGACTTTCTCGTTGGGTGCCGCGGCAACGCTGTCGCCCGGGAGTCGCACTGATGAAAATCGCACTGATTGGAATTGGCAAGATCGCGCGGGACCAGCATGTGCCCGCGATTGCAAACAGCGCTGACTGGAATCTTGCCGCAACAGTAAGCCGTACAGGCACTGTCGATGATGTGCCTGCCTACACCAACATAGACACTATGCTGGCAGAAAACCCCGAAATTCGGGCTGTCAGCCTGTGCCTGCCACCAGTCCCCCGGTTCGCCTATGCGAAGGCGGCATTGCTGGCGGGGCGCCATGTGATGCTGGAAAAACCGCCCGGTGCCACGCTGGCCGAAGTTCATGCGTTGGCGGCACTTGCCCAGACACAGGGCAGCACGTTGTTCACCACATGGCACAGTCGGATGGCGCAGGGTGTTGCGCAAGCCAAGGCCCTTTTGGCGGGCAAGAGCGTCATCAAGGGTCACATCACGTGGAAGGAAGACGTGCGCCGCTGGCATCCCGGTCAGGATTGGGTTTTTGCCGCAGGTGGGATGGGAGTCTTTGATCCGGGTATCAATGCGCTTTCGATTCTTACCGAAATTCTGCCTGCGCCCGTTCATTTGCAAGACGCCCGGCTTGATGTGCCGGAAAACTGCCAAACGCCGATAGCGGCGCAGTTGACCTTTTCGAATGGAATCACCGCCGATTTTGATTGGCGGCAGGAAGGCCCGCAAAACTGGGACATGTGGATCGAAACGGCAGAAAACCGTGTCGAATTGTCCGAAGGTGGCAGCAAGATCAACGTGGACGGCAGGGATATCACCGGTGAGGCGGCCGGCGCTTCGTTGCTGGGCGAATACCCCGCGCTTTATGCGCGCATGGCCGATCTTGTGCGCACCGGTGCCAGCGACATCGATCTGTCGCCGATGGTTCACGTCGCAGACGCGATGACCTTGGGCAAACGGGTGTCGCTACCGGCCTTTCACCTGTAGTTTCTTGGCTTGCCCGCCCGCCTCGATTTGGGCCCTATGGCGCAACACTTAGCAAAGGGCAACACATGGCCATTCTCTTGGGCGTTGACACCGGCGGCACATACACAGACGCGGTCCTGCTGGATGAAGGTAGCGATACCGTCCTTGCATCCGCCAAATCCCTGACAACCCGCCCTGACCTTGCGTTGGGCGTCGGGCGTGCAATCGACACTGTTCTTGCCCAATCCGGTGCTTTGCCAAACCAGATCGCGATGGTGTCCCTGTCGACAACACTTGCCACGAATGCGCTTGTCGAAGGGCAGGGTGGGCGCGTTGCACTGGTGTTCATCGGGTTTGATCAGGCCGAGTTGTCCCGCGCAGGGCTGACCGAGGCTTTGGTCGGCGATCCGGTGATCTTGCTTGCGGGCGGGCATAGCCATGCGGGCAACGAAGCCGCGCCGCTTGACCTTGATACGCTTACCGCAGGTCTCACTGATCTTCCCGAGGGTCTGACCGGTTTCGCCGTCGCCGCCAGTTTTGCGACGCGGAACCCCGCCCACGAAATTGCCGCGCGCGATCTGATCCGAGAGATCACCGGCAAGCCTGTGACCTGTAGCCACGAACTTTCCTCGGCCCTTGGTGGGCCCAAACGTGCGCTTACAGCTGTGTTGAATGCCCGTCTGATCGGCATGATTGATCGTTTGATTGGCGCTTGCGAGGGGCATTTGACCAAAATCGGCATCACCGCCCGCCTGATGGTTGTGCGCGGCGACGGGGCGCTTGTTTCTGCCGAGCTGGCGCGCGAGCGCCCGATTGAAACGATCCTGAGCGGGCCTGCGGCCAGCATCGCGGGCGCAAGTTGGCTAACTGGTGAAACAGATGCACTGGTCAGCGATATTGGCGGCACAACCACCGATATTTGCCTGCTGCGCGACGGCAAGCCCAAGATTGATCCACAGGGTGCGCGCGTTGGCCCCTTCCGCACAATGGTCGAGGCCGTCGCGATGCGCACCTGGGGTCTTGGCGGCGATAGCGACGTGCAGGTGCAGGACGGGCTGTCGGGCGGTTTGCGATTGGGGCCGCGCCGTCTTTGCCCTGTGTCATTGCTGGCGCAGCAGCATCCAGGGTTGGTCCATGACGCGCTTGACCGCGCCTTGACGCAAGACGCACCCCCCGAGGAAGCGGGGCGGTTTGTCATACCCCATTGGGAGGCTGCGCCCGAAGGCCTCGACAAGCGCGAATCACGCGTCATGGAACGGTTGGCGAATGGCCCGGTGCGTTTGCAAGATGCGGTGCAAACGCGCGTAGAGGGGCCGGCATTGGCGCGATTGGTGAAACGTGGTGCGGTGATGATTGCTGGCATCACCCCATCAGACGCGGCGCATGTGCTGGGCCAGCTTGACGCCTGGGACAAATTGGCAGCGCATAAGGCGCTGACGCTGTTCGCGCGCCGCCGAATGGGCGGCGGCGACCGAATTGCCAAAGGGGCCGACGACCTTGCGCGAATGATCATTGATCAACTGACACGACAAACGGCCCAATACCTGCTTGAAGCCGCCTTTGCCGAAGATGATTTTGACTGGGGTGATCAGCCTATGGGCAATCTTGCGCGCCATCCGTTGATGCAGGCGGGTCTGGCAAGGCACCAAGGCGTAGTGCGGATCAATGCCGGGTTGAATGTGCCGGTGATTGGCCTTGGTGCATCGGCGCAGAATTATTATGGCGCGGTTGGAACGGCGCTACATACGCCAACGATTCTACCGGCGCATGGCGGTGTGGCGAATGCCATCGGCGCGGTCGTCGGGCAGGTATCCATGCACGAAAGCGGCACCGTCACGAGCGCAGGCGAGGGTGTGTTTGTTGCACACCTACCCGATGGGCCCAAGCGGTTTGGCGAGGCCGAGGCGGCGATGAGCGCCTTGACCCAAGCGCTTGAGGATATCGCCTGCGACAAGGCGCGCGCAGCTGGCGTTGAGGAAATTCGCCTGACCTTTGATCGCGAGGTCAAGGCCGCCGAGATCGAAGGTAAGACGATGTTTGTCGAAGCGACAATCAAGGTTGCGGCACAGGGCCGGCCCCGTATTGCGCTGAATTAGGGTCTATTCGGCCGCATTTCGGCGCGGCAAGACCCAATCGGGCCGCACAAAGTGGCAGGTATACCCATTGGGCAGACGCTCAAGGTAATCCTGATGCTCGGGTTCGGCCTCCCAGAAATCGCGGGCGGGCTCTACTTCGGTCACAACCTTGCCGGGCCAAAGGCCGCTGGCATCCACATCGGCGATGGTGTCCAACGCTACGTCGCGCTGTGCGTCATCAACGTAATAGATCGCCGAGCGATAAGACATGCCGCGATCATTGCCTTGGCGGTTGGGCGTCGTCGGGTCGTGGATCTGGAAAAAGAACTCCAGCAACCGCCGGTATGTCATCACGTCGGGGTCAAAGATCACCTCGATCCCTTCGGCGTGGGTGCCGTGATTGCGATAGGTGGCGTTCGCGACATCGCCGCCCGTATAGCCCACACGGGTCGAAATCACACCGGGCATCTTGCGGATCAGGTCCTGCATGCCCCAGAAACATCCGCCCGCCAGAACTGCGCGTTCACTCATGCTACGTCCTCCACTTGGTCGATGAATTTGCCATAGCCTTCGGCTTCCATATCGTCACGATGGACGAAGCGCAGACTGGCGCCGTTGATGCAATAGCGCAGCCCGCCGCGATCCGTAGGGCCATCGGGAAAGACGTGGCCCAGGTGGCTGTCGCCATGCGTGCTGCGCACTTCGGTGCGGATCATCCCGTGGGTCATGTCGCGCAATTCGTTGATATGATCATCCATGATCGGCTTGGTAAAGCTGGGCCAGCCGCAGCCGCTTTCGTATTTGTCGGATGATGCAAACAGCGGCTCACCGGATACGATATCGACGTAAATCCCCGGCTCCTTGTTATCCAGATAAGGGCCAGTGCCGGCGCGTTCGGTCCCGCTTTGCTGCGTCACGCGGTATTGTTCGGGTGTCAGGGTGGCGATCACGTCAGGGTCTTTGCGATAGGTGGTCATGGCGTCCCTTTCATTGTTCTGATGCAGGATATGGGGTTAGCGCACGCAATTGCCAGTGATGTTGCAGGGCCCTCAAATCAGGGTGATCGGCTGCAACATCTTACGCCGTCTCACATTCGCGTCACCCCGATTGCGTCAAAACCTTCCATCAGCCAAAACGTTTCTACAAAGGGAGGGCATCATGCTTGACGCTGCTGCACGCAAAATCATTGACCCGCCGCTGAACACACTGGGCCGCGGTCTTGCAGCGCGAGGCGTGTCGGCTGATGCAGTGACGATTGCCGGGCTTGGCCTCGGGCTGATTGCCGCGCTTTTGATCGTGTTCGGGGCTTTTTCGGCGGCGCTGGTTTTTCTGCTCGCCTCGCGCGTGGCTGACGGGCTTGATGGTGCCGTCGCCCGCGCAACGCAAAAGACGGACTTTGGCGGTTACCTCGATATCGCTGCGGATTTTCTGTTTTACGGCGCGATTCCGCTGGCGTTCGTGTTATATGATGCGGGGGCAAATGGTGCCGCCGGGGCATTCCTGCTGACCAGTTTCTACTTTAATGGCACAAGCTTTCTTGGCTATGCGATCCTGGCCGAGAAGGCGCAGATGCAGACCTCGACGCAGGGCAAAAAATCGCTCTATTACTCCAACGGCATTCTGGAAGGGACCGAAACGATCATCTTCTTTGTGCTGCTGTGCCTCTTTCCCGCATACTTTGCCGTGATGGCCTGGATTTTCGGCGCGCTGTGCTTTGTCACTGCGGGCTTGCGTATCCATGCGGCGCGGCAACTCTTTACCACCTGAAAGGCCACCCTATGAAACATCTCGCCCTAATCGCCGCACTTGTGGCACCCCTGCCCGCGCTGGCCAATCCCGACCCCGCCGATTGGGACGCCGTGATGGCCGAAGCTGCAGGTCAAACCGTTTACTGGAACGCGTGGGGCGGGTCGACCACCACCAACGATTTCATTGCCTGGGTCGGCGAACGTGTTGCCGAAGACTATGGCGTGACCCTCGAACACGTCAAACTGACCGATACCGCCGATGCCGTGACACGAGTCCTCAGCGAAAAGCAGGCGGGCGTCGATAATGATGGCGCGATTGACATGATCTGGATCAACGGCGCGAATTTCGCTGCGATGAAAGACGCTGATCTGCTGTTTGGTCCCTTTGCTGAACAACTGCCCAACTGGGCTGTGGTCGATAGCAATGGCAAGACCGTGCAGACCGATTTTACGGTGCCCGTTGAAGGATTCGAGGCCCCCTGGGCGATGGCGCAGGTCGTGTTTATCCACGACACCGCCGATCTGGCCGATCCGCTGGGCAGCATGACGGCGATCCTGGACTGGTCCAAAGCCAACCCTGGCCGTTTTACCTATCCCCAACCGCCCGATTTTCTGGGCGCGACATTTCTGAAACAGGCGCTGGTCGATCTGATTGACGATCAGGCACCGCTGTATGCCCCCGCGACCGATGAAAACTATGCCAAAGTCACAGCCCCCTTGTGGGACTATCTTGATGCCCTCACGCCCACGCTTTGGCGTCAGGGGCGCGCCTATCCCGCGACGGGCCCAGCGCAATTGCAGCTGATCGCGGACGGCGAAATTGATCTGGCGATTTCCTTTAGCCCCGGCGAGGCGACAGCCGCGATTGCCAATCAGCAACTGCCCGACACCGTGCGCACCTTTGTGTTGGACAAGGGCACGATCGGCAATGCCAGCTTCGTGGCCATTCCATATAATTCCGGTTCGGTCGCGGGCGCGATGATCGTTGCCAACTTCCTGATGTCGCCCGAGGCACAGGCCCGTGCACAAGACCCCGCCATTCTGGGTTATGGGACGGTGCTGGACATGGCCGCGCTGACGGACACAGACCGCGCGTTGTTTGATACGCTTGACTTGGGTATCGCGACCCTTTCGCCGGCTGAATTAGGCTCTGTTGTTGCTGAACCGCACCCCAGCTGGATGACTCGGATCACCGACGACTGGATGGCGCGCTATGGCACGGCGCAATAGGGGGTAGGCGCCCGAAAGCCATGCCGCGCCTGATCGCCCTTGTTCCGATTGTGACGCTTCTGGCAATGCTTGGCCCCGTTGTGGCGGGGCTTTGGGGCACCGTGCTGCCAGCATTTGGGCACCTGCCTGTCGCCGGTTTTGATGGCCCTTCGCTTGATGCGCTCCGGATGCTTGCGACCACGCCGGGGATCGGGGCCGCCGCGCGCATTTCCGTCACGACAGGGTTGCTTGCAACCGGCATTTCGGTGCTGATCGTCGTCCTTATCACGGGCGGCTGGTCGGGCACGCCGGCGTTTCAGGTGCTGGAGCGACTCTTGTCACCGCTGCTGGCCGTGCCACATGCTGCGGCCGCCTTTGGCCTTGCGTTTCTGATCGCACCTTCGGGCTGGATCGTGCGGCTGGTGTCGCCCGGCCTGACCGGATGGGACCGCCCGCCCGATGTGTTGATCCTCAACGATCCATACGGGCTGGCAATGACGGCCGGTTTGATCATCAAAGAGGTTCCGTTTTTGCTGTTGATGACAATCGCGGCCTTGGGCCAGGTGCAACAGCGCCGCAGTCTCCTGGTTGCGCAGGCGTTGGGCTACGGGCGGCTCACAGGCTGGTTAAAAGCGGTCTTTCCGCGGGTT
The DNA here is from genome assembly GCF_008065155.1 of Octadecabacter sp. SW4. Lineage (NCBI taxonomy): Bacteria > Pseudomonadati > Pseudomonadota > Alphaproteobacteria > Rhodobacterales > Roseobacteraceae > Octadecabacter > Octadecabacter sp. SW4. Next base: position 3,280,389 of record NZ_CP042819.1, on the reverse strand, counting down.
TATGCGCAGATCAGGTTGCCGGTCTATGTGGTGCTGGCCTATTCCATGTCGGTCGTTGATGTTGCGGTGATCCTCGGGCCGACCACACCGCCACCCTTGTCGGTGTTGATCGTTAAATGGATGGGAGACCCCGACCTGGGCATGCGACTCCTGGCGGCCGCCGGAGCCTTGCTGCAACTGGCGCTGGTCGTTGCCGCGTTAAGCGTTTGGCGGTTTGGCGAATTTATCGTGGCCCGGATTGGTCTGTCGTGGGTGATACGCGGCGGGCGCGGACGATTGGACGGCGCGATCCGCCCGTTGGGTCTGGGTGCCGGAGCGCTGACAGCGGCGTTGATCTTTGCCGGATTGGGTGGATTGCTGGTTTGGTCCTTTGCCGGATTCTGGAGCTTTCCGAACGCCTTGCCCGACAGTTTCAGCCTGCGCACATGGATGCGGCACGGCCCTGATACGGGCGGCGCATTCGGCGAGACGTTCATCGTCGCGATGACCGCGACGGGGCTGGCTCTCGCGCTTGTTCTGGGCTGCCTCGAGGCCGAACACCGCAGTGGGCGCAAGATCACTTCACGCGGGCTGTGGTTGCTGTATTTGCCATTGTTAGTGCCGCAAACCACGTTTTTGCCAGGCCTGCAGACCCTGCTATTGGGTCTGGGTGCGGACGTGGGGCGTGGTCCGGTGATCGCGGCGCATCTGGTGTTTGTGTTGCCTTATGTTTTTTTATCGCTTGGTGATCCCTATCGGGCGTGGGACGGGCGGAATGGCGTGACGGCCGCGGCGCTTGGGGCATCACCAAACCGCGTGTTCTGGCAAGTGCGCCTGCCAATGCTGACGCGTCCCGTGCTTGTGGCGATTGCCGTCGGGTTATCGGTTTCCGTGGGTCAGTATTTGCCAACGCTTCTGATCGGCGGCGGTCGGGTTTCGACGCTGACCACCGAGGCCGTCGCGCTAGCATCGGGCGGCGACCGACGTGCGATCGCCGTTTACGGTCTGGCGCAAACGGCGGCGGCGCTTGTGCCATTCGCTCTCGCGCTCATTATTCCTGCCTTGGTATGGCGCAATCGTAGGGGGCTGCATGCTTAAGGGTCTGGAACTGCGTAACGTTGTCATTTCTCATAATGACAGGCGGCTCGTGGCGATTGATATCACCGTTGCCGCAGGCGAGGTCCTCAGTGTGATGGGGCCGTCCGGTGCCGGTAAATCGACCTTGTTGGCGATGATTACGGGCAATCTGGCGCCGGAGTTTCGCGCGTCGGGCGAAGTGTGGCTGGACGGGATGAATATTACCGATTTGCCAACCCATCAGCGACGTGTCGGTATCCTGTTTCAAGACGATTTGTTGTTTCCACACCTAAGCGTGGGTGCCAACCTTGCCTTTGGGCTGCGCGCTGGCGGCAGCAAGCAAGAGCGTGCCGCGAAAATCAACGAGGCCCTGCGCGAAGTCGATTTGGAGGGCTATGCCGATCGCGATCCCGCAACACTTTCGGGTGGCCAAAAAGCCCGCGTCGCCCTGATGCGGATGCTTTTGGCCGAACCTTGTGTGCTTTTGCTCGACGAGGCATTTTCACGGCTTGATACCGCGCTGCGCACGCAGGTGCGCGACCTTGTGTTCGCGCGCGCGCGCGTCCGCAATCTGCCGGTGGTCATGGTGACGCACGACCTAGAGGACGCAAAAGCGGCAGGCGGCACAGTGTTCACAATCGCGCCGCACGAAGACTGATATAAATCTGGAAATGGTGCCGGTGATAGGACTCGAACCTACTACCCCATCATTACGAATGATGTGCTCTACCTGATGAGCTACACCGGCCTATCGGAGCGGCTGATAGCACTCTGGCCGTTTCTGGAAAAGACCTAATTTTCGTCCACTGGGTCGGCGTCGATGACCTCGGCGTCGATGGTATCTTCGGTCGTCTCATCAGATTGATCGGCAATTTGACCGACGATCAGGGGCAGCATTTCAACACCAGCAGGCATTGCGACTTCGCCGGATGATGGTGTTTTCCACGACAGCGTGTCGAATGAGCCGCAATTGCCGCACACGGGGGTCCAGGCCGCATGGATATTCTGGCATTTGTCACACACCCACTGCGGTCCGCGCGATGCAGTCAGTGCTTTGGTCAGCCAGCCACGCACGACCTGATCATCGCTGCCTTCACCACGTTCGATCGCTGCCATGAGGGTCAGGTTACGGGCCGTTGGCGCCGTTTCGACCAAATCACGCAGGGCGCGACGGGCTTCGGGAAAATTCTCGGCGGCGATCTGAAGCTCGCTGTTCAGCATGATCGTTTCAGGATCGTCGGGGTTAATGCGCGTCAAGGCGCCGAACCGTTTGATGCGCGCGGTCGGGTCTTCGTCCGGCACGATTTCGGCAAACACTGCAGCAAGATCAGGGTGCGGATGCACTTCCCAGGCCTTCTTGATGACGCGGGTCGCATAGCGCGTATTCTCTTGCTCGATGTAACTGCGGGCCGCCATGACGGCGGCAGGAATAAGATCGGGTGACAGACGGTTGGCCTCGATTGCCGCTTCGCGAGCGTTGATTGAATTTCCTTCGGCCAGCACTTCGCGGGCTTCGGACAGCGCCAGCACCGCATCGCGGCGTTTATGCACATCACGCGGCAGCGATCCGCTTTTCAACTTGGCAGTCAGTGTTTGGCGGGCGCCTTTCCAGTCTTCGGTCGAGGCCTGAAGTTGCAACAGAACATCCTGCGTTTCCACATGCTTGGGTTTGATGGCAAAGGCTTTCTCGGCCAGCCTGAGCGCTGTCGCCGTGTCCCCGTCAGCCAGCTTTTGTTTCATGATACCGCGCACACCGACAAACCGCGTGCGGTCGTCCTGAAGCAAACGCTTGTAGGTTTCTTCGGCCTTGCGCCGATCCCCGGCCAGTTCCGCGGCCTGTGCGGTCAAGAGGGTCGTCAGTTCGGGACGCTCAAGATACTTTTCAGCCTTGGCCGCCTTGGCTAATGCCAACTGCCCTTCACCGGACGCGAGCGCCATCATGCCCTCGGACAAGGCCGTAAAACCCTTGCGTTCGCGGTTGCGGCTAAAGTAGCGCGAAATCGCGGTTTCGTCGCCATTCAGGAATTTGAAAGTTGCAACCAAAAGCCCCATCAATTTCAGTAACAGCCAGACAAGCAAGATCAACAACGCGAAGCCGATCGTCAGCTCGAGCGTTGACAGATTCGCGTTATACCCCGCGATCGTGATGTCAGCACCGCCAGAGGTATTCATCAGATAGACAGCCCCAAAGGTAAGGCCGGTGACGATGGCGATGAACGCGATAATCTTAGTCAGGGACCAAAGCATCTGGGCAGCCTCAATTCTGGTTCAGGGTTTGGGACAGGGCTTCGACCCCGGCGATTGCATCAGCGCGCGCCTGCGCCTGCCCGATCCAATCAGTCAGCGCGGCACGGCTTACTTCGGGCAGCGCTTCGATTTCGGCAAGCGCATCGGTCAAGCGGCCCGATCGCAGGGCCTCCTCGGCGCGCGAAAGGATCGCATCAGGGTCATCGCCTTCGCGGGGAACGACCGAACGCACATCAAGTTGATCGCGCAGAAACGCGCCAAATCCACCGGTTTCGCCTGCAACGCCTTCGGCGCGGGCCGCCGCCATCGCCGCACGGGCGGCGGCAGGAAATTCATCTTGCAGCATAGCCATTGTCGCAACACCCCCTGCAGCCGCCGGCACCGCTTGGGGAATATCCATTTCGGTCGACGCCTGCAGATCGGCTAGTGCCCCTTCAAAGTTGGCACCCGTATCCATCGCGATCTGGATGCGCCCCAAGGCCGCCCGCGCGGTCGCGGCCTGCGCAGTTGCAATCGCGTCTTGCTCGATCGCTTGGGTTTCTGACTGGGCGGCGGCAAGCTGCGCCGCGGCCTCTTCGGCCATCTGGCGCACAGACTCCTGCTGCGCGGCCATTTCAGCACGCAACGCCTCAAGCTCGCGCTCGTAGGCGGCAAGGGCCGTATCCGACAATGTGCCATCCGCACCGGGGCGCTTCTCAACTTCGGCCAAACGCGCTTCGATTTCAGCCAAAGACCCGCCAAGCGTTGCCATATCCTGCGTAATCGCCGCTTGTGCGTCGGCCAGCGCGGTTTCAAGGGGGCCGATATCAACGGCAGCGGGCACAGCGGCGATCTGCGCCTCAAGCCTGGCGATCTGTGCGGCTTGATCGGCAATCATCGCGCCGAAATCTGGAGTTTCAGGCGCGTTGGACATGTTGAAATATGTTGCAGCGCCATAGCCCAACGCCGCAGCGACGACGCCACCTAACACCAGCGGGGCGAACACGCTGCGCGGCTTTTCAACAGGTGTAAGAGCATCCTCTGGTGTCACGTCGGGCGTTGTATCGCCGATCGGCGCTTCTGGTTCAGCACTGTCTTGTTGATCTGCTTCAGGAGGTGCTGAATCCAAGTCAGCAGTATCCGAAACCGGGTCGGCGTCCACAACAACTTCGGCTTCTTCGACAATGTCAGGTTCTTTGGCTGCGGCTTTGTTCTGCTGCGTCGTTTTCTTGGCCACGTTGACACCCTCTCCGATTCCGCTTGCGCACGCTCAACCCTATCCCGCCAGTTGAGGACCCTCAAGCGGCGTTACTTGGGGCAAACCGTCCCAGTGACAGTGGCAATCGCCGCCAACATGGCCACCCCATCAGGGTGGTCAGCGACAATCACCCTTACGGGTTCAAGGCGTGCCGCCTGATTGGCAACCGCATCGCTGATCGCGACCACTGTGATCTGGGCCGCGAACGGCCCCTGATCCGCAACTAACGCGGCGCTGCGGGGCGAATACAGGGGAAGTATCACAGGGGTTTCACCCCCAAGGGCTGCGCGCGCCTTCGCCGAAAGGGCGCGTGATCTCTGTGCGTAAACCACAAGATCATCGCAGGGGATGCCCATAGCGGTCAGGCGTTTGGCCAGATCGACACGGGCATATGTGCCGCGACAATGCAGCAGCGGGCCGGCAATTTTTGCGGTGGAGATGTCGGCAAGCAGCGTTTCTGCATCAGGGGCGCTGTGTTTCACGTCATATCCAGCGTCACGCGCGGCGCGCGCGGTTACGTCGCCAACACACCAGCACGGCAGCGGCCTGATTCCATCAGGCGCATGGATCACGCCATGCGCCGAGGTAAAGAGAACGCCGCGGTATCGGGTCTGGCCCAGTGTGGCCGATACAGGCGCGATGTCGATTACGGGTGATCGGATAAGTGCGCAATGCGATCCGATCACGTCACGCAACTGTTTCGCAAGACGTTCTCCCGCCGCTTGCGGGCGCGTTATGATAATCGATGCTCTCAAACGGCCCCCAGTCCATTGTTTGCGGCTCTGGCGAGTGTTACCTGCCTATACCAAAGGCGCAACCGGAACCCGTTATGACCCCTGACCTGACCATTCTTGGTATCGAAAGCAGTTGTGACGATACCGCTGCGGCGGTCGTCCGCGGCACCCCTGACAATGCACATATCCTTTCGTCAGTCGTATTTGGGCAGGTAGCGCTTCACGCGAATTACGGCGGAGTAGTCCCTGAAATCGCGGCGCGCGCGCATGCGGAAAAGATTGATCACTGCGTCGAGGACGCCTTGCGGCAGTCCGGCCAGACGCTTGCTGATATTGATGCTATTGCCGTCACGGCTGGCCCCGGTCTGATTGGTGGCGTGTTGTCCGGCGTGATGTGCGCGAAGGGGCTAAGCGTCACAACAGGCAAGCCGTTGATCGGCGTGAACCACCTTGCCGGGCACGCTTTGACGCCGCGCCTGACGGATAATGTGGCGTTCCCCTATCTGATGTTGCTGGTGTCGGGTGGGCACTGCCAGTTTCTGCTTGTTGAAGGGTCGGACAGCTATCGCCGCCTTGGCGGCACGATTGACGATGCTCCGGGCGAGGCATTTGACAAGACCGCGCGCCTTTTGGCCCTGCCGCAGCCCGGTGGGCCGTCGGTGGAACAGGCTGCAACCGCAGGCGACCCCCACAAATTCAAGCTCCCCCGTCCGCTGTTGGATCGGGACGGCTGCGATATGTCATTTTCGGGTCTCAAGACCGCCTTGTGTCGCGCCCGCGATGGAATCGTCGCCGAACATGGCGGTCTGCCAGCGCAAGGGCGCAGCGATCTTTGCGCCAGCTTCCAACAAGCCGTCGCTGATGTTCTTGCAGAGAAATCTCGCCGTGCGCTGGAGGTTTATCTGGCGCTGGACCCCGCGCGGCCCGTTCTGGCGGTTGCAGGCGGGGTTGCGGCAAATGCCGTCATCAGAACTGAATTACAGGGCATTTGTGCTAAGTTAGACACTGATTTTGTCGCCCCGCCCCTTGCGCTTTGCACTGATAATGCGGCGATGATCGCCTATGCGGGGCTGGCACGTTTTGCGCTGGGCGACGTTGATGATCTTACCCTCTCGGCCCGGCCACGATGGCCCTTGGACAAGACGAGTCCGGCGCTGTTAGGATCAGGCAAGAAGGGGGCAAAGGCATGAGTATCGCGGTGATTGGCGCAGGCGCATTCGGCACGGCCCTTGCGATTGCCTTGTCCACAAACGGGGATCGCGTGACGCTTTGGGCCCGCGACCCAAAAGCCGTGTTGCATATGCAGGCCGAACGGGAAAACACGCGGCGGCTGGCAGGTGTGGCATTCCCCGATAGCCTGATTGTGACAGCCAATCTGGATGATGCTTTTGCCTGTGACGTTATACTCCTCGCGATTCCGGCCCAGACCTTGCGCGGTTTTCTCGCACAGCACAACACCGCATTGCGCGGAAAGGCGTTGGTAACTTGTTGCAAGGGGATCGACATCGAAACCGGCGATGGCCCCGCCGATCTGATCGCACGCATTGTGCCGGACTCGACTCCTGCGATGCTGACTGGCCCCAGTTTTGCCGCCGATATTGCGCGTGGGCTGCCCACGGCCCTGACACTTGCCTGCGCCCATGAAGCAGCGGGCGAAATGCTGCAGGCCGTGCTTTCCACGCCAACGCTGCGGTTGTATCGCACGACGGATGTGGCAGGTGCCCAATTGGGTGGCGCGTTGAAAAACGTGATGGCAATAGCCTGCGGTGCCTGCATGGGGGCGGGATTTGGCGAAAGTGCGCGTGCGGCACTGATGACCCGCGGATTTGCCGAGATGCAGCGCTTGGCCGTTGCCTTTGATGCCCAGCCCGAAACATTCGCCGGGCTTTCGGGGTTTGGTGATCTTGCGCTGACGTGCACGTCTGACCAGTCCCGCAACTATCGCTATGGTTTTGCCCTGGGGCGGGAACGGAATTTGACACGTCAACAACCGTCGAGGGCGCCGCGACCGCAAAAGCAGTGTCTAGATTGGCCAAAAAGTTAAAAATCGACTTGCCAATCTGCGCCGTCGTCAACGGACTGGTAAACAAGGATATCACCGCAACACAGGCGATGCAGAGACTTCTGTCGCGCCCACTCAAGGAAGAATGACATGCGTTTTGCACTGATCACCAAAGACAAACCCGGCCATATCGAAGTTCGCAAGGCCAACCGCGATGCGCATCTCGCCTATATCGCCGAGATGGGCGTCGTGGAAATGGCCGGCCCGTTTGTCGACCCCGATGGCATGATGTCAGGGTCGCTGATCATTATGGACGTGGCTGATCGGGCCGCCGCGCAGGCGTGGGCCGACAATGACCCATATGCCAAGGCTGGATTGTTTGAAAAGGTCCGGCTTGAGCAGTGGAACAAGGTGGTTGGCTGATGGCTTATTGGTTGTTCAAATCCGAACCGTCGACATGGAGCTGGGAGCAGCAGGTTGCCAAGGGCGATGCGGGCGAAGAATGGGACGGTGTGCGCAACTATCAGGCGCGCAATTTCATGCGCGAGATGAAGATCGGCGATCTGGGTTTTTTCTATCACTCGCAGACTGAAAAGGCGGTTGTCGGCATCGTCGAAGTTTGCGCGACCGCCCACCCCGATAGCACAACCGATGATGATCGTTGGGAATGCGTTGATATCAAGGCTGTTCGCCCTTTCACGCAGTCAGTCGCGCTGGACCAGATCAAGGGCGATGAACGGCTGATAGACATGGTGCTTGTGAAAAACGCGCGGCTATCGGTGCAGCCTGTCACGCCGGATGAATGGCTGACCATTTGTGCATTGGGCAACACAAAGCCATAGATTGTGTGGATATTTGACGCCATAATTCCCTTCACCAATAAAAACAGGAGGGAAAGATGGGATATTTGTCAGTGATTGTCGCAGCGATCGCCGGCTTCGCCTTCGGGGCGGTCTGGTATATGACGCTGTCCAAACCTTGGATGGAAGCGAGCGGAATCAAGGTCGGAAACGATGGGCGGCCCGAAGGCGGATCGCCAGTGCCGTTCATTTTGGCCTTTGTCGCAATGCTGCTTGTCGCCGGGATGATGCGTCACGCCTTCGCTTTGGCTGACATCACGACTTTGGGTAAGGGATTGGTGTCTGGCCTTGGAATTGGGCTGTTTTTCATCAGCCCGTGGATCATGATCAACAACGCCTACGGGATGCGCCCGTTCAAGCTGACGGTAATCGACGCGGGCTATGCCACGTTTGGCTGCGCGATCATGGGCGCCGTTTTGATGCTGTTCTAGAAAACGAAAGGGTCCAGGCACCCCGCCCAGACCCTTTCTCTCACCCGCGTGCTCCCAAAGCCACCACACACGTATTTGAAATCTTGGTCCGGGCCATCCTGGCCGTAACCCTTGATAGCCCAAAGACGTGAGTCGAGGCAAAGGAATAGCCCTTAGGACTTGCCTAAAATGCGAAACGCCCACCCAACCGGGCGGGCGCTCACGCCGGTCACGGCGGATTTAGCCGTAAACAGATTCTTTGCCGAAGTGCTTGGTCAGCATGTAATAGACCACGGCGCGATACTTGTTGCGCTCGGACTGGCCGTAGGTTTGCAGCACCGAATTGATTGCTTCCATCAGCTGTGGGCTATCGGCAAGACCCAGCTTCTTGATCAGAAAGTTGTCTTTGACGGTTTCAAGTTCGCTGGGCTGGCTGCCGGCAACAGTCGATGCGTCCGCGTTATAGATCGCAGGACCACAGCCGATTGTGACTTTGGTCAGCAAAGCCATGTCAGGGGTCATACCGCATTTGTTTTTCAGATCGTCAGCATACTGCGCGATAAGGTCGTCTCTCTTGCCCATTTGAAATCTCCCACCAATGAAGCGTTTGGCCGCGAATATACGGCGCTAGGCGAATGGTAAGGCGACAAGGGGCGCACGGTAAAGGAAAAACAGGGGGAAAACGCGGGCGCTCGCGTCACTGCATATATCGCCAGACGCCGATTTTCGGCATACTGTGGCCAGCGATGATATCGGGAGCATCAAGATGACGGTCACAAGAACGGTCAGTTTCACCCAGATGAAGGACGGCACGCGCGAGGATTACGAATTGCTCGAGAAGCTCGAAAGACCCTATCTCGCAATGACGTCAGACCGGATCATGGATGAACTTCGCCGACAGGGCGAAGTGTCCCTTGAGGGGTATCCGCTGACCCGTCTGGATCACGGGCTGCAATCAGCCACCCGCGCGGAACGCGACGGCGCGGATATTGACTGGATCGTCGGTGCGTTGCTGCACGATATCGGTGACGGACTCGCCCCGCAAAACCACGATCGCTTTTCGGCCGAGGTGATCCGCCCGTTCGTCCGCTGGGATGTGGCGTGGGTCGTCGAACACCACGGGATCTTTCAGATGTTGTATTACGCCCATCACTATGGGTGGGACCGCGATGCGCGTGACCGCTTCAGGGATCATCCCTGCTTTGACAGTTGCGCCGAGTTTTGTGAACGCTGGGATCAGTCATCATTTGATCCTGACTATGACGCGCTACCAATCACGCATTTCGTCCCAATGGTCCGCGAGGTGTTCAACCGTAAAGCCTATGATCCGGCTGTCATCCGCGAAGGCTTCGTGTCGTCGCTGACAGCTTAGCGGCATCCACCGCACCCGCGATTGCAGATGGAAATGGTCTGCGTGCCGCACATCGTAATCCGGCGAAAGGGTCAAGCCAATCGAAGGCGCTGTCGCGGGCGGAAGGATGAATCCAAAGTAGCGCCACATGGCCGTGCGTAAGGTGCCGCACAGAACGCAAAACCGCCCCGTTTCGGGGCGGTGTTTTTATTCGTATCCTCGGGCATCAGGCCTGTTCAGTAGCGATAATGCTCGGGCTTGAAGGGGCCATCGGGCGACACACCAATATAGGCGGCCTGTTCAGGGTCCAGTTTTGACAGTTTCACGCCGATCCGGTCCAGATGCAAACGCGCGACCTTTTCGTCCAGGTGCTTGGGCAGGATATAGACACCGGGTTGGTATTCGTCGCCCTTAGTCCACAATTCGATCTGTGCCAACACCTGATTGGTAAAGGATGCCGACATCACAAACGATGGGTGGCCGGTCGCGTTGCCAAGGTTCAGCAGGCGCCCTTCGGACAGCAAGATCAGACGATTGCCGTTCGGCATCTCGATCATATCCACCTGTTCCTTGATATTGGTCCACTTGTGGTTCTTCAGCGCGGCAACCTGAATTTCATTATCAAAGTGACCGATGTTTCCGACGATCGCCATGTCTTTCATCTCGCGCATATGCTCGATGCGAATGACGTCCTTGTTGCCGGTGGTGGTGATGAAAATATCAGCGGAACCGACAACATCCTCAAGCAGAACAACCTCGAACCCGTCCATTGCCGCTTGCAGCGCGCAGATCGGGTCAACTTCGGTGACTTTCACGCGGGCACCTGCACCGCGCAGGCTGGCGGCTGAACCTTTGCCCACATCACCATAGCCCATGACGACGGCAACCTTACCAGCCATCATCGTGTCTGTGGCGCGGCGGATACCGTCAACCAGGCTTTCCTTGCAGCCATATTTGTTGTCGAACTTCGACTTGGTGACAGAGTCGTTCACATTGATCGCGGGGAATGGCAACTGCCCGTTCTTGTGCAGATCATAAAGGCGGTGAACGCCAGTGGTTGTTTCCTCGGATACGCCCTGAATGTCGGCCTTGGTCTTGGTGAACCAGCCTGGGGTTTGGGCCATGCGCTTTTGAATCTGCGCCTTGATCACCGCTTCCTCTTCGGATGTCGGCACGGCCAGCACATCTTCGCCAGCTTCCATGCGCGCGCCCAGCAGGATATAAAGGGTCGCATCGCCGCCATCGTCGAGGATCATGTTTGCGCCCTCGGGGAACATGAAGGATTTATCAAGATAGTCCCAATGCTCCTCAAGGCTTTGGCCCTTGATCGCGAAAACCGGCACACCGGCTTCGGCGATCGCGGCCGCGGCGTGGTCCTGTGTCGAAAAGATATTGCACGACGCCCAGCGCACATCGGCCCCCAATGCCACCAGCGTTTCGATCAGCACGGCCGTCTGGATCGTCATATGCAGCGAGCCGACGATGCGCGCGCCCTTCAAGGGTTGGCTTTTGCCAAACTCGTCACGGCAGGCCATCAGTCCGGGCATTTCCGTTTCGGCAATATCAAGTTCCTTGCGGCCAAATGCGGCAAGCGCAATGTCCTTAACAATATAGTCCTTCGCCATATCGGCTGCTCCTGCAATGATGTGTCGCGTGGCCCTTAACATTGCCTTCATCGTTAGGCAATCAAGGCTGCTCCGTTACTTTGCCCAATTAATGCCTCATTTTATTTTTAGCCTTACCCCTAACAAGCCGGAAAACCGGCAGATCAAAAGGGGCAGTGACTATGACCAAGGTACTTCGTCGTACCCGAAAGGGTGTATTGGGTTCATTTCCACTCAAGGGCCACGGTGCCGAGATTGGTGTGTTTCGCGGGCGATTCAGCACGGAAATCATCAACGAATGCCGCCCCGAAAAACTGTATCTGATTGACCCGTGGATCAACTTCGAAGATCCGCTTTATGAAAACACCTGGTATCACAAAGACAGTGATAACGACATGGAAGACGTGTTCGAGCGCGTCACGCGCCGGTTCAAGAAACGTGTTGAAAAAGGTCAGGTCGAAATCCTGCGCGGCAAATCGGTGGACGTGGCCGATGCGATCCCTGACGGGTCGCTTGATTTCGTTTATATTGACGGTGATCACAGCTATGATGGTGTAAAGGCCGATCTTGAGATTGCCTTTGCCAAGACCAAGGAAACGGCCGTCATCGCGATTGACGATTATTACATCGGCGGCTGGTGGAAAGACGGCGTGATCCGCGCGACCTCGGAATTTCTGGGTGCCCATGCTGATTGCTTGTCGATCATTGAATGCGTTGAAAAACAGATGATCATTCAGCGTCGCCCACCCGTGGATATGGCCCAAGCCGCCTGAGACTGATTGCAGATTACCGCCCATCTGCTATCCAAGGCCGATGAAACAACCACGCGCATGGCAAAGAATGCTGTCGGGTCGCCGGCTTGATCTGCTGGACCCGACCCCGTTTGACATCGAGGTCGAGGACATCGCGCATGGCCTTGCCTTTGTCGCCCGCTGGAACGGGCAGACGATTGGTGATTACGCCTATTCCGTCGCCGAACATTCGCTCTTGGTCGAGGATATCTTTGGCCAGATGAACCCAGGCGCGCCTATCAAATGGCGGCTTGCCGCGCTGCTGCACGACGCCCCTGAATATGTGATCGGCGACATGATCAGCCCCGTCAAAGCCGCCGTTGGCCCTGGTTACGGTGCGCTGGATGATCGGCTGATGGCGGCGATCCATATCCGCTATGGCCTGCCCGCACAGGTGCCTGTCGCGGTGAAAAAGCAGATCAAGAAGGCCGACAAGATCAGCGCCTGGCTTGAGGCGACCCAGATCGCCGGATTCACCAAAACCGAGGCCGACAGGTTTTTTGGCAAACCAGACCCAAAACTGGCCCAGAACTGCAAGATTCGCCTGCGTCCGCCTGTCGAGGCGCGCAACGATTATACCGCGCGCCATGCTCAGTTACTGGCCCAGATGTAACCTTGTCTGTATGGCCACCACCTGACGAATTGGCGGCCATACATCGTGAATTACCAAAGGTCGCGGTAGGGGTTGTGGCGATAGCGGTCCGGTTGGTTCGCGCGCCGCTTGGTCGGCACAAACCGATCTGCCCAATCGTTGCGTTTGTCGGGCAAGTGATCACCGCGATTGACCCGTGTCGCCGTGAACATCGCATCTGCAAGTATTGTAAACATGTCAGCCTCCTATGGCGTTGTTAATGAGCCTATGAATAAGGGACTTGCGTCTGAACGCCGAGTCAGCGAAATTGACAATATGTTAGCATGGCTTTCATATGGATTGGCGTGATATCCCGTCCCTGAACGCGCTGCGTGCCTTCGAGGCTGCGGCGCGACATGGCACGCTCTCGGCTGCCGCGCGTGAATTGAACGTCACACATGCCGCAATCGCACAGAACCTGCGCACGCTCGAGGCCCATTTCGGCTTGCCGCTGATGCTGCGCAGCGGGCGCGGTATGGCCCTGACACCGGACGGGCAAACGCTGGCGCTGAGTTTGGGCGAGGCATTCGCGCAAATCGGGTCCGCGACACGCGACTTGCTGGATCGCACCAAGGTGCGGCCCCTGCGTGTGGCTGTAACCCCGTCTTTTGCGGCCAACTGGCTGATGCCCCGGATCGGCGCATTCTGGGAAAAACACCCCGAGATCGAGGTAGAACTGATCCCCGGCATGGGGCTGGTCGATATGCGCGCCGACAATATCGACATCGCGATCCGTTACGGCAAGGGCGGCTGGCCCGGTGTCACATCGACGAAGCTCATGCCCGCCGGCCATGTCGCCGTTGCCGCCCCCAGCTATCTGAAAGGGCGCAAAATCACCTGCCTTGCCGATCTCAAGGGCGCGCATTGGCTGATGGATGGCGCGCGGTCCGAAGAGCGGTTCTGGATGGCGGAAAACGGGATTGATCTGGCGGACGAGAAGGTCACCGTTTTCCCAACCGGACAGCTATCGCGAGAGGCGGCGCGCGCAGGTTTGGGTGTTACTGTCTTGCCCGCCCCGATTGCTGCACCACACATCACGTCGGGCGTGTTTATTACCCTATGCACCGAGGAAAACAGCGCCACCGCCTATCACATCCTGACCCGTGCCGAGGTGGTTTCCGCCGCGCGCGACCAGTTTGTGAAGTGGTTGAAATCCGAGGCCGCGGCTTAGACCAATAGCCCGATGCGACCCATATGGTTTCCATACGGTTTCCATATGCATTCCATACGCTGTTTCTGAGCCCTACCGCGGGCTGCGTTTCGCCAGAATCCGCTGCAACGTGCGGCGGTGCATGTTCAAACGGCGCGCAGTTTCGCTGACATTGCGGTCGCACAATTCATACACCCGCTGAATATGCTCCCAGCGCACGCGATCCGCGCTCATCGGGTTCTCAGGCGGTGGCGGAAGGTCATCCCCCGTCGCCAAAAGCGCGTTCATCACATCGGTCGCATCCGCTGGTTTGGACAGATAATCAATCGCGCCGATCTTGACGGCGGCCACAGCCGTGGCAATCGCGCCGTATCCCGTAAGCACGACAATCCGGCTGTCGGGGCGGCGTTCGCGCAGCACTTCGACAACATCAAGCCCGTTACCATCCAGCAAGCGCAGATCAACCACCGCATAAGCAGGCGGGCGGGCCGTGGCGATGGCCTTGCCAGCGGCAACACAATCCGCGGTCTCAACAGAAAAACCGCGCTTTTCCATCGCTTTGGCAAGGCGGCGCAGGAACGGTTCGTCGTCATCCACAAGCAGCAATGTTTTATCCGGGCCGATCGCGTCCAGTTCAGTGTCCAAAATCGTCACTCCTGCAAGGTCCCCCTAGAGGTAGCCCGCCATCTGGTGCGGGTCAATTCTAAGAGGCCGCTTCGACGAAACACTGAAGGCTGTCGGCCATATCTTCGGGGGTGACATCGCGACGGTAAAATTCGACGAAACCGTAATCTGGGAACATGAGATAGGACATCGTCGAGTGATCCATCAGGTAATACTCCGGATCGTCACTGTCCCGCTTTGCATAGTATGTGCGATACTCGCGCGAAGCGGCGGCGATCTGTTCATCCGACCCGCTTAACCCGATCATTCGCTCGTGGAAATTTTCGGTAAAGTCTTTCAGGCGCTCCGGTGTGTCGCGGGCCGGATCAATGGAAATGAAAACTGGCGTCACTTGAATACCGCGCGCATCCAGCTCGTGGATCGCAAGTGCGTTGCGCATATTATCAAGCGGGCAGACGTCGGGACAAAAAGTATAGCCAAAATAAACCAGCGTTGGTCCGGTGATAACGTCTTGATCGGTGACGGTTGCGCCGTTTTCATCGACAAGCGTGAACGGCCCGCCAATATCGCCACCCGCGACCTGGCTTGCGCGGCACGCGGCGAAAGGATCATCTGGCGCGAAAATCTTTGTCATCGCTACGGCGCCGGTCACCAGGGTAAAGGCCGCGACTGCGGCGGAAATGACGACTGCTTTGCGCATGTGATCGACTCCGTCTTGGGTTTCGCGCATTGATCGACCGCTACAAGCCAAATAACAATGGTCCAGCTTGACGCACGTAGGGGCAAAACCACTGGCACAGATCGACATAGATATGTTCGCGGCACAGCGTCGAGGCAACTGGGTCCGGCTTCGCACGCTCGTGATATTACGATGGTTCGCGGTGGCGGGCCAGATCACTGCGTTATTTGTGGCCACGCAAGTGTTCGGACTGGTGCTTGAGGTCGGACTGGCGGCCATGACCATTGGCGCTTCGGTGATTGGCAATCTGTTCGCGATGTTCGTTTTCGCCGAGAACAAAAGACTGTCCGCCCTCGAGGCGACACTGATGCTTGTCTTCGATATCTTGCAGCTTGGTGTGTTGTTGTATCTGACCGGTGGCCTCAATAACCCCTTTGCCTTGCTATTGCTGGCGCCCGTGACGATTGGTGCAACGGTTCTACCGTTTCGTCATTCGGCGCTGCTGGGTGGGCTGACAATGCTGGTCATGACTCTGCTTGTGCGCTTTCATGTCGACATCCTTGCGCCAGGCGGCACGCCGCTTGCACTGCCTGATTTGTTCCTGTTCGGGTCGTGGGCGGCGCTGATGATCGGCGTGTTGTTTCAGGGGCTATATGCCCGCCAGATCACAACCGAGACCAATTCCATGCGCGAGGCACTGGTTGCCACGCAGATGGCCCTCGCGCGGGAACAAAAGCTGACCGATCTTGGTGGGGTCGTTGCCGCAGCGGCCCATGAATTGGGCACGCCACTTGCAACCATAAAACTGGTGAGCGGCGAGCTGATGGACGAACTCTCGGACCGGCCCGAGCTGCTTGAGGATGTGACGTTGATCCGCGAACAGGCCGACCGGTGCCGCGATATCATGCGATCGATGGGGCGCGCGGGAAAGGATGATTTGCACCTGCGGCAGGCCCCGCTGGAAACCGTTGTTCAAGAAGCAGCAGAACCACATATCAACCGCGGCAAGGAGGTGCGTTTCGCACTGGTTCCAATGGGCAGCAGTGACACGTCCCAGCCCCAGATCTATCGCCGTCCCGAAATTGTGCACGGGCTGCGCAACCTTGTTCAGAATGCAGTGGATTTTGCGCAAACGACTGTGCGGATTGAAATGTCGTGGTCGCAAAGCAGTATCGTGGTGCGCATTTCCGACGATGGCGAGGGTTTTCCCTCGTCGGTCATCGGCCGGATTGGCGATCCGTTCGTGCGGGCAAGACGGCGCGATGATGTCCGCACGTCGCGGCCCGGCTATGACGGGATGGGCCTTGGGCTGTTCATCGCAAAAACGCTGCTGGAACGGTCCGGCGCGACCCTTCGTTTTGCCAATGGTGGCGGACGCAGCCTGTCGGGTAAGACGGGCGGCGCGATCGTTGCGGTTGAATGGCCGCGCGCGGCCTTGGATGCGCGCTTGTCTGGTGACGGTGCTGGCCTTGGCGAAAACGAGCAGATCACCGAATAGCAACCGCTTAACACGGAATTAACCTATCTCTCTCACCTTGGCCGGGTGAACAAGGAGATCGCAGCAGAATGGTTTTTTCCGAATCAATCCAGATTGTGTTTGCAACCTTTGCCGGTATCGCCGCCGCGACGCTTATTTTTGGCGTATGGGCCTATCTGGGCCGACGCGAGCGTCAAACCGCCCGCGCCCTGCTGCGCGAGGCTGAAAGCACGGTCGTTTTCCTGTTCGACGATGACACGCTGGTAAATGCCACCCCCGAGGCGCGCAAATTGTTGCGACGCAGCGATAGCCGACTTTCGGATTGGGACGCGCTGATAACGCTGCTGCGCCCCCGCTTCCCACACATCCGTTCGCAGCTTTCCAACCTGGCCAAGAACGGCAAGGATCGGATTGCTGCCACCGATCAGGGTGCCGGTTTCATCGAGGCTGAGTTATGGGAAGGGCTTGCCCGTATCACCCTTTCCGAAGGGTTCATGACAGACGCCGACAAGACGGTCGATCCAATCACTCTTGAAGCGATCGAGGACGAGCTTGATAACCTGCGCGGACTGGGAGAGGCCGCACCGCAACTGATCTGGAAACAGGACGCCGAGGGTGTCGTGACATGGGCCAATCGCGCCTATTTGGACGTCATCGAAAAGATCGAACCGACACTTGACGATGAAACGCCCCCTTGGCCGCCAGCAACCCTGTTTCATGATATTGGTCGCGCCGAAGGCGATGCGCCCCTGGTTGAACGGCTTGTCGTCAAGGGACCATATGATGACAAGGAATCCTGGTTTGACGTGACGAGCCTGCGCCGCGGGCATGGATCGATCCATTTTGGTGTAGACGCCAACGCCGCCGTCAAGGCCGAGGTGGCGCAAAAGAATTTTGTTCAAACCCTTGCCAAGACATTTGCCCAGCTTTCAATTGGTTTGGCCGTTTTTGACCGCAGCCGCCGATTGGTGATGTTCAATCCCTCCCTGCTGGACCTGACCCAGCTTCCTGTCGAATTCTTGTCGTCACGCCCTACGCTGAGCGCAATTCTGGACCGGATGCGCGAGATTCAGCGCCTGCCCGAGCCACGCAACTATGCCACATGGCGCGAGGAACTGTCCGCTTTTGAATCGCAAGCCGCCAACGGCACCTATTGCGAAAACTGGAGCCTTTTGGGTGGGGAAACCCTCCGCGTGACGGGTCGTCCGCATCCCGACGGGGCCATCGCGTTCCTGTTCGAGGACATCAGCGCCGAGATTTCACTGACCCGCCGGTTTCGCTCGCAGGTCGAACTTGGTCAGCATGCTCTCGACACCATCGACGAAGCTGTTGCCGTCTTTGCGCCCTCTGGCCAGATGACGCTTTCGAACCGGCCTTATGATGATCTGTGGTATGGCGCGGGCGGTGGGACGGGCCTGACCGACAAGCGCATCTCTCAAGAGGTCGCAGTCTGGCAGGAGCAATGCGCCCCGACCGGCACATGGGCAAGGATCACCGATTTTGTGAGCGCCTATGGTGAACGCGAACCCGCGCAGGCTCGCGCGCAACTGCAAGACGGGCGCATGTTGAACTGCCGCATGACACCGCTGCCGGGTGGGTCTGCCTTGATCGGGTTCTCCATTACCAAGACACAAGGAGCGGCCGAGTCCGAAGACCGTTATTCCGAACCCTTTGTTGCCGCGCGCTCGTGATTTGACTTGCGGGTGGCGACCAAGAACATAGTCTTGGAGAATGAAATTCCACGCTGGCCCGATTGCTCTCAGATCCGAAGATGAAACCGCTGCGCTTGCCCGCCGTTTGGCCGGGATATGTGTTGCCGGTGACACGATCCTGCTTGAAGGCCCGATTGGGGCGGGCAAATCCGCATTGGCGCGGGCAATCATTCGCGCGCGTATCGGCGAAGGCGAGGACATTCCATCACCGACATATACCCTTGTGCAGACCTACACTGATGCCGACGTCGAAATCTGGCATTGCGACCTCTATCGCCTGACCCAGATCGACGACCTGATCGAGCTTGGCCTTGATCAGGCATTTGAGAACGCGATCTGCCTGATCGAATGGCCTGACCGGCTTGGCTCCCTCGCGCCAGAGAATGCGCTTTGGCTGACAATGGCCGCTCCAAAAGACGCCAACGATACGACGCACAGCCTCTCGGCCAAGGGTGGTCGTGACTGGGCAAAGCGGTTGGAGGGTGTTTTTGACTGACCGCGCGACACGGATCACAAGGTTGCTGGCGGAAACCCGTTGGGCCACTTGGGGGCGTCTGCCGCTTGCCGGGGATGCGTCGGCACGGCGATACGAAAGGCTGGTGAACCCGGATACCGGCGAGAGTGTGATACTCATGGATGCCCCGCCCGAAAACGGCGAGGACACCGCACCGTTCCTGCGGATTGCCAAACATCTTGACGCCTGCGGACTTCACGCACCCGCCATTCATTTCGCAGACGCGGGCGCTGGCATTTTGATTCTCGAGGACCTGGGCGACAATGTTTTTGCGCGCTGGGGTGAAAGCCATCCACCAGACACGACCAAGCTTTACCGTGCTGCGATCGACGTTCTTGTTACGCTGCACCGGCATAAGCCCCCGGCAGGATTGCAACGCCTTGATCCCAAGGCTGGACCGCAAATGGTCGGGCTGGTCGCAGACTGGTATGCGCCCGGGATGGATATGTCAGCCATCCAGACCTGTCTTGCAACGACCCTGCGTCAGTTCGCCAACGGACCCTACGTTTTGGCGCTGCGCGACTATCACGCCGAAAATCTGATTTGGTGCCCTGACCTTCATGGCGATGCCCGTGTGGGCCTCCTCGATTTTCAAGACGCGCTGCTTGCGCATCCCGTGTATGATCTGGTTTCGCTTTTGCGCGATGCCCGACGCGATGTCGACCCAAGGTTGCGCGCAGAGATGATTGCCTATTTCACGCGTGAATCTGCACTGAATGACGGCGCCGTTTCGAGTGCCTTTGCCGCCATCGGTGTGCAGCGCAATCTACGGATTCTTGGTATTTTTGCACGCTTGTCCCTGCGCGACGGAAAGGCGCGGTATCTAGACTATATGCCACGGGTCTGGGCACATCTGCTTGATGATCTGCGGCACCCTGGGCTGGGTGAACTACAGGATATCGTCTTGCGGCAACTGCCTGAACCAAACGTTGCGACACTCGCAAGACTGCGCGGCGCGGATGCCTGATGCGGTGCTTTTCTTTGCGGCCGGGCTGGGGACGCGTATGGCGCCCCTGACTGCTGATCGGCCCAAACCGCTGATCACAGTCGCGGGTAAGACATTGCTTGATCATGTGCTGGGTTTTGCTGTCGATATCCCGCGCAAAGTGGTGAATGTGCATTACAAGGCCGCAATGCTGCGCGCCCATCTAGCCGGGCGCGATATGGCGATATCAGACGAGTCCGACCTGCTGCGCGAAACCGGTGGCGGGCTGCGCCATGCCTTGCCGCTTTTGGGCGAAGGTCCGGTGTTCACGATGAACACTGACGCCGTGTGGCGCGGGCCCAACCCGTTTGAAACCCTCGCGGGCGCGTGGAACCCGGACAACATGGATGGTCTCTTGCTGCTTGTGGACCACGACCGTGCGCATGGCCACGCGGGCAAAGGTGACTTTGAGATAGCCGCCGATGGCCGGATCGACTGGGGGCCGGGGCCTATTTATACAGGCGCACAAATCATGCGCACCGACGCCCTGTTGCAGGTGCCCGAGGATGCATTTTCCATGCATGTTTTTTGGAACGATATGCTTGCGCGGCGGCGTCTTTATGGTGTCGTCTATGATGGTAACTGGTGCGATGTCGGACGGCCCGAGAGCATTCCTGTTGCCGAAGCAATGTTAATAGGGGCTCTGTGATTTTTAAGACCGCAAAGACACCGCGCGTTTTTGGCCTCCCGCCCGGAGTCGATTTTGCGCGCGCCCTCGTTGATGGCCTGCTTGATCGTGGCGGCGCGCTGCCACCTCAGGATTTCGCCAAAATCGAAGTTTACGTCAACACGCGCAGGATGCAGCGCCGCCTTGTATCGATGTTTGATACTGGTCCGGCCCGCCTCTTGCCGCGCATACGGCTGGTGACCGATCTGGCGCTTGATCCGCTCGCGGCAGACTTGCCGCCACCCATCGCACCGCTGCGGCGGCGGCTTGAGTTGTCGGTGCTTGTCTCTGATCTGCTTGAACGACAGCCCGACCTTGCCCCGCGCACGGCTTTGTTTGACCTGTCCGATAGCCTCGCCGCCTTGATGGACGAAATGCAGGGCGAGGGTGTGTCGCCCGAAAAAATCGCTGGTCTTGATGTCTCGGATCAATCCGGCCATTGGGCGCGGGCGCTGCAGTTCGTGGACATCGTGCAGCGCTATTTCGACGTTTCGCAGGAACCACCGGATCAAGAGGCGCGCCAGCGATATGTGATTGAGCGCATGATTGCGCGTTGGCAGGAAACACCGCCACAACATCCGATTATCGTTGCCGGCTCGACAGGATCACGCGGGGCGACCGCCCTGTTCATGCAGGCTGTCGCTGGGCTTCCGCAGGGCGCGGTTGTTCTTCCAGGGTATGATTTTGAAATGCCTGATGCAGTCTGGGATCGTTTCGAAGACGCGCTGACCAGCGAGGATCATCCCCAGTTCCGGTTCGTGCGCCTGCTGCGCGATTTGGCACTGACACATCGCAACGTGCAGTCGTGGCACGGACCTGCCAAGGGAAACCCTCGCAATGCGTTAGTGTCTTTGGCATTGCGGCCCGCCCCCGTCACCGATCAATGGCAATCCGAGGGCGCAGATCTGAAGGATCTGACCGAAGCCACAAAAGATGTCACGCTCGTCGTCGCAAGCTCTCCACGCGCCGAGGCCGAAGCGATTGCGCTGCGCCTGCGCCAAGCTGTCGATGATGGCATAACGGCGGCCTTGATCACGCCTGACCGGATGCTGACACGCCAGGTCGCGGCCGCACTGGAACGTTGGGATATCACGCCGGACGATAGTGCCGGCCTGCCCTTGCCGCTTAGCCCGCCGGGGCGATTCTTGCGCCACGTTGCCGATCTTTTTGGCGAACGATTGACTGGCGAGGCCTTGCTGACACTTCTCAAACATCCGCTGACCCATTCCGGCAGCGCCGGGCGCGGTGCGCATCTTTTGCGGTCGCGCGAACTGGAGTTGCAGCTGCGCCGCTTCGGGCCGCCCTATCCTGATGCGGACAGTCTGCGGGCCTGGGCTGGCCATGGCAAAAACCCCGATCCGGCGCGTATGGCCTGGGTCGAATGGTTGGTCATAGCGCTTGACGGCATTGGCGATGCCGGCCCGCGCAGTCTGTCGGAACACCTTGGCGATCATTTACGGCTGGCCGCCCTTTTGGCCGCTGGCCCAGACGCCGCTGGATCAGGCGGGCTCTGGGACGAGGCGGCGGGCCGTGAGGCTAGGCGCATTTGCGACACCCTTGTCCAGAACGCGGATGCCGGCGGGGTTCTTGGCCCCCGCGACTACGCAAAACTGTTCGGCGCCGTTCTGAACACCGGTGAAGTGCGTGACCGCGACAAGGGCCATCCGCAGGTGCTGTTTTGGGGCACGCTCGAGGCGCGCGTGCAAAGCGCCGATCTTGTGATCCTTGGGGGCATGAACGAAGGGTCGTGGCCCGAAGCCGCCAAGCCCGATCCTTGGCTCAATCGCAAAATGCGCCTTAATGCAGGGCTGCTGCTACCAGAGCGCCGGATCGGCCTTGCAGCCCATGATTTTCAGCAGGCCGTCGCCGGAAAAGAGGTTTGGATTACCCGCGCCCAGCGCTCGGAGGAGGCGGAAACCGTGCCGTCCCGCTGGGTGAATCGCTTAACCAACCTTCTTGGTGGGCTGCATGAGGGGGGCGGGCCCGAACTGCTTGCCAGGATGCAGGCGCGTGGCGACCGCTGGCTTGCAATGGCGACACAGTTAAGCACACCGGATCAGCGCACCGCGCCCGCATTGCGACCATCGCCGCGCCCACCGGTAAGTGCGCGCCCCAAAGGGCTTTCCGTCACCCAGATCAAAACGCTGATCCGCGATCCCTATGCAATTTACGCGCGCAGTATTCTGGGTTTGAAACCGCTTGATCCATTGACACCAGAAGCTGATGCGCCGCTGCGCGGTATCATTGTGCACAAAATTCTCGAACGCTTTGTGCGGTCTGGCCCTGCGCCCGACGATCCAGATGCGCGCAGCGCGCTGTTGCAGGTTGCAAGGGACACGATCGATGAAATGTGCCCCTGGCCTGCCTACCGGGTGTTGTGGCTGGCGCGGTTCACGCGGGTGATCGACATCTTTCTGACGGAGGATACCGCACGACGCGCAATCGCCACCCCCGAAGGTTTCGAAGCCGAGGGTGCGCTTCGCTTAACGGGGCTGGACTTTGAAATCAAAGGGCGGGCCGACCGGATTGATCGTTGCGCAAATGGCGGCGTCATTCTTTACGACTACAAGACCGGTGCGCCGCCCAGCCAAAAGGAACAGGGGCGGTTCGATCTGCAACTTTTGCTTTTGGCCGCAATGGCGGACCGCGCAGCGTTCAAAAGTATCGGCAGGGCACGCACCGAGGCTGCGGTATATATCGGGCTGGGAAGCGATCCGAAATGTATCGCTGCACCGTTTGACGAACATCCACCCGATAAGGTCTGGGCGGAATTTCACGATCTGATCGGCGACTGGATGCGCCAGCCGCGTGGCTACACGGCCCGTCTTGCGCATATGAAACGCACGGATACCGGCGATTATGATCACCTGTCGCGCTTTGGCGAATGGGGTGACGGCGACGGGATCGCACCCGAGGATTTGACATGACCGCCCCGGACGAAGCCACGCAACGTCAAATCGAAGCGTCGACTCCGCAAAATTCAACCTGGCTGTCTGCGAACGCCGGTTCGGGCAAAACCCGTGTTTTGACGGATCGGGTGGCCCGGCTATTGCTCAAGGGCACCGACCCGCAGAACGTCCTGTGCCTGACCTATACCAAAGCCGCCGCGAGCGAGATGCAAAACCGCCTGTTCCAACGGTTGGGGGCATGGGCAATGATGGACGACTCGCAACTTCGCGCCGAATTGCGCGATTTAGGCGAGTTAGGGTCGATCGATACCCATCTTTTGCGCCAGGCGCGTGTTCTTTTTGCGGGCGCCATTGAGACACCAGGCGGTTTGAAAATCCAGACAATCCACTCGTTTTGTGCGGGGTTGCTGCGCCGTTTCCCGCTTGAAGCAGGGATCAGTCCACAGTTCACCGAAATGGAGGATCGCGCCGCCGAGCTGCTACGCGCCGAGGTTGTTGATGCAATGGTGCTGGGGGCTGACGCCGATGTCGTCCACGGCCTCGCCCAGCATTTTTCGGGGGAAGGCCTGAGCAAGATCACTGCTGAAATCGCCAGTCACGGCGCGCGATTTTTGGGACAGATGGATGAAGCGGCGCTTGCGGCTGCCCTTGGATTGCAGCCAGATGCCTCGCGCGATGATGCCATCGACATAGCCTTTGATGGGAGCGAGGCATCGATTGTCAGCGACCTGGCAGCGGTATTTTCCGGGCAGTCCAAAACCTATGTGAATTTTGCCGCCGATCTTGCCGCGTTGAATTTGACCAGCCCGCAATGGGACGACCTGACTGTGCTGTTCTCCAAGTTCCTTTACGCAAAGGACAAAACCAGCAAATCCATCAACTTTCCACCTAGCAATCACAGCAAGGCCGTCGAGGCGATGGCGCCAATTGCCGAGGATGTTCATGCCTGGATGGATCGCACCGCCACCGCTTTTCAGCACCTGAATGCCTGCGCTGCGCTGGAAAAAACCCGCGCGCTTTACGCGTTTGCATCAAAATTCGTGCCGCAAATGGAAGACGCCAAGCTGCGCCGCGGGATGCTGAGCTTTGACGATCAAATTCGCAAGGCCCGCGCGTTGCTGACTGATCCGGTCGTCGCACAGTGGGTCTTGTTCCGGCTTGACGGCGGGATCGACCACATATTGGTCGACGAGGCGCAGGATACCAGCCCCGATCAGTGGGCCGTGATCAGGAATCTGGCGCAGGAATTTTCAACCGGCGAAGGCGCGCGCCCCGATCGCAAGCGCACGATCTTTGTGGTCGGCGACAAAAAGCAGTCGATCTATTCATTTCAAGGTGCAGACCCCGAGGGTTTTGACCGGATGCGCGCGCATTTCAAGGCAGAACTGGCCCGCGTAGATGCCGAACTGCATGATCTGTCGCTTGAACATTCGTTCCGGTCGTCCTGGGCGATTCTGAATTTGGTTGATCACACGTTTGTGGGCGAAAGGGCCGAAGGGCTCGAGTCCGAGGTCAGCCACCTAGCGTTCAAGGAAAATATGCCCGGTCGTGTTGATCTGTGGCCCGCCATTGAACCCGAAAACAACGGCGACCCTGACCAGCCCTGGTTCAAGCCGGTCGACGCCAAGGGCGCGCGCCATCACACCGTGAGGCTTGCTGAGCAGATCGCCAATGAGATTCATCGGATGATCAAATCAGAGACTATTCCATCTGAAGTTGGTCGAACTGACAGTTATGAACGTCGCCCCATCACCGCCGGTGATTTTCTGATCCTGGTGCAGCGGCGCAGTGACCTGTTTGGCGAAATCATCACTGCCTGCAAGGCCAAGGGGCTGGACGTCGCGGGTGCGGATCGGTTGAAGCTGGCGGCAGAGTTGGCGGTCAAGGATATCACCGCGCTGTTGCAGTTTGTCGCGCTGCCCGAGGATGATTTGTCGCTTGCTGCCGCCCTACGTTCACCGCTTTTTGGCCTGTCGGAACAGCAATTGTTTACGCTGGCACACGGTCGCCCCAAGGGCCGTTATCTTTGGCAAAATCTGCGCGATTCCCCAGCTATGTCAGATGTTTACGCCGTTCTTGACGATCTTCTGTCGAACGCTGATTTCTTGCGCCCTTACGATCTGGTCGGGCGTATTCTGACACGTCACAACGGGCGCAAACTGCTGCTGGCCCGCCTTGGCCCCGAGGCCGAGGACGGCATAGACGCGCTTCTGACGCAGGCGCTCGCTTATGAGCGCGCGGCGGTGCCAAGCCTGACTGGGTTCCTGAACTGGCTGGATACCGAAGACGTGCAGGTCAAGCGCCAGATGGACTCCGCCGGGGACCGGATCAGGGTGATGACCGTGCATGGCGCAAAGGGGCTTGAGTCGCCGATTGTGATCCTGCCTGACACCGCCAAGAACACCAAGGCCAACGAAATCCGCAGTGAAATCTATCGCGCTGACCCGAATGTGCTTTGGAAGGTCCGCAAGGAAGACATGCCCCCGCCGATGACGCAGATCCACGATGCGATGGTCGCCGCCCAAAGTCGCGAACGTCGACGACTGCTATATGTGGCGATGACCCGCGCCGAAAAATGGCTGATCGTGTGCGCGGCCGGTGACACCGGTGACCTTGACGATAGCTGGTATAGCACTGTTGCGGACGGCATGGCGCATGCGGGCGCGGTCACGCACCCTTTGCCGGGCGGCGACGGGTTGCGGCTTGGGCATCTTGACTGGGAGGGTTTGCCGATCGTGACGTCAAAACCGGTCACCATGGCCAGCCCAGCGCCGCCAGATTTCGGCTCTGTTCCTGCGCCAAATCACGATCTGGGCACATTTTCGCCTTCCAGTCTTGGTGGCGCCAAAGTCATGCCAGAAGACCCCTCAAGCTTTGATCTCGACGTTGCAATGTTACGTGGCTCCTTGATTCACATGCTGCTGGAACACCTACCGCTTTATCCTGTAGCGGATCGCCCGAGTATCGGCCGCGCCTTGATGCTGTCACAGCCTAACCCAATTGATCCGGCCGAAGCCGAAACGCTGATCACGCAAACCTGCGCCCTGATCATCGCACCACATCTGGCACATGTCTTTGCTGATACGACGCTGTCCGAGGTGGACATTACCGCCGACATCACCGCCCTTGACGGGCGACGCATGCACGGAACGATTGACCGGCTGATCATCACTGACGACAGCGTGCTGATCGTCGATTTCAAGTCCAACCGTCTTGTCCCCGATCACCCGGACAAAACGCCACTTGGCCTTGTGCGGCAGCTGGCCGTTTACCGTGACGCAGTTGCGCAAATCTATCCCGATCACCGGATTTCAGCGGCCATTTTGTGGACCGCAACGGCAGAACTCATGACGCTTTCCGATGCTTTGCTCGATACTTCTCTCGAAGGTGTGACCGTGGCTTGACGCCCTGCTGGTGCCTCCATACATTCCGCTTTCAATATGATTTGCGCCAAAGCGCCCCACAGGCCAAGGAGACCCCAATGGCAACCGTAGCAGTTACCGACGACACATTTGACGCCGAAGTCCGCCAATCCGATATTCCCGTTGTCGTAGATTTCTGGGCCGAGTGGTGTGGTCCCTGCAAACAGATCGGCCCGGCATTGGAAGAATTGTCGGACGAGATGGCTGGCAAGGTTAAAATCGTCAAAGTGAATGTTGACGATAACCCAAATTCCCCGGCCCAGATGGGTGTGCGTGGTATTCCGGCGCTGTTCCTGTTCAAGGGCGGCGAAGTTGTCGCCAATAAAGCGGGCGCCGCCCCCAAAGCGGCCTTGAAGGGCTGGATCGAAGAATCGGTTTAAGCCACGCAAAACTTGGCAAGAACGGGCGCTTTCGGGCGCCCTTTTTTGTGGAAACCTTGTGTCGTGCGCCCAGCGCCGCCATATAGCTTTGCAAGCGAAAGGATGACGTCATGGCAGATCAAGAGTTTCCGGGCTGGCACGGCACGACAATTATCGGCGTGCGCAAGGGTGGCGAAGTCGTCATCGCGGGTGACGGCCAGGTCAGCGTTGGTCAGACCGTGATGAAAGGCACCGCGCGCAAGGTGCGCCGCCTGTCGCCGGGTGGCTATGATGTTGTCGCGGGCTTTGCCGGATCGACGGCGGATGCCTTTACCCTGCTTGAACGGCTTGAGAAAAAGCTCGAGGCCACACCCGGACAGTTACAGCGCGCCAGCGTTGATCTGGCCAAGGACTGGCGCACCGACAAATATCTGCAAAAGCTTGAGGCGATGTTGATCGTCACAGATGGCGCTGACCTTTATGTCATCACCGGCGCGGGCGACGTGCTCGAGCCGGAACACGATGTGACTGCGATCGGATCGGGCGGTAATTTCGCCCTTGCCGCCGGTCGTGCCCTGATGGACAGCGATTATGACGCCGAAGAAATTGCACGCCGCGCGATGGCAATTGCCGCCGATATCTGCGTCTACACCAACGGCAACCTCACTATAGAAAAGATCAGCAAATGACAGACCTGACCCCCGCGAAATCGTGAGCGAGCTTGACCGGTTTATCATCGGCCAAAGCGATGCCAAACGCGCCGTGGCCGTGGCCCTGCGTAATCGCTGGCGGCGCAAACAGTTGGGCGATGATCTACGTGACGAGGTTTATCCAAAGAACATCCTGATGATCGGACCCACCGGTGTCGGCAAAACCGAAATCAGCCGCCGTCTGGCCAAACTTGCCCGCGCGCCCTTTATCAAGGTCGAGGCGACAAAGTTCACCGAAGTCGGCTATGTCGGTCGGGACGTCGAACAGATCATCCGTGATCTGATGGATGCCGCCATCGTTCAGGTGCGCGAGAACATGCGCGAAGACGTCAAGGCCAAGGCCGAAGCCGCCGCCGAGGAGCGTGTGATTACTGCGATTGCCGGAAGCGATGCGCGCGAGGGCACACGCGACATGTTCCGCAAGAAACTGCATACCGGAGAGCTTGATAATACCATGATCGAGCTTGAGCTGGCCGATACGTCCAATCCCCTGGGCAGTATGGATATTCCCGGCCAGCCGGGGATGGCGCCCGGGATGGATATCGGTGCGATCTTTGGTAAGGCCTTTGGCGGGCGCACCATCAAAAAGCGGGTCACCGTCGCCGAAAGCTATGGCCTGCTGATCTCGGACGAAGCCGACAAACTGCTGGACGATGAAACCGTGAACAAGGCCGCGCTTGACGCCGTTGAACAGAACGGGATCGTATTTCTGGATGAAATCGACAAGGTATGCCGCAACGCAGACGCGCGCGGCGCAGATGTGTCACGCGAAGGTGTGCAGCGCGATCTGCTGCCGCTGATCGAAGGCACGACTGTCAGCACCAAGCACGGGCCGATCAAAACCGACCACATCCTATTCATTGCATCCGGTGCGTTCCATATCGCCAAACCTTCAGACCTGCTGCCCGAACTGCAGGGTCGCTTGCCGATCCGCGTTAATCTACGCGCCCTGACCGAAGGCGACTTTGTGCGTATCCTGACCGAAACCGATAATGCGCTGACCCGTCAATACACGGCCCTGATGGCAACCGAAGAGGTCACTGTCGATTTTAGCGATGATGGCATTGCCGCCCTTGCCAAAATCGCTGCCGAGGTGAACGAGTCGGTTGAAAACATCGGTGCGCGTCGTCTTTATACGGTGCTCGAGCGCGTGTTCGAAGATCTCTCCTTTGCCGCGCCTGATCGATCCGGCGACACCGTCAAGGTTGACGCCGATTTCGTCGAACAGCATCTGGGCGAACTGTCGCGCTCAACCGATCTCAGCCGCTACGTCCTTTAACGCGCCGTGGTTGGGTTCGCGCTAACGATTTGCGCTTCCCTTTCCGGCTCAACGCTCCCAAAGATGGCGCATGCCTTGGGTATCCTTCCTTCGTGAAAACGCAGCCTTCCTATTTGCGGGGTTCTTGTTTGCATTCACGTCATCCTATGGACAGACCTATTTCATCTCGCTTTTTGCAGGTGAAATTCGGGGTGAATTCGGCCTAACTGACGGACAGTGGGGGGGAATTTACACCCTCGGCACGACGCTGTCGGCGATCGCGATGATCGGCGCGGGCGTTTTGACGGACCGGTTTCGCGCGCGCACGCTTGCGATCTGGATCAGCATTGGTTTGGCGCTGGCTTGTCTCGCGTTGGCATCGGTTCCAAATGCTGTTGTGCTGATCGCGGTCATCTTTGCCTTGCGGTTCTTCGGGCAGGGAATGATGTCACAGCTTTCAGCCGTTTCGATGGCGCGTTGGTTTGTCGCGACCCGCGGGCGCGCGCTTTCGGTCGCATCAATGGGATTTTCGGTGGCGCAGGCGATCTTGCCCGTCATATTCGTCGCCCTTTTGGGCGTGATTGCCTGGCGCGGCTTGTGGGTCTTGGCGGCCGTTCTGGTCCTGATCACAATCCCTGTTCAACGGCGACTTTTGCGGCTTGAACGCACACCCTCAAGCATGGCCGAAGCAAATCAGGCCCTGGGCATGGGTGGAAAACACTGGACCCGGGGCCAGGTGTTACGCAGCCCACTGTTTTGGCTCATGGTGCCAGCATTGCTTGGGCCGCCCGCCTGGGGGACAGCACTGTTTTTTCAACAGGTGCATCTGACCGAGGTCAAAGGCTGGGATCTGGTCAGTTTCGTCGCTCTCATGCCGCTGTTCACTGGCGCAGCCATCGGCGCAACTTTCGCGTCCGGCGGTGCAATTGACCGGTTCGGAGCCAGGCGGCTTATCCCGTTCTATATGCTACCTTTTGCGCTGTCGTTTCTAATCCTGGCTTTCGCGCAAACCATCGGTCACGCCGCCATAGGATTGGCTGTGTTCGGGATTGGACAGGGCATGCAAGCGACGATTCCAGCATCCTTTTGGGCAGAATATTTCGGCACCCGGCATCTTGGGTCGATCAAGGCCATCGCGGCGGCAATCATGGTGTTTGGCTCGGCCATCGGTCCCGGCGTATCAGGGGCGCTGATTGATTTCGGAATCACCTTTCCCGAACAGATGATCAGCATCGCCGTCTATTTTCTGCTGGCGGGTCTGTGTGCGACAGTCGGGGTTATCAGGTTTCGCAGCGCCCTAGCGATGGCGACGTAGATAGACGTAAAATGCTCCGTGCCCGCCGTGCTTCAGATGTGCCTCGCTTACTTGCAGCACGGCACCGGCCAGCGGCCCAACGCGCAGCCATTGCGGAACCTGGTGGCGCAATACCCCCATGCGGGTCGGGATCGGGCCGCCATCGTCGCGATCCTTTCCCTTGCCGGTAATCACCAGAACAAGCCGCTTGCCTGCCGCATGTGATGAAAGAATAAACGACACCAGCGCCGGATGCGCCTGATCAAGCGTCATGCCGTGCAGATCAATCCGGCCTTCCGGCCTTAGCTTGCCGCGTTTGAGCTTGCCAAAGGACTTGCGATCCATCGCCACCGGCGCGCCCGCAAGCTGCGCCGACAGCGACGGCAGCAGATCATGCGTGCCGTGGTGATCGACATTTTGTCCAACCCTGAACGGTTCAATCGCACGAGCCTGTTCAGGTGGCTGCACTTTTTTCGGGCGCGGTTGCATGGATTTGGGCACTGCGCGGGGCTTCTTGATCGGTTGGGTCCGCCCGGCAACCTGATCCCACAATGCGCGTTCTTCCGCACTCAGGTGTCGTGGCCGCCGATTCATTCGATGACTTCGGACAGCAATGCATAGGCGCGCTGAATCGGCATCAACACAATCAGACGCCCGCCGTCCCTGATCCGACCGGCGGCGCGGCCCGCCTGCGCGCCCGTGCCGAAAAACACATCGGCCCGCTGCGCGCCTTTGATCGCCGATCCGGTGTCTTGGGCAATCATCAGACGGTGCAGTGGAACAGCGCCTTCCTTCTCGATCCAGACCGGAGCGCCAAGCGGAACATAAGCCGGATCAACGGCGATAGACCGCATGGCGGTGATTGACCGGTTCATCGCACCAAGCGGTCCAAGGTCGGCGGGCACTTCGCTCACCTCTCGGAAAAACACATAGCTTTGGTTTGTCCACAACAGCGCGCGCCCTTCTTCGGGGTTATCGCGCACCCAGTTGCGGATAACCTGCGCGGAAACCTCATGCGGCTGGTAGATGCCCTGGCGCACCAGTTCTTCCCCGATCGAGCTATATTCATGGCCGTTTTTACCGCCATACCCCACACGGATCATCCGCCCGTCCGGCAAACGAACGCGGCCCGATCCCTGCACTTGCAAGAAAAACACATCGACCGGATCATCAATCCACGCAATCTCAAGCCCCTGCCCCGCCAGTGCTTCGGATTCTTCGATCTCTTGGCGGGTCAACCACGGCGCGCCTTCCTCAATGTCAGGCGGAAGCGCATAAAGCGGGTATTGATAGCGGCCGCCCTGTTCCAACGCGCCGCGCAATTCGGGTTCATAATAACCTGTAAAAAGCGGGTCTTGGCCGTCTTGGATCAGAACAGGCTGAAATGCGTATTCAAAAAATGCGCGCGGATCGGTCCCAGCTTTGGCCATCTGGCACAGCGCATGCCAATCGGGATCCTCCAGGTCGCCGCAGGTATTCAGGAACACGTCAAGGGCGGCTTGATGGTCATCTTCTGCCCAGCCATCCAGCGTATCAAACGAAAGCATCCGATATGTCGTGTCGGCCATGCCCGTCCCCGCGTTCAGTAGCAGGCCCGCAGTTGCCAGGGCCTGCCAGATCATTCGCCCGTTGCCACCAACAACCAATTCGGATCGTCGCTGCCCATCGTGCGTGCAAACGTCCAGATATCGCGCTGGCGTTTGATTTCGGTGGCGCTGCCTTCGACAACTTCGCCGGCCGCGTTGCGCACCACGGACGTCAATTCACCAACAAACTTCACGCTGACGTCACCCTCGCGGGTGGTTTCATCAAATTCAGCCGCGACAAGGGCCAGATCGCTGATCCCGACGAACGTCGCATCAATCGTGATCCCTTCGGCATGGCGGGCTTCAACGACGCTGGCAAACGCTTCATAGACGTCATCATTCAGGAACGATCTGATTTGCTCCAAATCACCCTTTTCAAAGGCCATCAGAATCATTTCATAGGCACCGCGCGCACCCTGCAGGAATTCGGTGACACTGAAAGTCGGATCAGCCTTTTTCATGGCCGCAAGCGCACTGGCAGCGGCACTGTCCTCGGCGACATGATCAGTGATGTCACGATCCGGTCCGCCTTCGATCACTTCGAATTTCTGGCGCGCCTTGCTCGCATCAGGGTCTGAACGCGGCACGGGCGGCTTCTCAAATCCTTCGCGTGTCCCAAGCACACTACGCAGGCGCAGAATCAGGAAAATGGCGATGGCGGCAAGCACTAAGAGTTGGATCACGGGGTTTGTCATAAAGGCCTCTTTCGGGCGGGCATGGAAACGCAGTTACTTAGCACTTATGTAGGGCAGGGGTGTGATCAAGTCCACCACGCCCGAAACAACCAATGAGGTGCCGCAATGTGGCTGTTAATTCTGTTCATAGTCATTCCGCTGATCGAAATCGCGCTGTTTATTCAGGTCGGCGGCGCGATTGGGCTACTGGCAACGCTCGTGATTGTGATCGGGACCGCTGTCCTTGGCGCAGCACTGGTTCGCTCGCAAGGGGCACAGGCAATGGCGAACCTACGCCAGTCGATGAACGAATTGACTGATCCGACAGAACACTTGGCCCACGGCGCGATGATCCTGTTTTCGGGGGCTCTGCTTTTGACGCCTGGGTTCTTTACCGATGCTGTAGGGTTTGCCCTGCTTGTGCCCGCGATCCGGCTGGCGGTTTACAAGGCCTTGCGCGCCCGCATGGATGTGCAATCCTTCGAGATGGGCCAGAATCCGCGGCCTCGTGGCCCGCAGGATCAGGTGATTGACGGCGAATTTGAAGAGGTTGATCCCGAAAAGCGCCCGACCCACGGGCCGTCCGGCTGGACCAAGCACTAACCATTGAGGCTGGCGCGCTGGGCTGATAGGACACGTCCAACTTATTTTTGATAACCGGAGATGCCTAAAATGGCCGACGAACAAGATCCCGCACAGAATGGCGCGACACAGGCGCCGCAGATCAACCAGCGCGTGCTGGCGCAGTATATTCGTGACATGTCGTTTGAAAACGTCATGGCGCAAAAGGGCGTCAAAGGCGAAGTTGCCCCTGAAATCGCTGTTCAGGTCAACCTTGATGCGCGCAAACGTTCGGTCGAAGGGCAATACGAAGTCATCACCAAGCTGAAAGTCACGTCTTCGAACAAAGAGAGCAAAGACGTTCTGTTCCTGCTCGAGCTGGAATACGCTGGAATCTTCCAGATCGAAGGCGTCCCGGACGAGCAAATCCATCCTTATCTACTGATCGAGTGCCCGCGCATCACATTTCCCTTCGTGCGCCGTGTGGTCAGTGATGTGACACGCGATGGCGGTTTCCCACCACTGAACCTTGAAACGATTGATTTTCTTGCGCTTTATCGCAACGAATTGGCCCGCCGCGCGGCCGAACAAAGAGCAGACGCTTAGACGTCCAGTTTTTTCCACAAAGCGCCGTCGCCCAGGGTTTCGATGAAATCAGCGTGGGCGGCGGCTTCTGCTTCGGTCAGACGCTTTGTCAGTTGAGTTGGGCGTCGGCGTGCGCGCCAATCCTGGCTTTGCGTGGTTTCCGGACCGGGGGCAGTTGACGTGGCCAGCCCGAAATCCGGCTGCCGCCCACCAATCAATTCCAAATACACTTCGGCCAGTATTTCGCTGTCCAAAAGCGCGCCGTGCAACGTGCGCGACGAGTTGTCGATGCCGAACCGGCGGCAAAGCGCATCCAATGACGCAGGTGATCCGGGGAATTTGCGGCGCGCAATGGCGAGCGTGTCGATCGCCTGGTCCAGCGGCAGCAGCGGTCGTTTAAGCCAGCCAAGTTCGGCATTCAGGAATTTCATATCAAACGCGGCGTTGTGAATGACCATTTTGGCCTCACCGACAAAATCCACAAAGGCCTGGGCGATGTCTGCAAATATTGGTTTGTCAGATAGAAATTCGTCTCCCAAACCATGCACCGCAAAGGCGCCGGCAGGCATTTCCCGCTGTGGATTGATGTATTGATGATAGGTGCGGCCCGTGGGCACATGATTCAGCAGTTCGACCGCGCCGATTTCAACGATGCGGTCGCCGTCAAAGGGTTCGAATCCCGTTGTTTCGGTATCCAATACAATTTCACGCATCCGCTTTACCTTGCTTGATCTTCGCAATCGCATCTCGCACGGCAGCGCGGGCACCGTCCATAGTATCGGTCGGAATTAGATAATCCGCGCGAGCGCGTTTTTCAGCATCCGGCATTTGGCGCGACTGTATTGTTTCAAACTGCGCCTCGGTCATTCCATCACGCGCCAATACGCGCTGTTTCTGGGTTTCCTCATCAGTGGTGACCACAGCGATTGCATCCAGCCAGGCATCGGCGCTTGTTTCAAACAAAAGCGGGATATCAAAAACGGCAAGCGGGTCGTCAGGATGGTTTTCAATGAATTTGGCCCGATCTGCGGCGACAAGAGGGTGAATAATAGACTCTAACACGGCCAAAACGCTAAGGTCTGCGGCGATCATCTTTTTCAGGGCTGGGCGCGATACGGCGCCGTTCTCTATCGCCTCGGGTAACATATCGGCAAGCGCTTTTGCGCCTGCACCGTCGGCTTGATAAAGCTCGTGAACCGTCGCGTCCGCATCCCAAACTGGAATACCCTCATCACGAAACATCTGCGCCGTGGTGGATTTGCCCATGCCAATAGAACCGGTCAATCCCAGTAAGAACGTCATCGTAACACTGCCGCCCGGGTGGCCACATCAACGTCGGGTCGCACACCGAACCAACGTTCAAACCCAGGAACGGCCTGATGCAACAACATGCCCAGCCCATCAACCGTGACACAGCCAGCGGCATCGGCTACGTCCAGCAGTTTGGTTCGTAGCGGCGAATAGACCAGATCGGTCACGACAGTGCCGCGCCGCAATCCATCAAGCGGTACACGAAATTCAGCGCCGCCGGTCATGCCAAGCGCAGTTGTGTTCACAACCGTCGCGCAATCCTCAAGCATATTGCCGGCCTGCACCCAATCAACAACCCGCACCTTCGAGCCAAATTCCGCTTTCAGGGCTTCGGCCTTGGGGCGTGTCCGGTTCGCCAGAAAAATCTCGGTGGTTCCAACATCGATCAATGACGCAACCACTGCGCGGGCCGCCCCACCGGCCCCCAAAACCCCGGCCGGTCCGGCACTGGGGTTCCAGCCCGGTGCGCCCTGTTTGAGATTTGCAATAAAACCGTAACCATCCGTATTGTCAGCATGAATTTTGCCATCCCGGCGAAAGATCAAGGTATTGGCGGCACCGATCAGGGTCGCGCGGTCTGTCACCAGATCGGCAATATCCAAGATCGCGACCTTATGGGGGATCGTAATATTGACGCCAACGAAGCCCATCTTGGGCAACGTGCGAATGACGTCTTCAAGATCGTCCTCGCGCACATCCATCGCGATATAGGCACCAGGCAAACCATAGGTTTTAAGCCAGTGACCATGCAACTGGGGTGATTTCGAGTGGCCGATCGGATGGCCAATAACACCAGCAAGGGGGATCTTGTGATCTGTCATGTGGGTAGTGTTCCGCGAAGAGAAAGATATGACAAGAGTTCCAGCAACGGTAGACCAAGAACAGTGAAGTAATCACCTTCTATCTTCTGAAACAAGCGCGCGCCTTCTTCTTCCAGTTTGTAACATCCAACGCTCCACCGCAGACTATCCCAATTTCGGGCAAGATAATCGTCGCGATAGGCATCTGAAATCTCGCGCATCGTCAAGCGCACCTTACCAACATGGCGCCACTCAGGCTTGGCATCACTATAAAGACAAACCGCCGAGAGCAGACTGTGGGTTTGACCGCGAAGCTGGGTGAGCTGGCGCGTTGCATCTTCGATATCGATAGGCTTGGACAAGCACTCGCCGCGAAAATCCAATACCTGATCGCAACCGAGCACCAACGCATCAGGATGCTTTTCAGAGATCTTTCTGGCTTTCATTTCAGCAAGCGCATCCGCGATATCACGCGGCGTCGCTTGCTCGGCCAAGAGCGAGTGGCGAATCGACTCTTCGTCAATGCGCGCGGGAATCACTTGATGTGGCACACCCGCATTTTGCAGCAAACGGGCGCGAATTTCCGAGGATGACGCAAGAATGATCGCTTTTTTCATGTGGATAACCTTGGTGACGAATGACGGGAAAATCCAGAAGATTAAACGGGTGATCAGAGAGGGCGACAACGGACTGGGGATGGAAGGCTCGGCCACGGATCGTTCACGCGCTTTATCCCTTATGGATAAGGATAAGTTCCCGGTGTGGATAAGTTTTAGGTTTCGCGGGCGTCAACCCTTACAAAACACTTAATACGACATCGCATTTTTAAATTATTCATATTTTACAATGCACTAAATAACAAATTTCGCTGGCCTCTGGCAAGTCTTTCACTTTAGGCTTGGGATAACTTGGTGGATAGGAAAGCCATCCACAGATTCGGCGATCCCTACTTACAACAACATCCTTCTTTTCTTTTCTATTTATTTAAGTAGGCCTGCGAGAGCTTGCCCCTGCCTTGGATTGATTGACGCGTAGCCTTGAAACAGCTAGGACAAGGCGGAACCCGTCCGGGTTTGAGATTTTCCAATTTTAGTCCAACGACGAGGCCTTTTGGCCTGAGAGGCGAAGAATGTCCCAAGACCGTTTGAATCTTGCCGACCTGAAGGCACAAAGCCCGAAGGATCTACTGTCCCTTGCCGAAGAGCTTGAGATCGAAAATGCATCGACGATGCGCAAGGGCGACATGATGTTCGCCATCCTCAAGGAACGGGCTGATGACGAGTGGGTGATCGGTGGTGATGGTGTTCTTGAAGTCTTGCAGGACGGTTTCGGGTTTCTACGGTCACCCGAGGCGAACTATTTGCCAGGCCCGGATGATATCTATGTCTCGCCCGAGATGATCCGCTTGCACAGCCTGCGCACCGGTGACACCGTAGAGGGGGTTATTCAGGAGCCAAATGATAACGAGCGCTATTTTGCGTTGATGAGCGTTGAAAAGATCAATTTTGAAGATCCGGAGCGGGCAAAACACAAGGTCGCGTTTGATAACCTGACCCCGCTTTATCCCGATGAGCGGCTGACGATGGAAGTCGAGGATCCGACGATCAAGGATCGGTCGGCGCGGATCATTGATCTGGTTGCGCCAATTGGGAAAGGCCAGCGATCGCTGATCGTCGCACCACCGCGGACGGGTAAAACGGTCTTGTTGCAAAATATCGCCAACAGCATCGAAAAGAACCACCCCGAGTGTTATCTGATCGTGCTTCTGATTGATGAACGACCGGAAGAAGTGACCGATATGCAGCGTTCTGTTAAGGGCGAGGTTGTCTCTTCGACCTTTGATGAACCGGCATCACGCCATGTTGCGGTGTCCGAGATGGTGATCGAGAAGGCGAAAAGACTGGTCGAGCACAAGCGCGATGTGGTGATCCTGCTGGATTCGATTACCCGACTTGGACGGGCGTTCAACACGACAGTGCCATCTTCGGGCAAGGTTCTGACGGGCGGTGTCGATGCAAACGCATTGCAGCGACCCAAACGTTTCTTTGGGGCGGCGCGCAACATCGAAGAAGGCGGTTCGCTGACCATTATCGCGACTGCGCTGATTGATACGGGCAGCCGGATGGACGAGGTGATCTTTGAAGAATTCAAAGGCACGGGTAACTCGGAAATTGTGCTTGACCGGAAAGTCGCTGACAAGCGCGTGTTCCCTGCGATGGATATCCTCAAGTCCGGCACGCGCAAGGAAGAGCTGCTGGTCG
Organism: Octadecabacter sp. SW4; assembly: GCF_008065155.1. NCBI lineage: Bacteria > Pseudomonadati > Pseudomonadota > Alphaproteobacteria > Rhodobacterales > Roseobacteraceae > Octadecabacter > Octadecabacter sp. SW4. The sequence goes on along the minus strand of NZ_CP042819.1, from coordinate 3,241,928 downwards.
ACAAGATCGACCTGCAAAAGACATTTGTCTTGCGGCGCATTCTGAATCCGATGGGCACCACAGACGCGATCGAATTCCTGATTTCGAAATTGAAACAGACCAAGTCGAACGCCGAGTTCTTTGATTCGATGAACACGTAACTATTGTTATAAAACAATAGGTTAGACATGGATACTATCTTTGCTCTTGCCACAGCGCGGGGAAAGTCAGGGCTGGCAGTCATACGCATTTCGGGGCCGGAAAGCCTTGCGATGGCTACGACATATTGCGGGCAATTGCCAGCGGGCGGGCGCGGATTGCGCCGTATTGTCGATGGTGAAGGGCAGATAATTGACGAAGCGTTGATTCTTGTTTTCCCCGAAGGTCACAGTTTTACCGGCGAGACTGTCGTTGAACTGCACCTTCATGGAAGCACAGCTATTGTGAAAGCAACCCTTGCGCTTCTGGGCGGGGATGGGCGCGGTCGGTTAGCGGAGCCTGGTGAGTTTACCCGCCGTGCGCTTGAAAACGGTAGGCTTGACCTCGCGCAGGTCGAAGGACTTGCTGATTTGATCGATGCCGAAACCGAAGGGCAGCGCAAGCAAGCCATGCGGGTATTTGCGGGCGCGCTGGGCGACAGGGCGGCCATGTGGCGCGAGAAGCTCGTGCGCGCGGCCGCGTTGGTCGCGGCGACAATTGATTTCGTTGATGAGGACGTGCCGGTTGATGTCTATCCCGAGGTGCGTGCGCTGCTAGGTGACGTGACCCAAGATCTGAAACGTGAAATTGACGGGGTTAAGGTCGCAGAGCGGATACGTGATGGGTTTGAAGTCGCCATCGTCGGGGCTCCGAATGTCGGGAAATCGACGCTTCTGAATCGCCTTGCTGGTCGGGATGCGGCGATTACGTCGGAGTTCGCCGGGACAACGCGCGACGTGATAGAAGTGCGCATGGATCTCGACGGTTTGCCTGTCACATTGCTTGATACGGCTGGTATTCGTGAAACAGGTGACTACGTCGAAGAAATCGGGATTTCGCGTGGATTGGAACGCGCGGCGCTTGCCGACCTGCGGGTGCTGCTGGTCGAAGATGCGACGGACGTGCCGGACCTTTTTCGCGAGGGTGATATTATTGTTGTCGCCAAGGGCGATAGCTACGCTGGTGACGCGCCAAGTGTTTCTGGCAAAACCGGTCTTGGGGTGGATGCATTGGTTGCCAAGATTACGGCAGTGCTGCAAAAACGTGTCATGTCCGCTGGTGTAGCGGTGCGTGAACGGCACGAGCTGGCAATGCGGGCGTGTGTTGAATGTCTGGATAATGTTGAGGGACTGTTGCGCAATGATACGGCTCTAGCGGATTTGATTGCCGAGGAGTTGCGTGCGGCCATCGCCAGCCTGGACGCTCTCGTTGGGCGCGTTGACGTTGAGGACCTGCTTGACGAGATTTTTGTCAGCTTCTGTATTGGCAAGTGAGGAGCGTTTCACGTGAAACATTTTGATTTTGACGTGGTGGTGATTGGCGGTGGCCATGCCGGTGCTGAAGCCGCGCATGCTGCTGCCAGGGCTGGTGCACGCGTGGCCCTGTTGACGTTGAACGCTAAAGGTATTGGTGTGATGTCGTGCAACCCGGCGATTGGCGGGCTGGGCAAGGGCCATTTGGTGCGCGAAATTGATGCTTTGGACGGGGTTATGGGCCGGGTCGCCGACCTTGCAGGCATCCAGTTCCGGCTGCTTAACCGCAAGAAAGGCCCGGCGGTGCAGGGGCCGCGCGCGCAGTCAGATCGGGCGATCTACCTCAAGGAAATGCAGCGCGAAATTCACTCGGTTGCCGGGCTCACCGTTCTTGAGGGCGAAGCGACAGACCTGATGATGGTGGGCCACCGTGTGTCGGGCGTCGTTTTGGCTGATGGCAGTCAAATACCCGCGCAGTCGGTCGTTTTGACAACGGGCACTTTTTTGCGCGGGGTGATTCACATCGGTGATGTCGCCAAACCCGGTGGGCGTGTCGGCGAACGTCCCTCAATTCGGTTGGCCGAACGGCTGGATGGGTTCGGCCTGGCGCTGGGTCGGCTTAAAACTGGTACGCCGCCCCGCCTTGATGGTCGCACGATTGCCTGGGATAGGCTGGACATGCAGCCCGGTGACGACGATCCTGAGATGTTTTCGTTTATGTCGCGGCACCCGACAGCGCGTCAGATCGCCTGCGGGATTACACATACGAACACGCAGACCCATGACATTATCCGCGAGAACCTGGCGCGTTCAGCGATGTATGGCGGCCACATTGATGGTGTCGGACCACGCTATTGTCCGTCGATCGAGGACAAGGTTGTGCGGTTTGCCGACAAAGATTCACACCAAGTTTTCCTGGAACCAGAAGGGCTTAACGATCATACGGTCTATCCAAATGGCATTTCCACATCGCTCCCCGTCGAGGTGCAAGAGAGTTACGTCAAATCGATTTTCGGGCTTGAAGACGCAACGATTACCCAGCCGGGATATGCGATTGAGTATGATTACGTCGACCCAACAGCGCTTGGCGCTGATATGCAGCTGCGGGACGTTCCCGGGCTGTTCCTTGCGGGTCAGATCAATGGCACAACCGGTTACGAGGAGGCGGCGGCGCAGGGGCTTGTCGCAGGGCTGAATGCGGCACATCGCGCTTTGGACAAAGATGCCGTATTGTTTAGCCGGGCGACATCCTACATCGGCGTGATGATTGACGATCTCGTGACGCGCGGGGTGACAGAACCCTACCGGATGTTCACCTCACGCGCCGAATTTAGGCTTGCGTTACGCGCTGATAACGCTGATCAACGCCTGACACCCCTGGGGAAAACCCTCGGGATTGTATCTGACGTCCGCGCGCGTGCCTTTGATGTCAAAATGGCAGCACTGGCAAGCGGCGTTCGGCAACTCAAGGATACCCGATTTAGCGCCCGCGCGTTGCATGGCGTTGGTATTCGTGTGAATCCGGACAGCCAAACGCGCGATGGATACGCGGCGCTGACAATTGCGGATGCTGACTTTTCCCATTTGTTGGAGATCGAGCCAGGCCTGTCGTCGATCCCCCCTGAGGCACAGGTGCAGATCAAGCGCGACGCGCTCTATGCGACCTATATCGAACGGCAGATCAAGGAGATCGAAGGCCTGGCCCGTGATGAGGCACATGAGATTCCCAGTGATTTTAAATATATAGGGCTTCCTGGCCTCTCAAACGAGCTTGCGAACAAACTCAGCAAGGCCGCCCCACGCTCGCTCGCGCACGCGTCGCGCATCGACGGGATGACACCGGCCGCGCTGGTTCTTATCCTCGCGCATCTGCGCAAACTCAAAGACCGCAAGTCTGCCTGATGGACCAGGACCAGATCGAACTTTGTGCGGGCCTTCGTGTTTCACGTGAAACAATGGATAAGCTTCGCGCATTCGAGCAGCTCGTCAAAAAGTGGACAAAGGGGATCAATCTTGTCTCAAAGGCCACCGTTGATCACCTTTGGGAGCGGCATATCATTGATTCAGCACAGATTTACACTATCGCGCCATCGATCTGGCAGCGCTGGGCTGACCTGGGGAGCGGTGGGGGATTTCCTGGAATTGTGATTGCAGTTATCGCCCAGGAAAAAAAGCCACAAGCGCAGGTCGTGCTGGTTGAAAGTGACCAGCGCAAGGCTGCGTTTTTGCGAACAGCGGCCCGTGAGCTTGATCTACCTTCCCAAGTGATCTGCAGCCGGATCGAGGCGATCGAGCAGTTAAACGCTGATGTCGTCAGCGCCCGCGCGCTCGCGGACCTATCGCAGCTTTTGTCCCTCTCGGTGCGACATCTAAGGCCACAGGGTTGCGCTATTTTCCCCAAAGGTGCGCGTGCCACCGACGAAATAGCGATAGCGCGTCTGGATTGGCACTTTGCCTTAGAGGAGATCCAAAGTATCACCGAACAGCAAGCCCGCATACTCAAGATCGAAGGGATCAGCCGTGCCCGACTTTAGTCGTTCAAAAGAAACGAAAATTATTGCGGTCGCAAATCAAAAGGGCGGTGTCGGTAAGACGACGACGACGATCAACCTGGGCGCCGCTTTGGCCGAACGTGGCCGCAAGGTTTTGCTTGTCGATCTTGACCCTCAGGGAAACGCATCAACCGGGTTGGGCATCGAAAACGAAGACCGCGACCTGACAACCTATGACCTGTTGCTTGGTGAAGCCGCACCGGATGAACTTGTTCAACCCACGACAGTTAAAAACCTGTCAATTATACCCGCAACAACCGATCTGAGTTCCGCTGATATCGAGCTGACCGCCAACGAAAAACGCAGCTTTCTGTTGCATGACGCACTGCGCCAGCCAGCTTTCGACTCGCTGGCGCTTGATTATATCTTGATTGATTGCCCACCATCCCTGAACATCTTAACGGTTAACGCGATGGTTGCGGCGCATTCCGTCTTGGTGCCTCTACAAAGCGAGTTTTTCGCACTAGAAGGGTTGTCGCAGCTGATGATGACAGTCCGCGAGGTGCGCCAGACAGCGAACAAAAAGCTTCGCATCGAGGGTATCGTGCTGACAATGTATGATCGTCGCAATAACCTGTCCCAACAGGTCGAGGTCGACGCGCGCGAAAACTTGCGAGACCTCGTTTTCAAAACCAAGATTCCGCGCAATGTCCGCCTGAGCGAGGCGCCGTCCTATGCGATGCCAGCGCTGGATTATGACCCGCTTTCAAAGGGTAGCGTTGCTTATCGCGAACTCGCCCAAGAGCTGATGGCCCGTGAACAAAACGAAAAGGTGTAACAATGGCAAAGAAGAATAACCGAGGTCTGGGTCGCGGCCTTTCCGCGCTGATGTCCGACGTTGCCCAAGCCGATGAAGCGAGCCAAGCCGACCGCCCGCGGCGTCCCGATCTTCTAGTGCCCATCGAATCGGTCGAACCCAACCCGGATCAGCCAAGGCGGAGCTTTGATGAAGAAAGCCTGAATGACCTGACCGCATCAGTGCGTGAAAAGGGAATTATTCAGCCGCTGATCGTGCGTCGGAAGCCAGGCGACGGCACGACATATGAAATTGTCGCGGGTGAACGTCGCTGGCGTGCCGCGCAACGTGCCCAGTTGCATGAAATCCCTGTTCTTGTTCGCGAATTTACCGATACCGAAGTGCTGGAAGTCGCGATCATCGAGAACATTCAACGCTCTGATCTGAACGCCATCGACGAGGCTGCGGGTTATCGTCAGCTTATGGATCGCTTTGGCCATACCCAAGACAAGCTCGGTATCGCGCTTGGCAAAAGCCGTAGCCATATCGCCAACCTTATGCGCCTTTTGACCCTGCCCGAGCCGGTTCAATCGCTTGTCGCGGACGGTCGCCTGAGTGCTGGCCACGCCCGTGCCCTTGTCGGCCAGGATAATCCGCTGGAGCTTGCCCAGAAAATTGTGCGCGAGGGTCTCTCTGTGCGCGATACGGAAAAGCTGGTCCGCAAGGGCATTGCAAAACCGAAACCAGCCACAAAACCCCGCACCAAGGACGCCGATACTGTCCAAATCGAGCGGGAGCTGTCGGCCGCATTGGGGATGGGTGTTCAGATTGACCCAAGTAACGATGGTGAAAGCGGCAAGCTGACGTTGAACTATCGGAACCTTGAACAGCTTGACGACCTGCTGCGCGCATTGTCGGGCGGCTAATCGTCCAAAAGGCAGCGCAGCACACCATTCAGAACGGGGCGGCCAAGCGGTGTCACCCTGAGGGTGCGCCCATCGAATGTCACAAACCCCGAATCGCGTAAACCATTGATTTTATTTTGAAAAACGTCATGTGGGGGCAACAAGACACCATCAAGGTCAACTCCTTCGGACAGCCGCAACCCCATCAGTAGCCGTTCGGCCCATTGATCCTTGGTCGACAAAGGCGAGCGCAGGCTTTCGCCCGACCCTGTTGTTTCAACGTCTTCAAGCCAGCGACCCGGCGCAAGTGACGTTTCGGTCGCGTATTTGACGCTATCAATTGTCAAGCGCCCATGTGCCCCCGGCCCAACCCCGGCATAGTCCTGATAGCGCCAATAGGTTAGGTTGTGCGCGCTTTCATAGCCATCTTTGGCATGGTTAGAGACTTCATAGGCCCGTAGACCAGCCTTTTCGCAAACCTCCTGCGTGACCTCGTAAAGGTCCGCAGCAAGATCTTCGTCAGGCAGCCCGCGCAATTTGCCAATAGCATACCGGTCTCCAAAGGCTGTGCCGTCTTCGATCGTCAGTTGGTAGAGCGACAGATGGTCCAGCCCCAGGGCAAGCGCGCGTTCAAGTTCCGCCTGCCAGTCGGCGACACCCTGCCCTTGTCGCGCATAGATCAGATCAAAACTGACCCGATCAAAAATGCCGCGCGCCGTTTCAAATGCGGCCAGGCCTTCGTCCACCGTATGCAGCCGCCCCAACGCCCGCAGGTCCGCATCATTCATCGCCTGAATACCCATCGAGATGCGGTTGACGCCTGCCTGCCGATAGCCATGAAACCGCCCGGCTTCAATCGAGGTCGGGTTGGCTTCCAAGGTAACTTCGATCGAATTGGAAAGCGGCCACATTGCCCGCACGGCCGCCATGATTCCGTCAACCGTTTCAGGGTCCATCAGGCTGGGTGTGCCACCACCAAAGAACACGCTGGTGAGCGTGCGACCCTTCGTGAGTGCGCCAACGCGGGCAATTTCAGCGACGTAAGCAGCAAGCCAACGTTTCTGATCAATATGGCGCGCAACATGCGAGTTGAAATCGCAGTAGGGGCACTTGGCCTGACAAAACGGCCAATGAATATATAGGCCAAACGCCTCAGGCAAAGCAGCCAGCGATCAGCTTTTTGAACGCATCGGCGCGATGGCTGATCTCGTTCTTTTTCCAGCGATCCATTTCGCCAAAGGTCGTGTCAAATCCATCGGGTTGAAAGATCGGATCATACCCGTGCCCTTGATCGCCGCGCATCGGCCAAACGATCCGGCCCGGCATCACGCCAGCGAAAACCTCATCATGACCATCGGGCCAAGCCAATACCAAGGTGCAACAGAACCGCGCGGTGCGGGGCTGGGGCGCGTTTGCGGCCTCCAGCTTGTCCCAGGTCACACGCATCGCATGTTCAAAATCGCGCCCCTGGGGTGTTTCGGCCCAGTCTGCCGTGTAAACACCTGGCGCACCGTTCAGTGCGTCGATTTCGATCCCGCTATCGTCGGCCAGCGCGGGCAAACCCGTGGCCTTGGCCGCCGCATGCGCCTTGATCCGTGCGTTTCCGACAAAGGTCGCTTCGGTTTCTTCCGGTTCTGGCAGTCCGTGATCGGCATTTGATGTCAGTGTCACTTGATAGGGCGCCAGCAGCGCGGCAATTTCATCGCGTTTCCCCACATTGTGGGTCGCAATGACCAGCTCTGCACCCTCAAACCGCCGTGTCATGCGGTGGCGGCCTTTTGCATGGCAACCAATTCGCCCACGCCCTTCTCCGCCAGATCAAGCAGCGATTCCATCTGCGCGCGGGAATAGGTTGCGCCCTCGGCCGACATCTGCACTTCGATCAATTGCGATCCGGTCATTACGAAATTTCCATCAACGCCGGCTTCGCTGTCTTCCGGGTAATCCAGATCAAGCACCGCCTGCCCCGCAAAAATCCCGCAACTGATCGCCGCAACGGGATCAATCAACGGATCGCTTATTACATCACCCGCTTTCATCAACTTGTTCACCGCCAGTTTCAGCGCAACCCAACCGCCGGTAATTGAGGCGCAGCGCGTTCCCCCGTCGGCCTGAATCACATCGCAATCCACAACAATCTGCCGCTCGCCCAGCGCGACACGGTCAACGCCGGCCCGCAAGGACCGTCCGATCAGCCGTTGGATTTCCTGTGTGCGTCCCGACTGTCCGTTCTTGGCCTCGCGCCGCATACGCGTATGGGTGGCCCGTGGCAGCATCCCGTATTCCGCAGTGACCCAACCAAGGCCGGAATTTTTCAGAAACGGCGGCACCCGTTCATCAATCGTCGCGGTGCAAAGTACATGTGTGTCACCGCACCTGATCAAACAGGATCCCTCGGCATGGCGTGTTACGTCGGTTTCAATGGAAACGGTCCGCATTTCATCTGTCTGACGTCCAGAGGGGCGCATTGGAAAATCCCTTTTGTTGATTTCGCCACGGGGATACGCGCCGCGCGCCACAAAGCCAAGACCGATTGACCCCATGCGATCAGCTGTTCTACGTTGACCGGCGCTCATAAAGTCAAAGGCCATGCCAGAAACCGGACCCATCTTTCAGGATATGAACGACCGCTCGCGCGAGGTGTTTCGCCGGGTCGTCGAAGGGTATCTGGAAACCGGTGCCCCCGTTGGGTCGCGCACCCTGACCCGCACTATGACCGAAAGCGTCAGCGCCGCAACGATCCGCAATGTGATGCAGGACCTCGAACATCTTGGCCTGCTCGGGTCGCCGCATGTCAGCGCCGGGCGTATTCCCACGCAAACCGGTCTGCGCATGTTTGTTGATGGCTTGCTCGAAGTTGGCGATCTTGATCAAGACGACCGCGCCAAGATTGATGAAAGTCGCGGGGCGAACGATACAGATGTCAGCGCGCTGCTTGATCGCGTTGGGTCGGCTCTATCCGGTGTCACGCGCGGCGCGAGCCTCGTGCTTACGCCAAAACACGAAGCGGCGATCAAACATATCGAGTTTGTCTCGCTTGCGTCTGATCGCGCTTTGGCGGTTCTTGTCTTTGCCGATGGTCACGTGGAAAATCGCGTCTTCACGCCCTCGCCCGGGCAAACACCCGCCTCGATGCGCGAGGCTGCGAATTTCCTGAATGCGCTGGCCGAAGGGCGCACGCTATCGGAACTCAGTACGCTGATGCGGCGCGAAATCACCAACCGCCGGCGCGAAATCGATACACTCGCCCGCACGATGGTCGAAGAGGGGCTGGCCGTCTGGACCGACCAGGGCGAATCAACCGAGCGGCTGATCGTGCGTGGACGCGGCAATCTGATTGGCGAACAGGCAGACGAGGCCGATCTTGAGCGTATCCGCTCCTTGTTTGATGACCTCGAGCGTAAGCGCGATATCGCCGATTTCCTTGATCTGACCGAAGAAGGCGACGGTGTGCGCATCTTTATTGGCTCCGAGAACAAACTTTTTTCACTTTCGGGTTCCTCTCTGGTGGTCTCTCCATATATGAACGCGGATCGTAAGATCATCGGCGCCGTTGGCGTCATTGGGCCGACCCGTCTGAATTATGGGCGGATCGTGCCGATTGTGGATTATACCGCGCAGTTGGTCGGGAAAATGATCGCTGACCGCGGCTAAGGAAAAGAAGACGATGGCAGAGCGTAAGACAGACGAAGAAATCGCCCGCGAAATGGTCGCGGAAAACGATCCCATGCTGGCCCAGGAGCCCGAAATCGAAGACGAGATCGACTCCATCGAGTCGGTCGATGCGGTTGCAGAGCTCAAGCGCGAGCGTGATGAGATGCGCGACCGTTTCATGCGTGCGCTGGCCGATGCTGAAAACACCCGCAAACGCGCCGAACGCGACCGGCGAGAGGCTGAAAATTATGGCGGATCCAAGCTCGCCCGGGATATGTTGCCTGTTTACGACAGCTTGGAACGCGCTTTGATGATGGCGACTGAAGACGGTAAGGACGGCGACAAGGCCCTGCTGGAAGGGGTCGAACTGACCATGCGCGAATTGCGCAACGTCTTCAAAAAACACGGCGTCGAGGTGATCCGCCCCGAAATTGGTGAACGCTTTGATCCGCAGTTGCACGAAGCCATGTTCGAGGCACCCCTGCCCGGCACCAAAGCGGGCGACATCATTCAGGTGTCGGCAAGCGGTTTCATGTTGCACGATCGCTTGCTACGGCCCGCGCAGGTTGGCGTTTCCTCGACACCCGCCAGCTAGTTCCTGCTACTTGCCCATATCCTTGAGGCGATAAAGCGTTTCAAGCGCTTCAAGCGGGGTCATCTGATCGGGATGAATCGTCTCTAATGCCGCCTCAATCGCGCTTTCCTCGGTCCTTTGTCGGGGCGGCGCAGCCGGCGTCGCTGAGAAGAGCGGCAGATCATCAATCAGGGCTTTTTGCGTGCTGCCGCCCTCACGCTCGCCTTTTTCAAGCGCTTCAAGAACGACTTTCGCGCGCGCGACAACGGCTGGCGGCAATCCGGCAAGGCGCGCGACCTGAACACCATAGCTGCGGTCCGCCGTGCCGCGCTTTACCTCGTGCAGGAACACCACATCGCCCTCCCACTCCTTGACCGTGACAGTTGCGTTCTCAACGCCGTCCAGCTTGGCCGAAAGGGCTGCCATTTCGTGATAATGCGTGGCGAATAATGCGCGACAGCCGTTCACATCATGGAGGTGTTCAAGCGTGGCCCAGGCAATCGACAACCCGTCATAAGTGGCCGTGCCGCGCCCGATTTCGTCCAGGATCACCAGCGCCCGATTGTCCGCCTGGTTCAGGATCGCGGCGGTCTCGACCATTTCCACCATGAAGGTTGATCGGCCCCGCGCCAGATCGTCTGACGCGCCGACCCGGCTGAACAACTGGCTGACCACGCCAATGGTGGCAGTGCGCGCGGGAACGTAGCTGCCGGCCTGCGCTAGCACAGCAATTAGCGCATTCTGCCGCAGAAAAGTTGACTTACCGGCCATGTTGGGGCCGGTCAGCAGCCAGATGGGCGCATCGGTCAGGCCGCAGTCATTGGCGACAAACGGCGTGCCCTCCTTCTGCAGCGCGCGTTCGACGACCGGGTGGCGGCCGCCTGTCACGGCAAAGGCGCGACTGTCCTCCATCGCTGGGCGACACCAGTCCTGCGCGCGCGCCAGATCCGCCAAAGCCGTGGTAAAATCGAATTCCGACAAGGCCCGGGCAAGGCCCGACACCGGCCCCGCTTGCGCCATTACAGCCTCAGTTAAGGTGGAATAGAGGCTTTTTTCGATCTCAAGCGCCCGTCCGCCCGCGTTTAGGATCTTGGTTTCCAGCTCGCTTAGCTCAAGCGTGGTGAACCGCACTTGATTGGCTGTGGTTTGGCGATGGATAAATGTTTCGTTCTGTGGCGGGGCCAGCATTTTCTCGGCATGGGTCGCGGTGGTTTCAATGAAATAGCCCAGCACATTGTTGTGCTTGATTTTCAAGGCATTAATGCCGGTCGTTGCCACGTATTGCGCCTGAAGCGATGCGATCACCGATCGCCCTTCGTCGCGCAGTTTGCGGGCCTCATCCAGATCAGCGTCAAAGCCGGCGGCAATGAAGCCGCCTTCACGCGCCAAGAGTGGCGGTTCCGCCACCAAAGCCGCATCCAAAAGCGTGTGCAGCGCATCGTGACCGGTCAGATCAGCCCGCGCCTCTGCCAGAACATCAGGCAAATCGACACCGGATACCATGCTGAATAGGGCCTCGCCTTCGGCCAGCGAATTGCGGATCGCCGCAAGGTCGCGTGGCCCACCCCGCCCCAATGCCAGACGTGAAAACGCGCGATCCACGTCATGGACGCCGCGCAGCACCTCGCGAATGTCACCCATCAAACGCGTGTCATCCAGCATCGCCGCGATTGCATCATGGCGCGCGCCGATCACGGCCAGATCGCTGGACGGCGAAGACAGCCGCCGCTCTAGCACCCGTGCGCCGCCTGCCGTCACCGTGCGATCAATCACCGACAACAGCGATCCCGATCGCCCGCCTGCCAAGGCATGGGTCAACTCAAGCGAGCGCCGCGTCGGGGCGTCGATCTGCATGGTTTTGGTCTGCCCTTCCTGCACTGGCGGGCGCAGCAACGGCAGATTCCCCTTTTGCGTGATATCAAGGTATTCGATCAGGCCCGCCAGCGCCGAAATCTCGGCCCGCGCGAACGATCCGAAGGCATCAAGCGAGGCGACACCATATAGCGCCAGCAGCCGCTTTTCGCCGCCTGTGCTGTCAAATGCCGCATTGCCTAAACACGTCAGCGCAGCACCTGAATCAGACACTGTTTCACCGTAACTTGCGCCTTCCGCCTCGGTCATCAAGACTTCGCGCGGGGCTAACCGTGCCAGCTCAGGCCCAAGGCGAACAGGGGCGCAGGGCATCACGCGGACCTCGCCGGTGGAAATATCGGCCCAAGCCAGCGCCGCGTCGTCCCGCACTTGTGCAAACGCGGCAAGAAAGTTGTGCTTGCGGGCATCAAGCAGGGAATCTTCGGTTAGGGTGCCGGGTGTTACCAACCGCACCACTTCGCGCCGCACCACGGATTTCGATCCACGCTTTTTTGCTTCGGCGGGGTCTTCCATCTGCTCGCAGACGCCAACGCGAAACCCTTTGCGGATCAGTGTCAGCAGATACCCTTCGGCGCTATGCACCGGCACGCCGCACATCGGAATATCCTCGCCCTGATGCTTGCCGCGTTTGGTCAGCGCGATATCCAACGCTTCGGATGCGGCAACCGCATCGTCAAAGAACATCTCGTAGAAATCGCCCATGCGATAAAACAGCAGCGCATCAGGATGCCCCGCCTTGATTTCAAGAAACTGGGCCATCATTGGCGTTACGGTATGCTGCGCGGTGTTCATTCAGCCCCCCAAGGTATCACCGCGACCCTACAGGCCCCGTGTTAGCGACAAAAGTCGAAAACGAAGCCGTTGCGGCCCCCTGCCCCGACCCGTTAGAACAGCGTGACGTCGAGGGAGAGAGAAATGTCAAAATCACGAGTCACGCGCGAGGACGCTTTGGCGTTTCACCTTGAGCCGACACCCGGCAAATTCGAGATTCAGGCAACGGTCCCGATGACAACGCAGCGCGATCTGTCGCTGGCCTATTCCCCCGGTGTCGCCGTCCCCTGCGAGGAAATCGCCAGCAATCCCGAACTCGCCTATGACTACACAAACAAGGGCAATCTGGTCGCCGTGATTTCCAACGGCACCGCCGTTCTGGGCCTTGGCAATATTGGCGCGCTGGGCAGCAAGCCTGTCATGGAAGGCAAAGCGGTGCTGTTCAAACGTTTCGCCGATGTGAACTCGATCGACATCGAACTGGACACCGAAGACCCGGATGCGTTTTGCAACGCCGTGCGTTTGATGGGGCCAACCTTTGGCGGCATCAACCTCGAGGACATCAAGGCGCCTGAATGTTTCATCATCGAACAACGCCTCAAAGAGGAAATGGACATTCCCGTTTTTCACGATGATCAGCACGGAACAGCCGTGATCTGTGCCGCCGGATTGCTGAATGCGCTGCACCTGTCGGGCAAGAAAATCGAAGATGTGCGCATCGTTGTAAACGGCGCGGGTGCAGCCGGGATTGCGTGTATCGAGCTGATCAAATCAATGGGTGCCCGGCACGACAACTGCATTTTGTGCGACACCAAGGGCGCGATCTATCAGGGCCGCACCGAAGGGATGAACCAGTGGAAATCTGCCCATGCCGCCAAGACCGATGCGCGCACGCTTGAGGATGCGATGATCGGCGCAGACGTGTTTCTTGGTGTCTCCGTCAAGGGCGCCGTGACACCGGAAATGGTGCTCAGCATGGCTGACAATCCGGTTATCTTTGCGATGGCCAACCCCGATCCTGAAATCACGCCCGAAGATGCCCATGCCGTGCGCGTTGATGCCATCGTCGCCACAGGGCGCAGCGACTATCCCAACCAGGTCAACAACGTTCTTGGCTTTCCCTATCTGTTTCGCGGCGCGCTTGATATTCATGCCCGCGGCATCAACGATGAGATGAAGATCGCCTGCGCTCAGGCGCTGGCCGACCTCGCGCGCGAGGATGTCCCCGACGAGGTGGCGATAGCCTATGGGCGCAAGCTGACGTTCGGGCGGGACTATATCATTCCGACGCCGTTCGATCCGAGGTTGATCCACCGTATCCCCACGGCGGTGGCGCGTGCGGGGATGGAAACGGGCGTGGCACGGCGGCCGATCGTCGATATGGACGGCTACGAGGCCTCGCTGAAATCCCGCATGGACCCAACCGCCTCGATCCTGCGCGGCATTCACGCCCGCGCCAAGGCAGCGCAATCGACTGTGGTCTTTGCCGAAGGCGATGATCCACGTGTGTTGCGCGCTGCCGTGTTGTATCAGCGTTCGGGTCTTGGCCGCGCCCTTGTGGTGGGGCGCGAATCGGACGTGAAAGCCAAACTCGAAGCCGAAGGGCTGGGCGATGCGGTGCGCGAATTGCGCGTGGTGAACGCTGCCAATACCGACCACCTCGATACCTATAAAACCTTCCTTTACGAACGCTTGCAGCGCAAAGGCCAAGACCGTCAGGATATCCACCGGCTTGCGTCGCGCGACCGGCATGTGTTTGCGGCGCTGATGCTGGCGCACGGCCACGCCGATGGCATGGTGACGGGAGCCACCCGAAAATCGGCGCATGTCCTGGAATTGATCAACCACGTGTTCGACGCCCAACCCAAAGACGGCGCTGCCGGCATTTCCGCAATCCTGCACAAGGGCAGGATCGTGCTTTTGGGCGATACGCTGGTGCATGAATGGCCCGATGAACACGATCTGGCAGATATCGCCGAACGCGGTGCCGCCGTCGCCCGCGATCTTGGGCTTGAACCGCGTGTGGCTTTTGTCAGCTTTTCCACCTTCGGCTATCCCGTGTCCGAGCGGGCCGAGAAAATGCACCAGGCACCCGTCGTGCTCGACCAGCGCGGTGTCGATTTCGAATACGAAGGCGAGATGGCCGTCGATGTCGCCCTGAACCCGCGTGCGCAAGAAGCCTATCCGTTCTCGCGTCTGACCGGCCCCGCCAACGTATTGGTCGTGCCTGCGCGGCACTCTTCCTCGATCTCGGTCAAGCTGATGCAGGAAATGGGCGGGGCAACCGTGATCGGCCCGATCCTGAGCGGCATCAACAAACCGATTCAGATTTGTTCAACGGGATCGACGGTGAATGACATCCTGAACATGGCCGTGATCGCAGCCTGCAAGGTCGGTTAGCATGGCCATCTGGAACCTTGGGTCGATCAACGTCGATATCGTTTACGCAGTCCCGCATATTCCTGCACCCGGAGAAACGCTCGCTTCAACAGGGCGCGAGGTGTTTCTAGGCGGGAAAGGCGCGAATATGTCTGTGGCTGCTGCGCGCGCTGCCGCCCGCGTGAATCATATTGGCGCGGTGGGCGCTGACGGGGGCTGGACGGTTGAACGGTTGCTGGAATATGGTGTTGATACGCGGCATATTATCGAAGTTGATCACGACACCGCGCAGGCAATCATCATGGTCGATGCGCATGGTGAGAACGCGATCATTCTTCATCCGGGCGCAAACCACGAAATCCCGCTCGCAACTTTGGAGGGCGCGCTGAGCGAGGCTGAAACTGGCGACTGGCTGGTGTTTCAAAATGAAACCAACCTGCAAAAAGTCGCCGCGCAAATTGGCCGCAAGATGGGCCTCAGGGTTGCCTATGCGGCGGCGCCGTTTTCGGCCCAGGCGGTGCAGCGTGTCCTCGAATATCTCGACTTTCTGATTCTGAACAAGGTTGAAGCCGAACAGCTGCGCGCTGCAACGGGCAAAGCCCCGCAAGATCTGGGCGTTGCAGATGTGATCATCACGCTTGGGGCGGATGGCGCCAAATGGTTCGGTGCAAAGGGTGAAGTTGATGTCCCCGCCATATCGGTAAAACCGGTCGATACAACAGGCGCTGGCGACACGTTCACCGGCTATGTCCTTGCCGGTCTTGATCGCGGACTTCCGATGGAGCAAGCCCTCGCGCTCGCCGCCAAGGCCGGTGCGCTTATGGTCACGCGCCGTGGCACAGCGGATGTTATTCCCGACCTGTCCGAAGTTCAGGCGTTTCAGGCCTAGTTGGCAAAGGGCGCGGCACTGCCCCAAAGCTGGCGAACGCGAGCATCGCGCCCACAGCCATTACGATAGAATGTGTAGGCATCGGCGCGGGTCTTGATGCCCGCGCGCGTCACGATCCTGTCGGTCCCGCGGTAATAATCCTGATGGTAGGCTTCAGCGGGATAAAATGTTGCGGCGGCCAGAATAGGCGTCACAATCCGCTGACCAAGATCGCGCTGCGCCCGTGCAATCGCAGCCTGTGCGGCCTGCTGTTCCGCTTGATTAGAGACGAAAATCGCCGTGCGATAGCTGTCACCTCGATCACAGAACTGCCCGCCCGCATCCGTCGGATCGATGGATCGCAAGAAGGCATGCAGCAACTGTTCGTAAGACACGCGATCCGCATCATAGGTGATTTCCACGACTTCGTAATGACCTGTTTCGCCGCGCGTGACCTGGCGGTAGGTCGGGTTCACTGTGGTGCCGCCCGCAAACCCGGATACCACTGAAATCACCCCACCAACTTTCTCGAAATCCGCTTCAACGCACCAGAAACAGCCGCCGGCCAGCACGGTCTTTTGAATATCGCGCGCCTCGGCTGGCGATGAATGAAGGGCAAACCCCAGCACAATTGCAATCGACAGGATGACAGTTTTGATATTTCGTGAACGGCGGGTCATGACGATCTCCTCTTTTGATTACCCTGCGGGACGGGCCATGCATCGACAACTCACCGCAGCGTGAGTTCACGGGCGTTTTACCCATTGGAACATTTGCCGCCCCGTCTTAGCCTGCGAAAAATGACCGGAGTCACCCCATGCAAGACAGCGTCACCACCCATCAGGCCGAAGATGACCTGCGCAACCAGTCTATCCTCATTTATGTCGACGGGCAGCTCAAGCCGCGCGCCGAGGCAACGGTCAGCGTTTATGACAGCGGCTTTATGCTGGGCGATGGTGTTTGGGAAGGTCTGCGGCTTTACGATGGAACATGGGCCTTTCTGGATGAACACATCGACCGGCTGTTCGCGGCCGCAAAGGCGATTGACCTTGATATCGGGATGAACCGAAAAGGCGTGATTTCAGCCTTGTTGGAGACACAAAAAGCCAATGACATGACAACGGATGTGCATGCGCGCTTGATGATCACGCGCGGGGTCAAGGTGCTGCCGTTCCAGCATCCGTCCTTGTCGCGGTCCGGTCCGACATTCGTGATCATCATGGAACATTCGCGGCCGAAACTGCCCCGCCCGATCCGTCTTGCCACTGTGCCGCATCTGCGCGGATTGCCGATGACGCAAGATCCGAAATTGAACAGCCATTCAAAGCTCAACTGCATCCTTGCCTGCATCGCCGCCGAAAAGGCAGGGGCCGACGAGGCGCTGATGCTTGATATCAACGGTTTCGTGAATACGACCAACGCCTGTAACTTTTTCATCGTTCGCAAGGGGGCCGTTTGGACCAGCACCGGCGATTATTGCATGAACGGGATCACCCGCCAAAAGGTCATCGACCTGTGTCGCGCCAACGAAATTGCGGTGTTCGAACGTAACTTTTCCCTCGTTGATACCTATGGCGCGGACGAGGCGTTTTTGACCGGCACATTCGGGGCGCAAACGCCTGTCAGCGAAATTGACGGTCGCCAGATCGGTAGCGGTGACATGGGGCCCGTCACACAGCGGTTGCGCGATCTTTACAAAGGGCTGATCGCCGATCAGATCACCCGATGACACCCATATCATTTCCATACGCTTTCCATACGGATTCCATATCATGAAAATTGCCATGTGGTCGGGGCCGCGCAACCTCTCGACGGCGATGATGTATGCCTTTGGCAACCGCCCCGATTTTGCGGTCTGGGACGAACCGTTTTATGCCGCCTACCTGCTGCACACGGGTGCCGACCACCCCATGCGGGACGAGATTATGGCTGCCCATGAGGCCGACCCGGCGATGGTTTCTGCCATCTGTGCCGGTTCGATCCCTGATGACAAACCGAACTTCTACATGAAGCATATGGGTCTGCATATGCTGGACGGTTTCCCGATGGATTGGGCGCAGGGCTGCATTAATATCCACCTGATCCGCCATCCCGCCCGCGTGGTTGCCAGCTATGGCGCAAAACGTGATGAGGTAACGCTGGACGACATCGGCTTCCGTCAGCAGGTCGAGGTGTTCGATCAGGTTGGCGGCGTTGTCATTGACAGCCACGACATCCGTGACGATCCCGCCGGGATGCTGGAAAAACTCTGCGCGATCATTGATTTACCCTTTGATCCCGCAATGCTGTCCTGGCCCGCCGGGGGGCACAAATCCGACGGCATCTGGGCGCGCCACTGGTACGGCGCCGTGCATCGCAGCACGGGGTTCGCAGGTGCGGAAGGGCCATTGCCGGACCTTTCAGGACGTGACGCCGACCTGGTCCGCGCGGCACTTCCGTTCTATGAAAAGCTCGCGGCGCGCAAGATTTAGCGCTTTAGCCGACGATCCCGCGCAGCAAGCAGTTTCAGGCGCAAGGCGTTCAACTGGATAAACCCGGCCGCGTCCTTTTGATCGTAGGCCCCGGCGTCATCTTCAAATGTCACATGTGCTTCGGAATAAAGCGAATGATCCGACCAGCGGGCGACGCAGGTGGCGGCCCCCTTATACAGCTTCAACCGCACGGTTCCGGTCACGTGTTCCTGCGATTTATCGATCGCGGCCTGCAACATCAGACGTTCGGGCGAAAACCAGAAACCGTTGTAAATCAGCTCGGCGTAGCGCGGCATCAGGCTGTCCTTGAGGTGGCCAGCGCCGCTGTCCAGCGTGATCTGTTCGATCCCGCGATGCGCCTCAAGCAGGACGGTGCCGCCGGGCGTTTCGTAAATACCGCGCGACTTCATTCCGACAAAGCGGTTCTCGACAAAATCAAGCCGTCCAATGCCGTGTTTGCCGCCCAGCTCGTTCAGTTTGGTGAGGATCGTCGCAGGCGACAATGTTTCACCATCGATTGACACCGCATCGCCCTTTTCAAACCCGACCTCGATGAATTCCGGGGTATCTGGCGCATCTTCGGGCGCGACGGTGCGCTGATAGACGTAATCAGGCGCGACCTCGGCGGGGTCTTCCAGAACCTTGCCCTCGGACGATGTGTGCAGCAGGTTCGCATCAACGCTGAACGGCGCTTCGCCGCGTTTGTCCTTGGCAATCGGAATTTGGTTTTTCTCCGCAAAATCAATCAGCTTGGTGCGGCTGGACAGATCCCATTCGCGCCACGGCGCGATCACTTTGATGTCGGGGTTCAGCGCATAACAGGCGAGCTCGAACCGCACCTGATCGTTGCCTTTGCCAGTTGCGCCGTGGGCGACGGCATCCGCGCCTTCAGCTTCCGCAATTTCGACCAGGCGCTTGGAAATCAGCGGGCGCGCGATAGAGGTGCCAAGCAGATACAGGCCTTCGTAGATCGCATTGGCGCGAAACATCGGAAAAACGAAGTCGCGCACGAATTCTTCGCGCAGGTCTTCGATGTGGATCGACGCAGCACCCATCATTTCCGCCTTCTTGCGGGCAGGCTCAAGTTCTTCGCCCTGTCCCAGGTCGGCGGTAAAGGTCACCACCTCGCAGCCATATTCCGTCTGCAGCCATTTGAGGATGATCGAGGTATCAAGACCACCGGAATAGGCGAGGACAACTTTTTTGGGTGCGGACATGGGTCAGTCTCCATCATGCGTGTTGCGCGCGGCAATATCGGGTTATCTGCGTCAGGGCAAGCGAGGCCGCAGGACGCCAAAGAGGCTTGCGACAAAATCCGCATCGCCCGGGTTTCCGAGTGTTTCGAATGCCGCATCGGGAGTGAGCCATAATGCTGTGTGCCCATCCTCTCGCGGGGGCCATGCGGGCGTATGGGGCGCGCTGTGTAGATATGGCACAGCTTTTCCGCCCACATGTCATATTCGGGCATATAGACAAAACGGCGAAACGCCCCCAAGCGGCGTGGCGTGGCGATATGCCAGCCGGTTTCCTCGAATACTTCGCGGTGCAGGGCGCGCAAGGTGCTTTCGCCTGGGTCAACTCCACCGCCGGGCAGCTGCACTTCGACGCGCGGATGGGTTTGCAGTGTCACCAGCAGCTTGCCGTCACGCGGCAGCACCGCATAAGCACCCGCGCGATGAATATAGCGTTGCCTTGATACCACGGGTTCCCCGTATCGCCTGATCATAACCCCTTGGACCTTTGCTTGCCGCACCTATATGGACGCGGTATGCCAATCTCCGACCTCTAAGGAAACCCCATGACCCTCGGCTCTCAAATCGCCTGGGACGATACTGTCCTGCCTTTTCAGCTTGATGCTTCGGACATCCGCGGGCGCGTTGCCCGCCTTGACGGTGTTCTGGATCAGGTCCTGAGCCAGCACGACTATCCCCCGTCGATCGAGGCGCTGGTGGCCGAAATGTCGCTTTTGACGGCGCTGATCGGTCAGTCGATCAAGCTACGCTGGAAGCTGTCGCTGCAGGTTCGCGGCGAAGGTGCTGCGCGCATTATCGCGACCGATTACTATGCGCCAAAGGCAGACGGCGAACCAGCGCAGATCCGCGCCTACGCAAGCTATGATGCAGAACGGTTGGATCACAGTGCCGACCCATTCAGCCAGATCGGCAAGGGTTACTTTGCCGTGCTGATCGACCAAGGGCCAGACATGACCCCCTATCAGGGGATCACGCCGATTGCTGGCGGGTCACTTTCGGCCTGTGCAGAGACCTATTTTGCCCAATCCGAACAACTCCCGACACGGTTCTCCCTCACGTTTGGACGTTCGCGAATGGCGGGCCAGAACGAAAGCTGGCGCGCGGGTGGCGTGATGTTGCAGCATATGCCCAAGGCATCGCCATTTGTCGCAAGCGACGGCGCGTCAGGCGATCAGGGGTTGCTTGATGCGGCGGATATTCTTGACTCGGACGAGGGCGAAAACTGGTCACGCGCCAATTTGCTTTTGGATACGGTCGACGCACTCGAGCTGATCGGCCCAACCGTTCAACCCACAGAGCTTCTGGTGCGTCTGTTCCATGAGGAAGGTCCGCGCGTGTTCGACCCGCAGCCGGTACAGTTTGGCTGTTCGTGCTCTGATGAAAAAGTGCGCCAAAGCCTGTCGATCTATTCCGCCAAGGATATCGGCCATATGACGACCGACGAAGGGATCGTCACCGCCGATTGCCAGTTTTGCGGTGCACATTACGAATTTGAACCCGACACCCTTGGGTTCGAGGCCAAGCGCAATGCAAGTGACGCGTCCTGATCTGATCCAAACCATTGGTGCGGCCCTGTCGTCGAGCGGGGCCGCTACATCTGATTTCGATCTCAACCCTGATATCAAATTGCCTGTGGGCCGGGTTTTGCGACCCGCTGCTGTCCTGATCCCCATTACGTTGACATCGGGCCGCGCCGAGGTGCTGCTGACGATGCGATCTTCGCAGTTACGTCACCATCCCGGCCAAATCGCTTTTCCCGGCGGCAAACAGGACGCAGGCGATGCAACGCTGGTTGACGCGGCGCTGCGCGAATCTGCCGAGGAAATCGGTCTGCCGCACGGAATCGCCGATATCTTGGGTGAATTGCCACCACACGAGACAGTGACGGGCTTCAAAGTGACACCTTTCGTGGGTTGGATAACTGAGGATTTCGATACGATTGCCGAGGCAGGCGAAGTCAGCGAGGTGTTCCGCGTCCCGCTGGATCATCTAGCCGACCCAGCGAACTACCGCATTGAATCGCGGATATGGCAGGGGCGACGGAGGCATTTCTTTGTTGTTCCCTTTGGTCCCTATTACATTTGGGGGGCAACCGCGCGGATGCTGCGCTCTCTGGCAGATCGGATGGCCCAATGACCCGAATTACTGCTGATTGGCTGAACAGCGATGCTGCCCGCACAGTTTGCGGGGTGCTGACGGATGCGGGGTATCAAGCGTGGTATGTTGGCGGCTGTGTGCGCAACGCGCTTTTGGGCGCGCCGGTTGCGGATCTGGATCTGTCCACCGATGCCTTGCCCGAAGATGTGATGCGCCTTGCAGGTGCCGCCGGATTGCGTGCCATTCCAACTGGAATTGCGCATGGAACAGTCACTATTGTTGCGGGAAATACCCCTTTTGAGGTCACGACCTTCCGCAAGGATATCGACACGGACGGGCGGCGCGCCACGGTGGCCTTTGCCGATAACATCACCGATGACGCGCATCGTCGCGATTTTACGATGAACGCACTCTATGCTGATCCTGACGGTGTCGTTGCTGATCCGTTGGGCGGTCTGGTTGATCTGAAAGCGCGCCACGTCCGATTCATCGATGATCCCGAGGCGCGGATCAAAGAGGATTATCTGCGTATTCTGCGGTTTTTCCGATTTCACGCGTGGTATGGCGACCCCAATGGCGGGCTGGATGCCGACGGATTGGCTGCATGTGCCGCCAATGGCGATGGTCTTGGCCAACTGTCGCGCGAACGTGTCGGAAGCGAGATTCGAAAACTGCTTGGTGCCCCTGATCCCGCGCCCGCTGTTGCCGCGATGGAAACCGCCGGTGTGCTGATGCGTGTGTTGCCAGGGGCGAACGCGGCATCGCTGGCCGTTCTTGTGCATATCGAAGGGCAGGTAGGTCTTGCACCCGATCCTATCCGTCGTCTGGCCCTGATTGGCGGCGAAGACGTTGCAATGCGGTTGCGTCTGTCAAAGCGTGAAGCTGCCGATCTAGCGGTGTTGCGTGACGGGCTTGGGAATGGATTGCCTGCCGAGGTGCTGGGCTATCGGCATGGCGGGCAGGCGCTTGACGTTCTGGCGCTGCGCGCCGCGATGGGTGGTCTGGAACTGGACCCAAATCTGGTCGCTCACGCCAGATTTGGTGCGGAACAGGTCTTGCCCGTCTCAGCCCGCGATTTCATGCCTGACTTGCAAGGCGCCGCGTTGGGCAAAGCGGTAAAAGATGCCGAGGAGCGCTGGATCGCCTCGGGCTTCACGCTGACTCGCGACACATTGCTTGGTAGATAGCTGCGGGTTTTGCTTGGGGTAGATTGGGGCTATATCCCGATGATAACCCTGAACAAGGTCTGCCCCCCGTGTTTCGATTTTTCGAACGACTCGTCGATCCCTATGAACCCTACAAGGAACTCGACACGCCCCCGACGCGCCTTTGGCCGTTCCTGATGGGCTATGCGCGTCCGTTCAAACGGGTGTTTTGGGCTGCCGGGCTTATGTCGGTGGTCGTAGCAGCGGTCGAGGTCTGGCTGATTTTCTACATGGGGCGTCTGGTTGATCTGATGGGGCAGGTCGAACCAGCTGCTGTGTGGGCGCTGCACGGGTTTGAACTGCTTGTTGTTGCGCTATTCATTCTGGTCTTGCGTCCGTTGTTTCAGATGCTTGATGTGGGTCTGTTGAACAACAGTATCATTCCGAACTTTGGCACGATTGTGCGCTGGCGTGCGCATCGGCATGTCTTGCGGCAGTCTGTTGGCTGGTTTGAGGATGACTTTGCCGGTCGGATTGCCAACCGCATCATGCAAACGCCCCCTGCTGCGGGCGAAGTGGCGTTTCAGACCTTTGATGCGGTCACCTTTGCGCTGGCCTATCTGGTTGGTGCCGCGGTGTTGCTGGCCGATGCAGACCTGCGGTTGATGCTGCCGCTTCTGGTCTGGTTCGGTCTATATATGCTGTTGATGCGCTGGACGGTGCGCCGCGTGGCCCCCGCCGCCAAAGCATCAAGCGATGCGCGCTCCGAAGTCACGGGCCGCGTCGTGGACAGCTATACCAACATCCATTCGGTCAAGATGTTCGCGCATCATGATCGTGAGGTCGAATACGCGCGCGATGCCATAGAAAACACGCGCCGCACCTTGCAACGTGAAATGCGTCTCTATTCGATCATGGATCTCGCGCTGGTGGTGCTGAATGGGTTTCTGATTGTCGCGGTCGTCGGCTGGGCGATTTGGCTGTGGTCGGTTGGTTCGGCAACGGTGGGTATTATTGCCGCCGCCGCCGCCTTGACGCTGCGTTTGAACGCGATGACGGGCTGGATCATGTGGGCGGTGACCAACCTGTTCCAGAATCTTGGTATCATTCAGGAAGGAATGGAGACCATTGCCCAGCCGATTACCCTGATTGATCGCCCCGGTGCGCAGGAACTGGCCGTGTCCAAAGGCGAGATCGTGATTGATGGATTAAGCCATCACTATGGCAAGGACAGTGGCGGTCTACAGAACATTCACCTGACAATCGCGGCTGGTGAAAAGGTTGGTCTGATCGGGCGGTCCGGCGCCGGGAAATCGACCCTCGTAAAGCTGCTTTTACGGTTTTATGACGCCGAGGGCGGTCGCATTCTGGTTGACGGTCACGACATTGCAGATGTGACCCAAGACAGCCTGCGCAGTGCCATTGGCATGGTGCAGCAAGATTCGGCGTTGCTGCACAGATCGGTGCGCGACAATATCCTTTACGGCGCGCCCGGCGCGAGCGAGGCAGAGATGATTGCCGCCGCCAAAAAGGCCGAAGCACATGATTTCATTCTTGGCCTTGAAGACGGCGCGGGGCGCAAAGGGTACAGCGCGCAAGTCGGGGAGCGTGGCGTCAAGCTGTCTGGTGGACAGCGCCAGCGGATCGCACTGGCCCGTGTGATCTTGAAAAACGCGCCGATCTTGCTGCTGGACGAGGCGACGAGCGCGCTGGACAGCGAAGTCGAGGCGGCGATTCAGACGACACTGTATGGCATGATGGAAGGCAAGACCGTGATCGCGATTGCCCACCGTCTGTCCACAATTGCGCGCATGGACCGGATCATCGTGATGGATAACGGCCAGATCGTTGAAGACGGGACACATGACAGCCTGCGGGCCAATGGCGGGCTTTATGCCGGGTTCTGGGAAAGGCAATCGGGCGGGTTTATCGGCGCGGATATCGAGGCGGCGCAATGACGCGTGTGTTGCATTGGCTGGGCGGGATGATCGACGGGTTTCGCCCCGCAGACGGGCCGCCGCCGCGCGAATTGGCCGCCTTTTTCCGTTGGTGTCTGGCGGGGGCGTGGCCTGCGCTGGGCGTGGCCGCTTTTGTGTCGGCGCTGGCTGGGACGCTTGAAGTGGTCACCGCCTATCTGCTGGGTCTTGTGATTGACAGTGCGACCGAGGCAGGCATGCAAACCTACTTTGCGGACAACGCGACCCTGTTGCTGGGGTTCGCGGGCTTTTTTGTCATCCTGCGCCCGCTTGTGTTCGGCGTAAGTGCCGCGTTCAACGGAATTGTCGTCCCGCCCAACATTTATCCGCTTGTTCAAAGCCGCCTGCATCGCTGGAGCCTTGGGCACTCTGTTTCGTTCTTTGACAATGATTTCGCAGGGCGCATTGCACAAAAGCAAATGCAAACCGCGCGGGCCGTCACCGAAGTGACCGCGGAAATCATCAATGTGGTATTTTTCGCGCTTGCCTCGCTTGTCGGGTCGGTCATCTTGTTGTTGGCGATGGACTGGCGGATCGCGGTTGCGCTGGTGCTTTGGCTGGGTCTCTATTTTGCGATGATCCGCTGGTTCATGCCACGTATTCGCGTCCGGTCCGCAGCGCGCGCATCGGCGCGGGCGATGGTGACTGGACAGGTCGTTGATACTGTCACGAACATCAAAACTGTAAAACTGTTCGGCCATATTGATCACGAAGATCGCTCGGCGCTGGATGCGATGGCACAGTTGCGGGGCAGGGCGCTGTCGTTCGGGCAATTATCCACGGGGTTCCGTTTTGCGCTGATGACGGTGGCGGGGGTTTTGCCGGTGATCCTGATCATCGGTGCGGTGATGTTGTGGCGCGTCGGTATTTCGACGGCTGGGGATATTGCCGCTGCGGGCGCTGTCGCGATCCGGATCAGCCAGATGACGGGGTGGGTCAGTTTTACCCTCATGGCGATCTATTCCAACATCGGTGAGGTCGAAGACGGAATGCGCACCCTCACGCCGCCGCACGATCTTGTGGATGAAAGCGACGCGACCATCCTCAAGGTGCCTCGTGCCGAGGTATTGTTCGATCACGTTTCCTTTGCTTACGGCGAAGCGACAGGCGGTATCAGGGATGTTCACTTGCGGATCGGCGCGGGTGAAAAGCTGGGGATCGTCGGCGCATCGGGTGCGGGCAAGTCGACCCTCGTGGCGCTGCTGTTGCGGCTTTACGATGCGGAGGAGGGTGCCGTCACGATCGATGGTCAAGACCTACGCGCAGTTACGCAGAACAGCCTGCGCCAGCAGATCGGGATGGTCACGCAGGAAACCGCGATGTTCAATCGCTCGGCGCGCGACAATATCTTGTATGGCCGCCCTGATGCCAGCTTTGACGCGGTCGTGGACGCCGCGAAACGGGCCGAAGCGCATGACTTTATTCTTGATCTCAAGGATCACAAAGGCCGCACTGGCTATGACGCCTATCTGGGGGAGCGCGGCGTGAAATTGTCAGGCGGGCAACGCCAGCGCATCGCCCTGGCCCGTGCAATTTTGAAAGACGCGCCCATCCTTGTGCTTGATGAGGCGACCAGCGCTCTGGACAGCGAGGTCGAGGCGAGCATTCAGACCGCGCTGGAAATTGTGATGGAGGGCAAGACCGTTGTGGCGATCGCCCACCGCCTGTCCACGATTGCGCGGATGGATCGCATCATTGTGCTGGACAACGGCCGTATAGCCGAAGAAGGCAGGCACGACGAACTTTTGGCGCTGGGCGGACTTTATGCGCGGTATTGGAACAGACAATCGGGCGGCTTTATCCGCACCAGGGACGCGGCGGAATAGATATGTTGATTGAATCACTAACCCATCAGGGGCTTGGCCGCACTGCGGATGGGCAGTTCGTTCCGCGCACGCTGCCCGGCGAGGAATTAGGACTGCGAGATGATGGCAGCGTGCAAATTCTGACGCCGTCATCTGATCGCGTTGCGCCACCCTGTCGGCATTTCAAAACCTGCGGTGGTTGCGCGATGCAGCATGCAGCTGACCCGTTTGTCGCACATTGGAAGGCTGGCATCGTAACCCGTGCATTGGCTGCCCACGGTATCGACATTGATATTCGTGGTATTCACACTTCGCCGCCGCACGCGCGCCGCCGCGCAAAGTTCGCGGGCAAACGCACCAAGAATGGTGCCATTGTCGGATTTCATACGCGCGCGTCCGATACGGTGATTGCCGTGCCAGATTGCCAGCTGCTCTTGCCCAGCCTGCGTGAGGCCATTCCCGCGCTCGAGGAATTGACGGTGCTGAGTGCGTCGCGCAAGGCCGAGATCGCGCTGACTGTGACCGACAGCAAGGCGGGCCTGGATGTCTGGGTTGAATCTGACAAGCCGCTGGATGGTCCGTTGCGGATCACTTTGGCCGAGTTTGCTCAACGCCACGGATTTGCCCGGCTGGCATGGGGGGACGAACCGGTCGTGACGATCAACGCACCCTCGCAGCGGTTCGGGCGCGCCGATGTGATACCTCCGGCCGGTGCGTTTCTGCAAGCCACCCGTGAAGGCGAAATGCAACTTCTGGCCGCCGCTGTTGATGCGACCAAAGGCGCGGACCGGATCGTCGATTTGTTTTCCGGTTGCGGCACATTTGCGTTGCCCCTGGCCGAAACAGCGATGGTGACAGCCGTGGAAAGCAGCGCACCCATGTTGAACGCGCTTGATCAGGGGTGGCGCAGGGCGCAGGGGCTCAAGCGGGTCAAAACCGAAACGCGCGACCTGTTTCGCCGCCCGCTTGAACCAGATGAATTGCGCTATTTTGATGCGGCGGTGATCGACCCGCCCCGCGCCGGTGCGCAGGCGCAGACCGCCACGCTGGCCCGGTCAACAATCCCGCGCATCGCGATGATTTCCTGCAATCCGGTTACTTTTGCCCGCGATGCCAAGGTTTTGGTTGATGCGGGGTTCGTGATTGACTGGATTGATGTCGTGGATCAGTTTCGCTGGTCGGCGCATGTCGAGGTCGCGGCGGCGTTCACCCGGTAATAAGATGCGCGGCCTTTGGTGCGTCCTAGCCCCCCAGGACCAGCGTATACCAGATTTTGCCGTTGCTATCCTGATACCACGCAAAGCCCAAATCGATGGCTGCCGCGTCAAGAATGACGTCGCGCGTGCTGGGAAGCTGCATCCACGCGGCGAGGGTTTCCAGCTCGGTTTCATAGGTCTCCGAGATGTTTTCGCCGATAAGTTTGCCGGTGTAGCCGGCGCGACTTATGCGATCCAAGGGCGATGATCCGTCAGAACCAAAATGCCAGGGGCGGTTTTGCACCGACATATCGCGCGAATGGGTCGCGGCGGCCGCATTCAGGCGCGCATCCATCTTCAAGGCGGGCACACCCGCCGCTTGCCGCAGGGAATTCACGCCATCCAGCATGCGGAATTGCACATCTGCCGCATCCACAGCGCTAATCTGGTAAATTTGAGGCAAAGGCAGCCCATCGGGGGCAAGTGGAACGGTCGGGACGGGCGCACAGGCAGAAACCAAAGCAACAAAGGCGCTTAGGATAATAGAAATACGCAACATCAGGTTACCTTGTGTCTGTTCATTGCTTGCAATAGCCCCAACGGAGGCGCAGTTCAAACCCACATCGGTGCTTTGACGCCAAAGTGAGTTGCGCAAGGCCCGTAAAGCACGGTCTGGCAAGAAAAAAGTGGCCTGAACGACAATCTGGTTTGTCAGAGATCAACGCAGGTAGCAGGGGCTTTGATACATTGGCAGGGTGATGAACCCATTGCTGAAGTTTTCGGCGTAACGGGCCACGCAAACCAAGTGTTGCTTATTTGACGACATTTTTGGCCATTTTTGTGGCGAAACCAACGCAAGCCTTTGCAATTTCGCTTGATTGCTGGTTAAGACTGTATACGAGGTAAGACTTGGGTGCCTGCTGCCGTCCTCAATTTTTTTAGGGAGCGGGCCAATACTGGAGATTGTGAAATGAAGAAAATCGTTCTCGCCGCCGCATTCACTGCAGCAGCTTCGACCGCCTTCGCCGGCGGTATGGCACCGGTTGTGGAAATGGAACCAGTCGTAATCATGGAAGAAACCAAAGGTTCTTCCGGTTCCGGTCTGATCGTTCCGCTGATCCTGATCGCATTGATTGCAGCTGCTGCTTCCTAATCGAAGCAGATCAGTTTGATCTAAGAAAAGGCCGCAAGCATTTGCTTGCGGCCTTTTCCTTTGTCCCGACCTTAGTCGTCCAGCCAACCGCGCAGGTTTTGTGAAATGACACCCGACAAGGCCGCGATATGGGCCGCATCGTCATTCAGGCAGGGAATATAGGTGAAATGTTCACCGCCCGCGTGTTCAAAGCTCTCTTTGATTTCTTCGTTGATTTCTTCCAGCGTTTCGATGCAGTCGGCGGAGAAGGCAGGCGCGCAGATGGCGATATTTTTCTTGCCTGATTTGGCCAGGCGCGCCACTTCCTCGACGGTGTAGGGTTTGAGCCATTCTTCGGGGCCGAATTTCGACTGGAACGTTGTTTTGATCTGTGTGTCATCCCAGCCCAGCCGTTCCTTGAGCAAACGTGTCGTTTTCTGGCATTGGCAATGATAGGGATCGCCCTCGCGCAGGTAGCGTTCCGGCACACCGTGATAGGAACATACCAGTATATCAGGTTTCTTGTCGGCGCTCGCGTAGGCCTTTTCAACCGATTGCGCCAAGGCATCAATATAGGCCGGATCGTCGAAATATGGCGGCACGACACGGGCGATCGGTTGCCATTTTTCCTTCATGAGCGCGCGAAAGAACTGGTCATTTGCCGTGGCTGACGTTGCGCCTGCGTAGTGCGGGTAAAGCGGGAAAAACAGGATCTTGGTGCAGCCGGCCTCGACCATCGCACGGACCTTGGACTCGGTGGATGGATTACCATAGCGCATGCAGAAATCGACCATCACATCGTCGCCGTAGCGCTGCGCCATTTCCGACTTCAGCGCCGCGGTCTGCGCCTTGGTGATTGTCATCAGCGGGCTTTCATCGGCGTCTTCGTTCCAGATGGATTTATAGGCGGCACCGCTGGTAAAGGGCCGTTTTGTCAGGATCACCAGCTGCAACAGCGGTTGCCACAGCCATGCGGAATAGTCGATTACGCGTTTGTCCGACAGGAATTCGCCCAGATAGCGCCGCATCGACCAATAGTCCGTAGCATCTGGCGTCCCGAGGTTTGCCACCAGCACCCCGATTTTTTCGGCAGGGATTTTCGGGTGATCGGCGGGCGCGTGGGCAGGGCAGGTGGCGGTCATTGGCATATCTTTCATGGCGGTTTGTTGTGAAGTAACCGGATCTGCGCGCAGGTCAATCCTGCGTCGGGTCCAGCTTGCCCTCGCCCGTGCCGAGAAAGTCAGCAAGGCGGTGGGTCGCAGAGCCGGGGCGCAGGGGCTTTGGCTGGCTATGATCGGGCGCCCAGCCGGTGAGGGTGACAACCTCAAATGTTGCGGGAATACGGCCATCGCTGTCGGCAAAGCTGTCGTGATAAATTTGTGCAGCAAGGCGCAGCACATCGGCGCGCGTTGCTGTCCGTAGCCGCGCGCCCATCACGTTGGTTTCGCCCATGCCGCGCAGGTCGCGCATCAGGTGCAACGCGCTGGCATAGCTGACGTTGAATTGTGCGCCGTCGGCCACTGGCAGCGCCAAGCCAGCCCGTTGCAACAACCCGCCCAGATCGCGGATTTCAGCCATCGGTGCGACGCGCGGCGACAATCCGCCCTGAATACGCGATTCCGCCTCGGCAAATGCGCTGCGCAGCTCGTGCAACGTTTGACCGCCAAATAGCGTTGCAATCAACAGGCCGTCAGGACGCAGCGCGCGGCGTGACTGCACCAACTGCCCAACCGGATCGTTCGCCCAGTGCAAAGCAAGGTGATGAATGATCAAATCATGCGCGCCGACCTCAAATGCGAGAGTTTCGTCATCGGCCACGATACGTGCATCGGGCAGACGCGCGGTCCAGACCTGCGGCCAGCCTGTCACAACGGCGGGCGCTGTAAACGTTCTGTTAACCTCAATGAGTCTTTCCTGAACTTCGTCGGCCACGGCCTCTTGCATGAAAAGGGTGGCGTCACGCGCGGCGCGTGAGCGGCGCAGGTGCAGGGCAGGGCGGTCAAACAGAAGCGGGGCGTCTTGCATATCCCCGATGTAGGAGAGTTGGATGCTAATGCAAAGCGCGATCAGGCTGGTCTACCCGCCGCAGTGCCTGATTTGTGACGCGCTGACCGAAACAGATTTCGCGCTGTGCGGCGCGTGTTGGCGCGATACGGCCTTTATTGGCGGGCTGGTGTGCGATTGTTGCGGCACGCCGTTGCTGGGCGAAGATACCGGTGACCGCGAAGTTTGCGACGATTGCGTTGCCACCGCGCGCCCTTGGGATCGTGGCCGAGCGACGCTGGTTTATCGTGATACCGGGCGGCGGTTGGTGCTGTCGTTAAAACACGGGGACCGGACCGATCTGGCGCGTCCGGCTGGCATGTGGATGGCGCAGACCGCGCGCGATCTGATCGGCGATGATACAGTGATCGTGCCTGTTCCGCTGCACTGGACCCGCCTGTTGCGGCGAAAATACAATCAGGGGGCGGAGCTGGCCAAGGCGCTGGGCCATGTGATGGAACGCACCGTTCTTCCCGATGCCCTGCTTCGTATCGCACGTACCCGCCCCCTTGAAGGGCACAGCCGCGATCAACGGTTCGCGGCGCTCCAAGATGCGATGCGACCGCACCCCAAGCGCGGGGCGGCATTGCAGGGCAAGCATGTCATTCTTGTCGATGACGTGATGACAAGTGGTGCCACCTTTGCCGCCGCAACCGAGGCCTGTCGCGCCGCAGGTGCCCGGCAAATTGACGTGCTGGCCCTAGCCCGCGTGGTAAAGGATGCGTAAATAGGGGTAACGCTGCACGAAAGGCCCCTGCATATGAAACAAGTCGAAATCTATACCACGCCGTTCTGCGGCTATTGTCACGCGGCAAAAAGGCTGCTGAATAGCAAGGGCGTTTCTTTTATCGAAGTGGACGTAATGGCGAACCCCGACCGCAAGGCCGAGATGATCCAGCGCGCCAATGGCGGCCGCACGGTGCCACAGATATTCATCGACGGTGAACTTGTCGGCGGCAGTGACGAATTGCATGCGCTGGAACGGGCGGGCAAGCTTGACCCGCTGCTGGCGGCATGAAGGCCGCGCTTCTTCAGATTTGTTCTTCGGACGATCCAGAGCAGAATATACCGGTCGTGACGGCGATGATGCGCGACGCCGCCCATGCGGGCGCGCAGTTCATCCAGACACCAGAAGTTACCAATTGTGTGTCGATGGATCGCGCGCACCATCGCAGTGTGTTGCGCCATGAAGCCGATGATCCGACACTTGCAGTATTGCGTGATGAAGCACGCAATTTGGGTGTCTGGCTGTCGATCGGGTCACTGGCCCTGCGCACAGACGATCCTGACGGTCGTTTCGCCAACCGGTCGTTTCTGATATCGTCCGACGGTGACATCGTCGCGCGCTACGACAAGATTCACATGTTCGATGTGCAGGTAAACACCCAAGAAACCTACCGCGAATCGGCTGGTTTTCGGGCCGGTGACCGCGCGGTGCTGGCCGATACCCCTTTTGGCAAAGTCGGGCTGACGATCTGTTATGATCTGCGGTTTCCCCAACTGCATCGCGCTTTGGCCAAGGCGGGCGCTGATATTTTGCTCAGTCCGGCCGCGTTTACGCCTGTCACGGGGGTTGCCCACTGGGAACCGCTCTTGCGTGCCCGCGCCATTGAAACGGGGTGTTTTGTCTTGGCGGCGGGGCAAACGGGAACCCACGCGGCCACAACAGAAAATAGCCGCACAACATATGGGCACAGCCTCGTTGTTTCACCCTGGGGTGAGGTTTTGGCGGACGCTGGCACAGGGATTGGCATCACAATTGTTGATCTTGACCTTGCGGAAGTGGCACAAGCACGGCAGCGCATTCCCGCGCTGTCCCATGATGCGAGTTTCAGCGATCCAGATGAATGATGTAACCGACAGCCTTGCGGTATCGCTGTTCAGCGAAATCCTGACTGTTGATCAGTTGGCGCGCAACCGCGTGGCCAAGGCCCTTCCCAAGGGGATGGAGCTGTCGCATTTTTCGGTATTGAACCACCTCGCGCATACGCAAAGCGAACGCAGCCCAGCGCAACTTGCCCGCACCTTTCACCTGACGCGGGGCGCGATGACCAATACCCTTGGCAAGCTCGAATGGGCGGGCTGGGTGCATATTCGCCCCGATTGGGAAGATGCGCGGCGCAAGATGGTGTCGATCAGCCCATCGGGCCTTTCGGCGCGCGATGCGGGTCTGGCCGCGATCACACCGTTGATCGCCGATGTGGTCAGCAAGGTCGGCGATGACAAAGTCCGCGCGATCCTGCCGATCCTGCGTGAAATGCGGGTCCGGCTTGCCGACAAGGGCTAGGGTCGCAGGCTTGCGGTGACGTAGTTCACCGACAAATCGCGATCTGAAATCCGCCATGTCCATGCCAGTGGATTGAACTGAAACCCCTTGCGGTCAACGGGATTCAATCCGGCCTTGCGCAGCAGGTCGAACAATTCATCGGGCGTAATGAATTTGCCCCATTCATGCGTGCCTTTGGGTAGCCAACGCATCACCCATTCCGCCCCGACAATTGCCATCGCGAAACTTTTTGGATTACGGTTGATCGTCGAGCAAATGTGCAGCCCGCCGGGTTTCAACAGATCATGACAGGCGGTCAGATAGGTCAGCGGATCAGCAACATGTTCGATGACTTCCATATTCAGGACCACGTCGAAGAGTTCGCTATTGTCGGCCATCGCTTCGGCGGTAGTGTGGCGATAATCAATCGACAGGCCCGATTGTTCGGCGTGCACCTGCGCGACGGGGATGTTGCGTTCAGCGGCGTCCGCACCAACGACAGTCGCCCCAAGCCGCGCCATCGGTTCACACAGCAATCCACCACCGCAGCCGATATCAAGGATGCGCAGACCGGCGAAGGGTCTGTCGTTCATCAGGTCGCGCCCGAATTCAGCGCCGATCTGGCGTGTGATGTAATCAAGCCGCGTCGGGTTCAGCATGTGCAGCGGTTTGAACTTGCCCTCAAGATCCCACCACTCGGCGGCCATCGCCTCGAATTTGGCGACTTCGGCAGGGTCGACGGTATTGCGCGCGGTTTGCATTGCTTGTTTCCTCGTGGCATCGCTGGGCATGGATCATACCCTTGCGTGGGTATATAGGACGAATATGGACAAGGTCTCAGGTCAAAAGCGCACACAGACGCGTCTTTATCCGCCGATTGATCCCTTTGATCAACGGATGCTGGAGGTTGGCGACGGCCACCGCATCTACGTTGAACAATGCGGAAACCCCGACGGTATTCCCGTTATCGTGCTTCATGGCGGCCCCGGTGGCGGTTGTAGCCCCGCGATGCGCCGCTATTTCGACCCTGATGTTTACCGTGTCATCTTGTTTGATCAGCGTGGCTGCGGGCGGTCGCGCCCTCATGCAAGCGTTGAAGATAATACGACGTGGCACCTAGTGCGTGACATCGAACTGATCCGCACGACCCTTGGGATAGAACGCTGGATCGTGTTTGGCGGAAGCTGGGGCGCGACGCTGTCCTTGATTTACGGGCAGGAACATCCAGATCGTGCCGCGGCGCTGATCTTGCGCGGTGTCTTTCTGATGACCCAACCCGAGCTTGACTGGTTTTATGGCGGTGGTGCCGGGCAATTCTGGCCCGACCTTTGGCAAAAGTTTGTAAGTCTGGTGCCTGAGAGTGAACGCGGCGATCTGATCGCGGCCTATCACAAACGCCTGTTTTCGGGAGATCAGGCGCAAGAAGTCCGCTTTGCGCGCGCTTGGGCATCCTGGGAAAACGCGCTGGCGTCGATCAGTGCCGATGGCATGTCAGGTGAAAGCCCGGCGCAATATGCGCGCGCCTTTGCGCGGCTTGAAAACCATTATTTCCAGAACGCCGGATTCCTGTCGCCAGATCAGCAAATCATGGTGCGTATGGATCGTATCAAGGATATCCCCGGGGTGATCGTGCAGGGGCGGTATGACATGATTTGCCCTCCCCATTCCGCCTATCATTTGGCGCAAAACTGGCCCAAGGCACGTCTGGAAATGATCGGTCAGGCGGGGCACGCCCTGTCGGAACCGGGCATCACCTGCGAATTGATCAGCACGATGGATGCGATCGGGTCACAGCGCGGCAGCTTGGGCCTTTAGGCTTTACAAGTGATCTGTAGCCGCTACGCTTACTGCAACCTGCGGGGAAACGAACACTTGGACACCGTCCTACGAATTATTATTCAACGCTTGGCGCTTGGCGTTGTGACGCTTTTGGTTGTGTCTGTCGTTATTTTTGTGGCGGTCAATCTGCTGCCGGGTGACTTCGCAGAACTGATCCTTGGTCAAAGCGCAACACCCGAAGCGGTCGCCTCCATTCGCCGTGATCTAGGACTCGATCAGCCGATGATCGTGCGGTATTTTGACTGGCTTGGCGGGATGCTGACGGGCGATCTTGGCACCAGCTTTGCCCAGCTGAACTTTCAAACCAACCTTGGCGGCGGCGGTGGCGTGACGGTGATCGAACAGATCGCGCCGCGTTTTTCCAATACGCTGTTTCTGGCTGGTGTCACGGCGATGATCGCTGTGCCGATCTCGCTCTTGCTGGGTGTTCTGGCGGCGCTTTACCGCAATTCGACCTTTGACAAGTTTACCAACATTTTCACCCTCAGCAGCATCAGTAGCCCTGAATTTTTCATGGCCTATGTGCTGATCCTGTTTCTGGCGGTGCTGAACCCGATTCTGCCCAGCCTGTCCAATATCTATGAGGGAATGGCACTAAGTGAACGATTCGAGAAATCGCTTTTGCCAGCGCTGACGCTGACTTTGGTGGTGATGGCGCATATGATGCGGATGACGCGGGCAGCGATCATCAACTTGCTCGCCAGTCCCTATATTGAAATGGCGCGCCTCAAGGGGATGTCGCCGATGCGGGTGATCGTGAAACACGCCCTGCCCAACGCACTGGCGCCGATCATCAACGTGATCGCGCTGAACCTCGCGTATCTGATCACCGGCGTTGTCGTGGTCGAGGTGGTGTTCGTTTATCCCGGCATCGGCCAGCTTTTCGTCGATAGCGTCAAAATCCGCGATATTCCGGTGGTGCAGGCCAGCTGCCTGATCTTTGCCGCAGCCTATATCCTGCTGAACCTGACTGCTGATATCCTGTCGATCATCAGCAATCCTCGTCTGAGGCACCCGAAATGACCTGGTGGATCTGGATCATACTGGCGCTTGTCGTCATGGGTGGATTGGCCTGGGTTTTGCGCGCGGCGGGGCAAGTCGCGACCGGCAACACGCCCGCGTTTCGTGATATGCCATTTGGTGTTGCCTATGGCTATATCCTTGCGGCGGCATTCATCACCGCAGTTGTTTGGGCCTATCTGCAAAGTTTGAGCGCCGAAACGGCCGTTGCCAACAAGTTCTATTTCGTTGGGCGGGCGGTCGAAGGGTTCATCATCTTTGGCATCGCCGCCTATCTGTTTCGCATGCTGGGCCGCTTGGTTGGCACGCAGTGGTCGCGCAAGATGTTCCGCTCCATGCCGCTGACCGCATCCTTTGGTGTACTTGTCATTCTGGTTTATGCGTTTGTGGCGATTTTCGCAGGCGTGCTTGCCCCCTACGGTCAGGCCGAGATTTTGCCGATTGCCAATATCGTACCGGGCGGCAATCCTGACCTGGGCGGCGATCCAAAGCATATCATGGGCACCGACCAGATCGGTCGCGATGTCCTCAGCCGCTTGATTTACGGCGCGCAGAACACCGTTGGGATTGCCTTTGTCACGACATTGCTGGCGTTCTTTATCGGTGCGTCGCTTGGGTTTTTGGCGGCAACGCTGGGTGGTTGGCTTGATCAATTGCTATCGCGTGCGGTTGATGTGCTGATGGCCATTCCGTCGCTGATTTTCGCGCTGTTGCTGATGACAATCGCCAGCGTCTGGGCGCCGATCCTTGGTATTCCGCTGACCTATTTCATGGTGGTGATCATTGCCGTGATCGACAGCACCCGCGTGTTCCGTCTGGCCCGCGCTGTGGGTGCGAACATCGTGGTTATGGACTATATTGAGGCAGCAAAGTTGCGCGGCGAAGGCCTGCGTTATCTCGTGTTCAAGGAAATCTTGCCCAACGCAACCGCGCCATTACTGGCCGAATTTGGCCTGCGGTTCTGCTTTGTGTTCCTGACGATTGCCGCCTTGTCGTTCCTGGGTGTTGGTATCCAGCCACCGCTCGCAGACTGGGGCACGATGGTGCGTGATAGCGCGGCCTTCATCAACTATGCCGCATTCGCACCAACGGCTGCATTGCCGCCCTTGTTGGCCGCGGGCGCGATTGCCCTGCTGACCGTCGGCGTGAACTTTGTTGTCGACTGGATGCTGCACAAGACATCGGGGCTGAAAGAATGACCGATCAGTTGTTGAGAATTCGCGGCCTCAAGATTGAGGGGCGTTCTGACGAAACCTGGAGCCCGATCATCAATGGTGTCGATCTGGACCTGAAAAAGGGCGAAGTGCTGGGGTTGATCGGCGAAAGTGGCGCGGGCAAATCAACCATCGGGTTGGCCGCGATGGGCTTTACCCGTGATGGCGTGCGCATCTCCGCAGGATCGGTCGAATTTGACGGGATTGATTTGGTGACGGCTTCGGCCGCGGTCAAGCGCAACCTGCTGGGCAAGCGGATTGCCTATGTGGCGCAGTCTGCCGCCGCCAGCTTTAACCCTGCCCATCGCATCATTGATCAACACACTGAAGCGCCCGTGCAGCACGGTGTGATGTCGCGCGCGGATAGTATTGCCGATGGGATCGAGCTTTATCGCAAGCTGCGCTTGCCTGATCCGGAAAACATCGGTTTCCGCTACCCGCATCAGGTATCCGGTGGCCAACTTCAGCGCGCGATGACGGCGATGGCGATGTCCTGCCGACCCGATCTGATTATTTTTGATGAACCGACGACTGCGCTTGATGTGACCACCCAGATCGAAGTGCTGGCTGCGATCCGCGAGATCGTCGAGGAATATGACACCGCTGCGATCTATATCACGCATGATCTGGCCGTGGTCGCGCAGATGGCCGACACTATCAAGGTGTTGTTGCGTGGCGACGAAGTTGAACAGGCCGACACCCGCACCATGCTGTCCGCCCCGACGCAGGATTACACCAAAAGCCTGTGGGCCGTGCGCAGCTTTGAGCGCCCCGCCAAACCAGCGGTGAGCGGTGGCGCTGTGCCCGTCGTGTCAGTGCGCCATGTTGATGCGGCCTATGGCAAGGCCAAGGTTCTGCACGACGTCAGCTTTGACATTCATGCGGGCCGCACCGTGGCTGTAGTTGGCGAAAGCGGATCGGGGAAATCGACCGCTGCGCGCTGTATCACCGGCCTGCTGCCCCCCACCAAGGGCGAGATCGCGTTCGATGGCGAGGCGTTGCCGGGTGATTACCGCAAACGATCAAAAGATCAGTTGCGGCAGGCGCAGATGATCTACCAGATGGCCGATACGGCGCTGAACCCGCGCAAGACAATCGGTCAGATCATTGGCCGCCCCGTGCAGTTTTACATGGGGCTGACCGGGGCGGACCGCCGCCGCCGTGTCAATGAACTGCTCGAACAGATCGAGCTGGAACCTGCCGAGTATTTCAATCGCCTGCCTTCAGAGCTGTCTGGTGGCCAAAAGCAGCGGATCGGGATTGCCCGCGCGCTTGCGGCGGAACCCAAGTTTATCATCTGCGATGAAGTGACCAGCGCCCTGGATCAGCTTGTCGCCGAAGGGATTTTGCGCCTTTTGGCCGATCTGCAAGACAAACTTGGCCTGTCTTACATGTTCATTACCCATGATCTGGCAACGGTGCGCGCCATTGCCGACGAAGTTGTCGTGATGAAGGATGGCCGCGTTGTTGAACAGGGTGAAAAGACCGCCATGTTCACGCCGCCGCACCACGCCTACACTGACCTTTTGCTGTCGTCTGTCCCGGAAATGGACCCGGACTGGCTTGATAATCTGCTCGCGGAACGCGGAGTTGATAACATTGGCGATGCAGCAGTTGATAAGATGTAAAACGAATCGCCCGGCAAATGGGCGGACCAAGACTTAACAAGGGAGACTAAAATGACGACGATGAATAGACGCGGACTGCTCAAGACCGGTGTCGCGGCAGGTGTTCTGGCCGCAACCGGTATGCCTCTGCGTGCGCAAATGATGCGTGGCGGCAAGCTGACAGCGGGCCTTTCTGGCGCCAATACGAGCGATAGCTGGGATGCGCGGACGCACTCTGACATCTTCATGATCGCGTCCTGTCAGGGAGCCGTGTTTGACAGCCTGACCGAAGTTGCCGCTGACGGCAGCCTGGTCGGCGAACTGGCCGAAAGTTGGGAAGCGAGCGCCGATGCCAAAACCTGGACATTCAACCTGCGTCAGGGCGTGACGTTCCACAATGGCAAGTCCTTTGGCGCGGATGACGTTATCGAGTCGCTTCAGATGCACGTTGGCGAAGATTCCAAATCGGCGGCCAAGCCAATCGTCGAAGCCATCGCCGAGATGAACAAGATCACCGATAGTCAGGTGCAGTTCGTGCTTGCCGCCGGCAACGCCGACTTCCCCTATCTCATGTCCGATTATCACATTATGATGTATCCTGCTGGCATGATCGAAGAGGCCATTGCCAACGGGATCGGCACAGGTCTTTATCAGGTGCAGTCGTTTGATCCGGGTGTGCGGATGGTCGCAACCCGCTATGCAGATCATTACAAAGGTGACAGCGCCGGTTTCTTTGATGAAATCGAATATATTGCGATCAACGACAACACGGCCCGCATGAACGCCCTGATGACGGGGCAGGTCGATGCGATCAACAGGATCGACTTCAAGACAGAAGCGCTGTTGAACGCGAATCCGAATGTGCGCATTCAGGAAGTGACAGGCAACCAGCACTATACCTTCCCAATGCTGACCGGCACCCCGCCGTTCAATGATGTGAATGTGCGCAAAGCTCTGAAATATGGCGTCAACCGTCAGGAGCTCGTCGACAAGATCCTGCTGGGACATGGTCAGGTCGGGAATGATTCACCGATCGGTCCCGCGAACCCCTATTACCTGGAAATGGAGCAGCTGGAATACGATCCGGATCAGGCGCGTTTCTACATGCAGCAGGCCGGTCTTGATTCGATCGACGTTGATCTGTCTGCCTCCTCGGCGGCGTTTGAAGGCGCTGTTGATGCGGCGCAGCTTTATCAGGCCTCAGCGGCTGCGGCTGGCATCAATATCAATGTCATTCAGGAACCAGCGGATGGTTACTGGTCCAACGTCTGGCTGAAAAAGCCCTGGTGTGCGTCTTACTGGTCGGGTCGTGCGACTGAAGACTGGATGTTCTCGACGGCCTACGAGGCCGGTGCGCCGTGGAACGACAGCCAGTGGGATCACCCGCGCTTCCAGGAGTTGCTGTTGTCGGCCCGCGCCGAGCTTGATAGCGCCAAGCGCGCCGAACAGTATGGTGAAATGCAAATGATCCTGCGCGACGAAGGTGGCGTGATTATTCCGATGTTCGCCAACTACGTTCAGGCTTTGTCCATGTCGATCCAGACACCTGAAACCGTGGGTAACCTTTGGCAGATGGATAACGGCCGTATGGCCGAGCGTTGGTCCAGAGCCTAGGATCAACCAGCCGTGACAAACGAAAAGCCCCGCCGAATGGCGGGGCTTTTTGCCTTAGGCGGCCATTCCACCTTCGGCGATCCGCTTTTTCACGGTGCGCATCATTACAAGATACATCAGCGCTACGCCGCACAGAAACGAGCCCGCGCCGACAGTTACCAAAAGTCCATAGTCCATATTTCTCTCCATTCAGGTTTCGTCTGGCAGCGTGGTTAATGCGCGATTGCGGCGGTTTTTGGACCGAGGCAGCATTCTACTTGCAGACTCACCTGAACGGGCCTATATCCCTTTTCAACAGCGGCGCGCTGGCTTCCACCCCCAGCGCCCACCGGAAATTTCAACGGGCCGCGCGCCCGTTTTTTTGTGCCTGGAGCAAGCTTGTCTGATCTGATCGCCAACGCGGCCATTGACCGTCGCATCACTGAAATCATTGCCCCCGTCATCGAAGACATGGGGTATGAGCTTGTGCGCGTGCGCCTGATGACCGGCAAGGAAAGCACCTTGCAGATCATGGCGCAGAAACCTGACGGCACCATCGAGGTGGACGATTGTTCCGAGATCAGCACCGCCGTCAGCGCCGTTCTTGACGTCGAGGATCCGATTGTCGAGGCTTATACTCTCGAAGTCAGCAGTCCCGGTATCGATCGCCCGTTGACCCGGTTGAAAGATTTTGACCGGTGGGAAGGCTTTGAGGCCAAGCTGGAAACCGACGAAATGATCGACGGGCGCCGCCGTTTCAAAGGCCAGATCGCCGGGACTGAGGGCGACGAAGTGTTGATCGAAATCGAAGACCACGGCGAAACTGTGACGATCGGTCTGAAATTTGACTGGCTGACCGATGCCAAACTTGTGCTGACGGATGATCTGATCCGTGACGTATTGAAAGGCCGCAAAGACGCGGGCCAAATCGACGAAAAACAATTCGATGAAGTGCAGACCATCGTGGATGGGACTGATGAGGAGAACGACTGATGGCTATTACGTCCGCTAACCAGCTTGAGCTTTTGCAAACCGCCGAGGCTGTGGCACGCGAAAAAATGATCGACCCGGGTCTGGTCGTCGAAGCAATGGAAGAATCGCTCGCACGTGCTGCGAAATCCCGTTACGGCGCCGAAATGGACATCCGCGTTCACATTGATCGCAAGACCGGCAAGGCGACATTCACCCGTGTGCGCACGGTTGTGGACGAGGAAGAGCTTGAGAACTATCAGGCCGAATTTACCGTCGATCAGGCCAAGCAATATATGGACGACCCCAAGGTTGGCGATACCTTGGTCGAAGAAGTGCCGCCCGTTGAAATGGGCCGGATCGCCGCACAATCGGCCAAGCAGGTGATCTTGCAAAAGGTCCGCGAAGCCGAGCGTGACCGCCAATACGAAGAATTCAAGGACAAGGCCGGCACGATCATCAACGCGCTGGTCAAGCGCGAGGAATACGGCAACGTTATCGTCGACGTGGGCGCGGGCGAAGCGATCCTGCGTCGCAACGAAAAAATCGGTCGTGAGGCCTATCGCCCCAATGATCGTATCCGTTGCTACATCAAGGAAGTGCGCCGCGAACAGCGTGGTCCGCAGATTTTCCTGAGCCGCACCGACCCACAGTTCATGGCCGAATTGTTCAAGATGGAAGTGCCTGAAATCTATGAAGGCATCATCGAGATCAAGGCCGTCGCCCGCGACCCCGGGTCGCGCGCCAAGATCGCCGTGATTTCCTATGACGGCAGCATTGATCCCGTCGGTGCCTGCGTTGGTATGCGCGGCAGCCGTGTGCAGGCGGTCGTGAACGAATTGCAGGGTGAAAAGATCGACATCATTCCGTGGAATGAAGACATGCCGACATTTCTTGTGAACGCGTTGCAGCCCGCCGAAGTGTCCAAGGTTGTTCTGGACGAGGAGGCCGGCAAGATC
This sequence comes from Octadecabacter sp. SW4, assembly GCF_008065155.1. Taxonomy (NCBI): domain Bacteria; kingdom Pseudomonadati; phylum Pseudomonadota; class Alphaproteobacteria; order Rhodobacterales; family Roseobacteraceae; genus Octadecabacter; species Octadecabacter sp. SW4. The sequence continues at coordinate 3,199,602 of NZ_CP042819.1, read as the reverse complement.
GAAGTTGTCGTGCCCGAAGAACAGCTGTCGCTGGCGATTGGCCGCCGTGGCCAGAACGTGCGTCTGGCCAGCCAGCTGACCGGCCTTGATATCGACATCATGACCGAAGAAGAAGAATCCAAGCGTCGTCAGGCGGAATTCGAGGTCCGCACCAAGCTGTTCATGGACAAGCTGGATTTGGACGAATTCTTTGCCCAGCTGCTGGTATCCGAAGGCTTTACCAACCTTGAAGAGGTCGCCTATGTCGAAGTTGACGAATTGCTGGTGATTGACGGTGTTGACGCAGATACCGCCAACGAATTGCAGGCCCGGGCCCGCGATGTGCTGGAAGCAGCGAACAAGGCCGCTCTCGACCACGCCCGCGAATTGGGCGTCGAGGACAGCCTTGTTGCATTCGAGGGCCTGACACCCCAAATGATTGAAGCGCTGGCCGAAGATGGCGTGAAAACGCTCGAAGATTTCGCAACCTGCGCGGATTGGGAGCTTGCCGGTGGCTGGACGACCGAAAACGGCGAACGGGTCAAGGACGATGGTGTGCTTGAAAAGTTCGACGTGTCGCTGGAAGAAGCTCAAGACATGGTCATGACCGCCCGCGTGATGCTGGGCTGGGTTGATCCTGCCGATCTGGTTGCCAAGTCGGAAGACGACGCAGAAGAACTGGAGGCGGAGGCCTGATCGCAGGCCTTCGAGGGCGCGACATGGCACGAGGTGGTCAATCCAGGAAACGCGACGAACCGGAGCGCAAGTGCATCGTCACCGGCGAGGTTCAGCCGAAATCAGGGCTGATCCGGTTTGTCGTCGGCCCGGATGATCTGGTCTTTGCCGACGTGTTCGACAAATTGCCGGGTCGCGGCATGTGGGTGACTGCGGAACGTGCCGTTCTTGAAAAGGCGGCAAAGGGGCAGTTTTCGCGCTCTGCGAAACAGCCTGTGAATGTGCCCGAGAACCTTGTCGACGAGGTGGAGCGCCAGCAAGTGCGCCGCGTCGTTGACCTGATCGCGATGGCTCGCAAGGCCGGATATGCGGTTTGCGGGTTTGAAAAAGTTAAAAGCTGGCTGGCAGGCGGTGCGCGGGTGCGTGTCTTGCTGCAGGCCAGCGATGGTTCTGAACGGGGGAAGGCCAAGTTGTGGACCCCCGAAGGTGCCCGGTTCTTTGGCTGTTTGACAGCGCAGGAATTGGGTTTGGCATTTGGGCGCCAAAGTGTGATACATGGCGCGCTCGCGGCTGGTGGACTCGGCAATCGTGTTGTAGAGGAAGCCACAAAGCTGAAAGGCTTGCGCGAGATTGACGGTAGCGACAGTGCTGCCGGGAAGGATAAGTAGCTAAATGAGCGATAACGACGGCAAAAAACCACTTGGTCTGGGCGGATCGCGTCCTGCGAACGTCAAGCAAAGCTTTAGCCACGGGCGCACCAAGAACGTCGTGGTGGAAACCAAACGCAAACGCGTTGTGGTGCCAAAACCGGGTGCGGCAAAGCCAGCCGTTTCCGGCGGCGCACCGACGGGCGGTGATCCGTCCAAGCGTCCTGCCGGGATCTCGGACGTCGAGCTCGAGCGCCGGATGAAGGCGCTTGCACTGTCCAAGGCCCGCGAGGCCGAAGACGCCGCCAAGCGCGAAGCCGAGGAAAAAGAACGCGCCGCCGAACGTGAAGAACGTCGTGCGGACGCCGAGGCAAAAGAACGCGAAGAGCGCGAGCGCGAAGAAGCGCTGAAAGCCAAGGCCGAAGAAGAAGAACGCAAAAAGCGTGAAGCCGAAGCCGCCGCGCAGGCCGCCGCCGCACCTGCTGCGGTCGTTGATCCTGACGCCGCCGCGGTGCGCGGCCCGACCCGTTCGGCACCGCAAGCGACGCCGCGTAAGAACGAATCTGATCGTGAACAGCGCAACACCCGAAACAAGGGCGGCGACGATGGCCGCCGGTCCGGCAAGTTGACCCTCAACCAGGCGCTGTCAGGTGGCGAAGGCGGACGCCAGCGCTCAATGGCTGCGATGAAGCGCAAACAGGAACGCGCCCGCCAAAAGGCGATGGGCCAGAACGTCGAGCGCGAAAAGGTTGTGCGTGACGTCAAGCTGCCCGAAGCGATCGTCGTGTCCGAACTGGCCAATCGCATGGCCGAGCGCGTGTCGGATGTTGTGAAGTCACTGATGAACAACGGCATCATGGCCACGCAAAACCAGTCGATTGACGCGGATACTGCCGAACTCATCATCGAGGAATTTGGCCACAAGGTTGTGCGTGTGTCCGATTCCGACGTCGAAGACGTGATCACCAAGATCGAGGAAGATCCCAAGGATCTGCAAGACCGTCCGCCGGTTATCACGATCATGGGTCACGTTGACCACGGCAAGACATCGCTGCTGGACGCGATCCGCGACGCCAAGGTTGTCGCCGGCGAAGCGGGCGGGATTACGCAGCATATCGGGGCCTATCAGGTGACGACCAACAGCGGTCAGGTGCTTTCTTTCCTGGATACGCCGGGCCACGCGGCGTTTACGTCGATGCGGTCGCGCGGCGCGCATGTGACGGATATCGTTGTGCTGGTTGTTGCGGCCGACGATGCCGTCATGCCGCAAACCATCGAGGCAATTAACCACGCCAAGGCCGCCAAGGTGCCGATGATTGTAGCGATCAACAAGGTCGACAAACCAGCGGCAAATCCCGACAAGGTGCGCACAGACCTGTTGCAGCACGAGGTGATCGTCGAAAAGATGTCTGGCGATGTGCAGGATGTCGAAGTGTCGGCCATCACCGGTCAGGGTCTGGATGAGCTGCTTGAAGCGATCGCGCTACAGGCGGAAATTCTGGAACTCAAGGCCAACCCGGATCGTGCCGCCCAAGGGGCCGTCATCGAAGCTCAGCTTGACGTGGGCCGCGGCCCCGTTGCGACTGTTCTGGTGCAAAACGGCACGCTGCGTCAGGGCGATATTTTTGTTGTCGGCGAACAGTGGGGCAAAGTCCGTGCGCTGATCAACGACAAGGGTGAGCGCGTCAAGGAAGCCGGTCCTTCGGTCCCGGTCGAGGTTCTTGGCCTCAACGGCACCCCCGAGGCTGGCGATGTGCTGAACGTCACCGAGACCGAAGCACAGGCCCGCGAAATCGCCGAATACCGCGAGAAGGCCGCCAAGGAGAAACGCGCCGCCGCCGGTGCCGCGACCACCCTTGAACAGTTGATGGCCAACGCCAAGGCGGATGAAAACGTCAGTGAACTTCCCATTTTGGTCAAGGCCGATGTGCAGGGTTCTGCCGAAGCAATCGTTCAGGCGATGGAGAAAATCGGCAACGATGAAGTCCGCGTGCGCGTGCTGCATTCCGGTGTCGGCGCGATCACGGAAACCGACATTGGACTTGCCGAAGCGTCCGGTGCGCCGGTGTTCGGCTTTAACGTGCGTGCGAACGCATCCGCCCGCAACACCGCCAACCAAAAGGGCGTCGAGATCCGGTATTATTCGGTGATCTATGATCTTGTGGATGACGTCAAAGCGGCTGCGTCGGGCCTGCTGTCAGCCGAAATCCGCGAGAAGTTTATCGGCTACGCGACGATCAAGGAAGTGTTCAAGGTTACGGGCATTGGCAAGGTTGCTGGTTGTCTTGTGACCGAAGGGGTTGCGCGGCGTTCGGCAGGTGTGCGCCTGCTGCGCGATGATGTTGTGATCCACGAAGGCACGCTCAAGACCCTCAAGCGTTTCAAGGACGAAGTCCCCGAAGTGCAGTCGGGTCAGGAATGCGGCATGGCCTTTGAGAACTATGACGATATTCGGCCCGACGATGTTATCGAGATTTTCGAGCGCGAAGAAATCGAACGCTCGCTGTAATCGGTCCGATACCAAAAACGAAAAAGGGGACGCTAGCGCGTCCCCTTTTTATATCGAAATGAAGTGCGCGTGCCTAAACAGGCTTTCCTTCAAATGTCCGCTCACCAACGCTGATGACCACTTTGCCATTTGCGAGGGTGCGCACCAGAATACCTTGAACCGAAACACAGCTGCCGACCATGATGGTGCGAAGCATGTTGAATCCTCCCAGATGAAAACCTGTGGGTAACTTAGGGGTATTTTGGTTAATGGTCGATTAATTTTCGACACATTGTCGCCTTATTTGACACAATTTTGCCTTAATTCGGTCAAAGCCAGTCTCTGAGGATCGAAATCAGCGGGATATCGGCGGGTGGCATCGGATAGGTTCGCAGGTCGCGGGCGCGCACCCAGGCCAGCGTTTGTCCTTCCTGTGCGACAGGCGTGCCCTCCCATTTACGGCAGGCAAACAGCGGCATCAGCAGGTGAAAATCGTCATAGGCATGACTGGCAAATGTGAGCGGTGCGAGGCAGGATTGCCAGGTGTTGATCCCCAGTTCCTCGTGCAGTTCGCGGATCAGGGCAGCCTCGGGCGTTTCGCCTTGTTCGACCTTGCCACCGGGAAATTCCCACAGACCGGCCATAGATTTACCCTTAGGGCGCTGGGCAAGCAGCACGCGCCCATCCACGTCGATCAAAGCAACCGCCGAGACGAGTATCGTTTTCACGAACGGTAATCCGCATTGATTTTGATGTAGTCGTGGGTCAGATCGCAGGTCCAGACCGTCGCCATGCCACCGGCGATTCCCATATCGACTGCGATGCACAGGTCTTGCTGTTTCATATAGGCGGCGCCAGCGGCTTCAGTGTAGTCGGGCGAAACCCAGCCGTTTTCAGCGACGATAATATCGCCAAATCGGATCGTGAGTTTGTCACGGTCCGCCTGCGCGCCCGATTTTCCCACGGCCATGACGACGCGACCCCAGTTTGGGTCTTCGCCAGCGATGGCGGTTTTGACGAGCGGGCTATTGGCGATGGCCAAGCCGACCTTGCGCGCGTCCGTGTCCGACGCCGCGCCACTTACCCGGACCTCGACGAATTTCGTCGCCCCTTCGCCGTCACGCACAACCTGATGTGCAAGGTCCAGCATGACATCGTGCAGGGCCTGGGCAAAGGCGACGCTCTCGTCAACATCGACACCCGAAGCACCCGTCGCGCCCATCAAGAGCGTATCAGACGTGGATGTGTCGCTATCAACTGTAATGCAGTTGAACGTTTGATCGGTCAGGGTGCGAAGCAGTGTTTGCAAAGCTGTCTGGCTGATCACGGCGTCCGTAAAGATATAGACCAGCATTGTCGCCATATCGGGGGCGATCATTCCGGACCCTTTCGCGATTCCGGCGATTTTGACAAGTTTGCCATCAATCGAAACCGTGCGCCCGCTGCCTTTGGCAAAAGTGTCGGTCGTCATGATGGCCTTGGCGGCGGATTGGATCCCGTCAGCGCCAAGCGTAGCGTTCAGATCGGCCAGCTTGGCGGTGATCCGATCATGGGGCAAAGGCTCGCCGATCACACCCGTCGAGGAGGTAAAGACGCGGTCGGCGCCGATACCTGTCACATCCGAAACGGCCCCGACAATCGCGGCGACCGACCCGTCACCGGCGGCCCCTGTAAAGGCGTTGGAATTGCCGGAATTAACCAGAAATGCCGCGCGCCCCGTGCCATTCAGGCCGATCTTGCTCTCGCAATCGAGAACCGGGGCAGACCGGGTCGAAGACCGCGTAAAGACTCCTGCGACAACCGACTCTTCCGCCAGTTCAGCAAGCATGACGTCGGTGCGGTTCTTGTATCGCACCCCCGCCGCCACGGCCGAAAAGCGCACCCCGTCGATGACGGGAAGATCCGGAAAGCCAGCCGGGGCGAGGGGCGACAACGCCATTCTTATTCGTCCATCAGGAGGTCGAGGTTGACGAGAACTTCGGGATCAAAAGCGCCCTCTTCGGGCATCGTGATCTCGGCTGCGTCTTGCAATTCTGTCAAGCGCGATTCAATCGCGGCTGATTGCAACTGACCGGTCAGTTCTTCACGGACATCATCGAGGCTTGGCAGTTCCTGGGCGCGGCTCTCGTTCAGTTTGATGATGTGCCAGCCGAATTGCGTTTCCACTGGGCCAGAGATTTCGCCAACCTCAAGTGCGACGACCGCTTCCTCGAACGGCGCAACCATCATGCCAGCACCAAACCAGCCCAGATCGCCGCCGTTCGGGCCAGAGGGGCCGGTCGAGACTTCACGCGCGGTTTCGGCGAAATCGGCACCGCCATCAACGCGGGTCTTGACGGCGACGGCTTCTTCTTCTGTGTCGACCAGAATATGCGCGGCGTTGTATTCCGTGGAAGGCTCTGCACCCGCAAAACGTTCGTCATAGGCGGCCTGCAGGGCTTCATCGGTCACGGCATTATCGGTGATTTCAGTGATCACCTCGCCAGCGCGAAGGCTGCGCGCTTCGTTCAACAGAGCGATGGCAACGCGGCTTGGATCGACCTCAAGCTGGTCGGCCAAAAGTTGCTGCTGGATCAACTGGTCGAGAATGCCCGTGAACAGCACGTCATTGGGCAGGGACTGATATTGCTGTGGAAGCTGCGCGCGGGTGATGATCATTTCACCCAGTGTGATATCGGTGCCATTCACCGAAGCGACAACATCGCTCGCGGATTGCGCATGCGCAGCCGTGGAAATAACCAGCGAGAGTGCCGCGGAAGCCATAAATTTCGCCTTAAAGTGCATATTAACGATCCCTTGATGGGCCACGCGGGTGCGTGACGTTGACAGTGTGTATGTGGCCCCTTACATCGCTTTATGGTCCTTAGGGGGCCGGTCTTGGCGCTATTTCTAGGGGCCACGCCCGACAGGGGCAACCAACCTCCTCATTTTTTGACCAAGGCAGGCGGCGGAGAGAATATGCTGGGTATCGGAACTATGGCCAAAAAGGTGTTTGGCACACCGAATGACCGCAAAATCAAGGCTACGCGGCCGCTGATCGAAAAGATCAACGCGCTCGAGCCCGAGTTTGAAAAGCTTGATGACGATGGCATCAAGGCCAAGACCGAGGAACTGGCGAAACGCGCTATGGGCGGTGAATCGCTTGATGCGATCCTGCCCGAGGCCTTTGCCAACTGCCGCGAAGCCGCAAAACGTGCGCTGGGGTTACGCGCCTTCGATACACAACTTATGGGCGGAATTTTCCTGCATCAGGGGAACATCGCCGAGATGAAAACCGGCGAGGGCAAGACCCTTGTCGCGACCTTTCCCGCCTATCTGAATGCGTTGACCGGTAAGGGCGTGCATATCGTCACTGTCAACGACTATCTTGCCAAACGTGACGCCGAATGGATGAGCAAGGTTTATGGCGCCTTGGGCCTGACCACCGGCGTGATTTACCCACAGCAACCCGACGACGAAAAGAAGGCCGCGTATCAGTCTGACGTGACCTATGCGACAAATAACGAGCTTGGGTTCGACTATTTGCGCGACAATATGAAGTCCGAGCTGAACCAGATGCACCAACGCGGTCACAACTTTGCGATTGTCGACGAGGTGGACAGCATCCTGATCGACGAGGCGCGCACGCCACTGATTATATCCGGCCCCGCGCAGGATCGCAGCGAGCTGTATAAAACCATCGACGCCGTGATCCCTTTCCTAAAGGACGATCATTATTCGTTGGATGAAAAGACCCGCAACGTGACTTTTACTGACGAGGGCAACGAGTTCCTTGAAGGACGTCTGCAGTTCGAAGGTATCCTTCCCAAGGATCAAACGCTTTATGATCCCGAAAGCACCACGATCGTGCACCATGTCAATCAGGGTCTGCGCGCACACAAGCTGTTCACGCGGGACAAGGATTACATCGTACGTGACGGCGAAGTTGTGCTGATTGACGAATTCACCGGTCGGATGATGGCGGGCCGCCGTTTGTCGGACGGGTTGCATCAGGCGATCGAGGCCAAGGAAGATTGTAAGATCCAGCCAGAAAACGTCACGCTGGCCTCTGTTACATTCCAAAACTACTTCCGGCTTTATGACAAACTGGCCGGTATGACCGGCACGGCGCTGACCGAAGCCGAAGAATTTGCCGAAATTTATGGGCTTGGCGTGGTCGAAGTGCCGACAAACCGCCCCATTGCCCGCGTTGACGAGCATGATCAGGTTTATCGCACGGCCAAGGAAAAATTCGATGGTGTCGTGAAGGCCGTCAAGGAGGCGAACGCCAAAGGCCAGCCGATCCTTGTTGGCACGACCTCGATTGAAAAGTCTGAATTCCTGAGTCAGATGCTGACCGCCGAAGGGATCATACACAACGTGCTGAACGCCCGTCAGCACGAGCAGGAGGCGCAGATCATTGCTGACGCCGGTAAGCTGGGCGCGGTGACGATTGCCACCAACATGGCGGGTCGCGGCACCGACATCAAACTGGGTGGCAATGTCGAAATGCAGGTGATGCAGGCGATTGATGCCGATCCCAATGACGACAACGAAGAGGTGCGCCAGCGGATTGAAGCTGCGCACAAAGCCGACGAAGAGGCCGTCAAGGCCGCCGGTGGGTTGTTCGTTCTGGCCACCGAACGCCACGAAAGTCGCCGGATCGATAACCAGCTGCGTGGCCGGTCGGGCCGTCAGGGCGATCCGGGCCGTTCGTCGTTTTTCCTGTCACTGGAAGACGACCTGATGCGCATTTTCGGGTCCGAGCGTCTGGACAAGGTATTGTCCAGCCTGGGCATGAAAGATGGCGAAGCGATTGTGCATCCTTGGGTCAACAAGTCGCTGGAACGCGCGCAGGCCAAGGTCGAAGGCCGCAACTTTGATATTCGCAAGCAGTTGCTGAAGTTCGATGATGTGATGAACGATCAGCGCAAGGTCATCTTTGGCCAACGCCGTGAGATCATGGAAGCGCAGGACTTGGCCGAAATTGCACAGGACATGCGTCATCAGGTGATCGAAGACCTTGTGAACCAGTATCTGCCGCCGCGCAGCTATGCCGACCAATGGGATACCGAAGGCCTTTATGCGGCCGTGATTGCCCAGCTTGGCATTGACCTGCCGGTCATGGCCTGGGCCGATGAAGACGGCGTTGATCAGTCTGACATCCGCGAGCGTCTGGAAGAGGCGACCGACGAATTCATGGCCGAAAAGACCGAAAGTTTCGGTGCCGAAACAATGCGCAACATCGAAAAGCAGATCCTGCTACAAACGATTGATGCGAAATGGCGCGAGCACCTGCTGACACTGGAGCATCTGCGTTCGGTCGTAGGGTTCCGTGGCTATGCCCAGCGCGATCCCCTGAATGAATATAAAACCGAGAGCTTTCAGTTGTTTGAAGGCTTGCTTGATAGCCTGCGCGAGGATGTGACACAGAAACTGGCGCAAATCCGCCCGATGACCGAAGAAGAGCAAAAGGCAATGATCGCGCAGGTCACAGCGCAGCAAAAGCAGATGCAGGCGGCTGCGGTGGCTGCGGGTGCGGCTGCGCCGACCTTGGCCGCGGCCAAGGATGGGTTTAACGAAAACGATCCCGCAACATGGGGAAATCCGGGCCGCAACGATGAATGCCCCTGTGGATCAGGCAAGAAGTTCAAGCATTGTCACGGGCGGCTGGTCTAGGGCCAGAGTCCGGATTTTGCCCGAATTCAGCCTTGAACATACCCTTGTCGTGACCTTCTAAGGCCACCATCACTTGGCACATTGCCTCCAAATCCGTCAGGAGAAGGAGGCATATCATGTCCCGAGTGAAGCAGATTGTCATGGCAGGCGGCACCTTTGCGGTGGCGCTTGGTATTGGTTTTGTGATGCAAAATGGCGACGCGCTTGCGTCCCGTCTGGGCAATGACGCCTCGCGCCCTGCGGCTGCAACCGTTGCCCCCATCGCGATGCCCGAGGAGGTCAGCGAAGCGGCGCCCATGACCGTCGAGGATATGGCACCCGTCCAAGAAGCCGGTTTGACACCCAAGCCTGAGGAAGGCCCGATGATTGTCGCGCCCAAGGCCGAAGATATCATCGCCGCGATCGCCGTCCCCGAGGCAGAACTGGCACCCGAACGCATTGAAGCTCCAGTGCAGATGGCCGCTGTGGAAACGGATGCGCCCGTCATGGACGCAATCCTTGAAGATCCAGTTGCAGCCGAAGCTTGCACAGTCGACATGACCGGCGTTGCAGGCGACATGGCTATGGTTGACCTGGTGTTGTCCGCGCCATGCCAGCCCAACGCCGCCGTTACGATCCACCATCAGGGCATGATGTTTACGGTCGTCACCGACGATGAAGGCAACGCTGAATTCTCAAGCCCCTCGCTTGCTGAAATGGCAGTTTTCATTGCCGCATTTGACAGCGGTGAAGGCGCAGTTGCGACCCTTTCAACGCCTGAGGTCGCGGATTATGACCGTGCCGTCTTGCAGTGGAGCGGTGACACCGGTCTGCAACTTCACGCGCTGGAATTTGGTGCCGACTATGGTCAGGACGGCCACATTTGGGCCGCTTCACTGGGCAACAAGGATGGGGCGACGACGGGCGCGAACGGCTTTATGTCGCGCATGGGCGCTGCCGAGGTTGATTCTGCCTTTATGGTCGAAGTCTACTCTTTCCCATCAGGTAAGGGGGTGCTGAATGGCGATGTTGCCCTGAGCGTCGAAGCCGAAATCACCGCAAACAACTGTGGCCGTGACATCGCTGCGCAATCTATCCAGATTATCCCGGGTGCCGAAACCCAGGCGCTTGATCTGACGATGACGTTGCCGGGTTGCGACGCGGTTGGTGACTTTATTGTGTTGAAAAATATGTTCCAGGACCTGACACTCGCGTCGAGATGACGTGTAGACAGATTGGTGACAGCTTTTCAGGATGGAAGGGTGCGGCATATCTTGCCGCACTTTTCGTTTTTCTGTGCTCATCCGCCTGGGCGCAGGATGATGACATCCAGCTTGCTTTGCCAGACAGTGATTTTGCAGTGTCAGGCCGGTTTCTTGGCTTTGACGGACAGTTCATTCGGGTCGAAACACCTGCGGGAGAAGTCACGCTTGCCTATGATAGCTTGACCTGTGTGGGTGCGGCCTGCCCCGATGCGAATTTCGTTCCGATTGTCCGTTTTTCTGGGTCGCAGCGTATAGGGCAGCTCATCATGCCGCCGCTGATAGAAGCTTATGCGCGCGACGTTGGGGCCACTGTCGCGATTGCGCGCCGGATCGATGGCGTAGTGACCTTTCAGCTTCACAGTGTCGATTCGGGCAAGGGCCTGATGCAGATTGTCGTGCGATCAACCACCAGTGCGGATGGGTTTGCGGACCTGGTTGCCTCCGAGGCTGATATCGTCATGTCCGCCCGTGAAGTGACCGCCGCTGAACTTGCGCTTGCGCGTGAAGCCGGCCTTGGGCAGCTTGACCGGCAGGGGCGCAGCCGGATTATCGCGCTGGATGCTTTGGTGCCTGTGGTGTCCCCGGAAACGGGCCTGGCGCAAATTTCGCTCGAGAATGTGTCGCGTATCTTCGCGGGCGAGGTCACGAACTGGGCTGATATTGGCGGGTCAGACGCCGCGATTGCCCTGCATCTATTGCCCGACTGGCTGGGTCAGATGCAGGGGTTTCAGGCACGGGTTCTTGCGCCTGCTGGCCGCACTGTTTCCCCTGATGTGCAGCGTCATGCCACCCCCGAAGGACTGGCGGCCGCCCTTATGAATGATCCGCGCGGCTTTGGGGTTTTGCCGTTTGGCGCGCTGGGCGATACACAGCCAATGCGGTTGGTTGGAAGCTGCGGGATCGGCGTTGCGGCGCGCCTGATGACGCTCAAGACCGAAGATTATCCGCTAACCATGCCATTGTTTCTATATTTGCCCGCGCGCCGCCTGCACCCCGAAGTTGACGCGTTTCTTGGTTGGTTGCGTCGCCCGTCTGCGCAGCTGGTGATCCGGCGCGCCGGGTTTGTAGATCAGACGGCGATAGCGATCCCTGTTGCGCAGCAGGGGGACCGATTTGCGCAGGCCATCACAGCGGCGGGCGCAGAAGTTCCCTTGGCCGAGTTGCAGCGCATGGTGCGTATTTTGGGGCCACAGGTGCGGCTGTCCACGACTTTCCGCTTCGAGGTGGGATCAACCCGTTTGGACGCGCAGTCGCGCTCGAATGTGCTGCAACTGGCGCGTGATATTCGTGACGGACGACATGATGGGTATGTGCTGATGTTGGTCGGGTTCAGTGATGGGCGCGGCCCGGCAAATGCGAATCGTGACCTGTCCAGCGCGCGCGCGCAGGCTGTCCGCCGCGCAGTCATAGCGGCCCTGGAGCCGGGGTTGCCGCCGCAAGTCTCGCTTGAAACCGAGGCATTTGGCGAAGCCTTGCCGATGGCCTGCGATGACACTCTGTGGGGCCAGCAGACTAACCGCCGGGTTGAATTGTGGGTGGCTGACCGCCGCTAAAGCAGCCCGGCGGATCGAAAACTGAGTTCGCGTGATTTACCAATGATCAGGTGATCATGGACCGTGATATCAAGTGATCCCGCCGCCTCGTTTATTTGCCGAGTCATATCGATATCGCTGTCCGATGGCGTTGGATCACCCGAAGGGTGATTATGCACCAGAATCAGCGCGCTCGCGTTCAGTTCCAGAGCGCGTTTCACGACCTCGCGCGGGTATACCGGCACATGATCAATGGTGCCTTTACCCTGCGCTTCATCGGCGATGAGGGTATTCTTGCGGTCAAGATAAAGCACGCGGAACTGTTCAGTATCGCGGTGCGCCATCACCGTATGGCAATAGTCCAGAACGGCATCCCAGCTTGAAATCACGTGCGTTTTCATCACTTTGGCGCGGGCTAGGCGTTGCGAGGCGGCCTCAACCAGTTTGAGTTCGCAAACGACGGCATCGCCAACACCGTTGATCTGGGTTAGGCGCGCGGGCGGGGCCGACAGCACGCGGTTAAAATCGCCAAAGGTGTCGATCAGGGTGCGCGCCAGCGGTTTGACGTCTTGACGCGGGATCGCGCGGAACAGCACCATCTCCAGCATTTCGTAATCGGGCAGGGCATCCGCGCCACCAGTCATGAACCGTTCGCGCAGACGTTTGCGGTGGTCACTGATATAGGATGGAATTTTTGCAGCCTTGGGCATGGCTGGCACGATCGTGACCTCGTCCTGCCCCATCAGATCGGGTTCAAGCAAGGGGAGGGGCATTTCGCCCATTGAGCGGAGTTGTTTCATGCACCCAGACTGGCGCGATTCGCTTACCGTTTGGTTAATGATTGGCTAAGATCAGCCCTTCATTCCGTCCCAGAACGATTTGACCGAGCTAAAAAAGCTGGAGCTTTGCGGATTGTTGTCCTCGGCCAGCTTGTCGAACTCGCGCAGCAGCTCTTTTTGCTTGCTGGTGAGGTTCACAGGTGTTTCGACGGCTAGTTCGATGAACATATCGCCCGCGCCGGCACCGCGCAGGGCTGGCATACCCTTGGCGCGCAGACGCATCTGGCGGCCCGATTGGCTGCCTTGGGGGATTTTCACGCGCGAACGGCCACCGTCGATGGTTGGCACTTCGATATCGCCACCAAGGGCGGCATCGGTCATCGACACGGGCACGCGGCAAAACAGGTTGTTGCCTTCGCGTTCGAACAGCTTGTGTTCACGCACTTCGATAAAGATATACAGATCGCCGGTCGGACCGCCGCGCATGCCCGCCTCGCCTTCGCCAGCAAGGCGAATACGGGTGCCGGTTTCGACGCCCGCGGGGATGTTGACCGACAGCGATTTTTCTTTTTCGACGCGGCCCTGACCGTGACAGGATTTACAGGGGTTCTTGATCGTCTGGCCCATGCCGTTGCAGGTTGGGCAGGTGCGCTCAACGGTGAAAAAGCCCTGTTGCGCACGCACCTTGCCCATGCCCGAGCAGGTCGGGCAGGTTTGCGGCTCAGCGCCGCCTTCAGCACCGCTCCCGTGGCAGGTGTCACATTCCACGGCTGTCGGGACGGTGATGGTTTTTTGCAGGCCGGTATAGGCTTCTTCGAGGTCGATGCGCAGGTTGTAGCGCAGGTCGTTGCCACGCGCCGCGCGACGTCCGCCGCCGCCGCGCTGGCCACCCATGAAGTCGCCAAAGAGGTCGTCAAAAACGTCGCTGAACGCGCTGGCGAAATCGCCTTGGCCACCGCCACCGGGGCGCCCGCCGCCGCCGCCCATGCCGTTTTCAAACGCGGCGTGGCCGTAGCGATCATAGGCCGCCTTTTTGTTGGCGTCTTTCAGGACTTCGTAGGCTTCGTTCGCTTCTTTGAACTGGGCCTCGGCCTTGGGATTGTCGGTGTTACGATCAGGGTGAAGTTCTTTCGCCTTGGTGCGATATCCCTTCTTGATCTCGTCGGCGCTTGCGCCCTTCGAGACCCCGAGAATTTCATAATAATCGCGTTTTGCCATGACTTTGTGTTCCCTTGGGAAGGCAAAGACCGGCCCGGCAGTGCTGCGGGCCGGTCTTATTGTTCACCTGCGCTTAGTCGCGCTTGTCGCCATCAAGGTCTTCGAAGTCGGCATCGACGATATCGTCGTCCACGTTCTCGGGGCCTTCTTCGCCGGCTTCGTCTTGGCTGGCCTTGTAGATTGCCTCGCCCAGCTTCATGGCAGCTTCGGTCACGTTCTGGATACCCGACTTGATCTTGTCGGCAGTGGCGTCGCCTTCGAGGTCGTCCTTGAGGGCGGCAACAGCCAGTTCGATCGCTTCGATCGTTGTCGGATCAACCTTGTCGCTGTGTTCCTCAACCGATTTTTCGGTCGAATGGATCAGGCTTTCCGCCTGGTTGCGGGCCTCGACCATCTCGCGGCGTTCCTTGTCGGCGTCGGCGTTTGCCTCGGCGTCCTTGACCATCGCTTCGATGTCTTCGTCCGACAGACCGCCCGAGGCCTGGATCGTGATCTTTTGCTCTTTGCCGGTGCCCTTGTCGGATGCGCCTACCGACACAATGCCGTTGGCGTCAATATCAAAGGTCACTTCGATCTGGGGCAGACCACGTGGTGCGGGCGGGATATCTTCAAGATTGAACTGGCCCAGCATCTTGTTGTCCTGCGCCATTTCGCGTTCACCCTGGAATACCCGGATTGTCACCGCGTTCTGGTTGTCTTCGGCCGTGCTGAAAATCTGCGACTTTTTCGTCGGGATCGTCGTGTTGCGGTCGATCAGACGGGTGAACACACCACCCAGCGTTTCAATCCCAAGCGACAGTGGCGTGACGTCCAGCAGAACCACATCCTTGACGTCGCCTTGAAGAACACCGGCCTGAATGGCGGCACCCATCGCGACGACTTCATCCGGGTTCACGCCCTTGTTCGGCTCTTTGCCAAAGAACTTGGTCACTTCTTCGATCACCTTTGGCATGCGGGTCATCCCGCCAACCAAGACAACTTCGTCGATGTCGTTGATCGACAGGCCAGCGTCTTTCAACGCGGCTTGGCATGGCTTGATCGAGGCCTTGATCAGATCGCCCACAAGGCTTTCCAGCTTGGCGCGGGTCAGTTTCACAACAAGGTGCAACGGCTGACCGGATGCGCCGTCCATCGAAATAAACGGCTGGTTGATTTCGGTCTGGCTGGACGAAGACAGCTCGATCTTGGCCTTTTCAGCAGCTTCTTTCAGACGCTGGAGGGCCATCTTGTCCTTGGTCAGGTCAACGCCGTTCTCTTTCTTGAACTGCTCGGCCAGATAGTTGACGATGCGCATGTCAAAGTCTTCACCACCAAGGAACGTATCACCGTTGGTGGACTTCACTTCGAACAACCCGTCGTCGATTTCCAGAATGGTCACATCGAACGTGCCACCACCAAGGTCATAAACCGCGATGGTGTGCGTTTCGGTCTTATCAAGACCATAGGCCAGCGCGGCGGCTGTTGGTTCGTTGATGATGCGCAGCACTTCAAGGCCGGCGATCTTGCCGGCGTCCTTGGTGGCCTGACGCTGGGCATCGTTAAAGTAGGCAGGCACCGTGATGACGGCCTGCGTCACTTCTTCGCCAAGATAGCTTTCGGCGGTTTCTTTCATCTTGCCGAGGATGAAAGCGGAAATCTGGCTGGGAGAGTATTTTTCGCCCTTGGCTTCAACCCAGGCATCGCCATTTCCGCCGTCAATTACGTTAAACGGCATGTTCTTTTTGTCCTTGGCCAGATCTGCATCGTCAAAGCGACGTCCGATCAGGCGCTTGACACCAAAGACGGTGTTTTCGGGGTTCGTGACAGCCTGACGTTTGGCCGACTGGCCGACAAGGCGTTCATCGTCGGTAAAGGCGACGATCGACGGCGTTGTGCGCGCACCTTCCGAGTTTTCGACAACGCGCGGTTTGGAGCCATCCATGATGGCAACGCAAGAGTTGGTGGTTCCGAGGTCAATACCGATGACTTTGGCCATGTTTCAAATCCCTTCTTAAGGCAGTTTGAGCGGAGCGGACCCGTTCCGGCATCCGCGCCCGATAGTTAATGCGATAGGGGGCAAGCCCGTCTCGCGGATCACTGGGGTATATAGGGATGGGTTTGGGGCGCTGCAACCTATGCCAGCACAGCATTTTCGCCAATTTTGCAGAAGTGGCAGTTCGGTGTCGGTTCTGTCTAGCGTTCTGCGATCGAACAACAGCCACGCAAGACCGCACCATCGCGCAAGCCACCCTCGGACCCGTCAATGATCATGCGCAGGCTCAGGCCAAATTCACGGTCCGACATGCCGTCATTGCATGACTCTGCCTCGATATAGCTGACGATCTCCCCATCGGGGATGTCGTGGCGCAGGATCATGCGCAGCGGATTACCCCAGGCGCCGCTTTCCCAGACCGGGATCATGGGACCGTAGGCGTCCGCGTTGAGGGTAAGCGTCGACGGTGCGCGCGGGGTTAGCATAACATCCCAAAACGGTTCTGTTCCGTAGCAGGCCAAGGGTGATGACATATTTGTCCACATCGCGTCAGGCACCAGTCGCAGATAGGCCAAAGACACCCAGCCCGCTTGTTCCCCCGCATTGACGATGGCCCAGTCTTTGGCGTCGTCCGTTCCGACAACCTCAATGCCCTTGGCATCGTGTTGCAAGGTTGCGATGATGTCTGACGACGCCTCCGGGGCGCTGCGGATATTGAGAACATCATCGCTGGCCACCCCTGACACATCATATAGGGCGGGAAAGTTAGTAGTTTCCGCCCAAGCCGCCGTTGCCCAAAGGCACAAGGCGGCGCACAGGCGCCAGATCACCGTGCCGCTTCCCAGCTGATGGATGCGTTCTTGCGTGTGTAGAACTCCAGCATCATGCCGATCATGATCAAGACAACGCTGACGGTCACAGGATAGCTGATCGAGCTATAGTGCGGATTGTAGTTGATAAAGACGAAGCCGCGCGACTGATCGATGCTGTGAAACAGCGGGTTCCAATCGAACAACGGGAGCATCGTGCTTGGCAGTGAATTGGCCACAAACATCTTGCCCGATGCGATCATGTTGGCGCGTGCATAGATCGACGACGCGATCTGCGTGAACCCGGGCAGCCAAGGTTTGAGCGACAGAAAGATCACGCCGACAGCGACGCCCGAAAACCACGCCAGCAAGAGGGCGCCAAAAGCGCCGATTGGCTTGTCGATGTAAACCGGCGTGATCGCTACGTGGTAGACGAACAGCACCGCCGCCATCGACAGCACCTGAATGTAAAGCGAACTGAGTGCGGCAGCCGTGATCGCGATGATCGTGTTCATCGGCGCGTGTTTCATCATCGCCGAGGATGGCCCTTCAGAGCGGAACACGGCTGTCATGGCTTTGGTATGGGTCAGGAATAGAAAAATGCCTGACATGATATAAAGCAGGAAATCACCGCGGATCGCGCTGCCCTTGAGCCCCAGCACCGAAAACATGAAATAGAACGCCGCCACAAAGACGATCGTTTGCATCATGTTCATCAACAGCCCGACAAGCGCATTGCTGCTATCCTTGCGGATATCGCGCACGATGCTGTGGTAGATCAGCCCCAGCATGGAAAAGGCCGTGCGTGACCTTGTGACTGGTCGTGTGTCTTCAAACATTGTGGGCCTGCCTTTGCCGCTGTGCCTCTGTTTGGCACGAAAATCTTGCCGATCTCTTAGCACAGGACCATAAGGGGATTGCCCCCTTTTTTCAATAACAAGGCCGTGGGGTGTTTGTGTGGCCACATGAGGAACCAAAGGCATGGATTTTGACAAGCTGGGCCGGGTGATGCGCCGTCTTTCCCTGGAAGCGGGCGACAAGATCATGGAGATCTATAATGGCCCCGATTTCGAAGTGAAGACCAAGAGCGATGAGAGCCCCGTCACCGCTGCCGACGAAGCAGCGGACGAGATCATTTCTGCGGGTTTGCGCGCCGCCTTTCCAGAGGTGACACTCGTGACCGAGGAACAGGCCGCGACTCATGCGCAAAGCGCCAGCACCTTTTTGATTGTTGATCCGCTGGATGGAACCAAGGAGTTCGTCCATCGCCGTGGCGATTTTACCGTGAACATTGCTTATGTCGTTGACGGTGTGCCTGTGCGCGGCGTGGTCTATGCACCCGCCAAGGGGCGCCTGTTCTACACCCTTCCCGACGGCCAATCCGTCGAAGAAACCGGCGCTTTCGCCAAGGATACCCCCGGCCCGACTGCGCCGATCAGCGTGTCATCGCCCGATAACGCGGCATTGATGGTTGTCGCGTCAAAATCGCACCGTGATCAGGCCACGGACGACTACATCAACAAATACGCCGTCAAGGATATGAAAAGTGCAGGCTCGTCCCTGAAATTCTGTCTGATCGCTACGGGCGAGGCTGATATTTATCCGCGCGTCGGCCGCACAATGGAATGGGACACCGCCGCTGGGCACGCTGTTCTTACTGGTGCAGGCGGCCATGTTGTGCGCTTTGATAATCACGAAACGCTTGCCTATGGCAAAGCGGGTTTCGCGAACCCGTTTTTTATCGCCTATGCCCCCGGCGTTGACCTGAAGCAGGCGTAACATGGGCACCCTGATCGTCATTCCCGCCCGCTATGCCAGCACCCGTTATCCGGGCAAGCCCTTGGTCGAATTGCGCGGTGCGGACGGTCAGGCCAAAAGCCTGATCAAACGTTCGTGGGAGGCGGCGATGTCGGTGCAGGGCGTGGATCGTGTGGTGGTGGCCACCGATGACGATCGCATCAAGGCGGCGAGCGAGGCGTTCGGCGCCGATGTCGTGATGACATCCCAAGACTGTCAAAACGGGACCGAACGCTGCGCCGAAGCCTATGATGCCTTGGGTGGCGGCTATGATGTGATTGTCAACTTGCAGGGCGATGCCCCTCTGACGCCCGCATGGTTTGTCGAAGATCTTGTCAGTGCCTTGCGCGTGCACCCGGTCGCCGAAGTTGCAACGCCTGTGTTGCGCACCGAAGGGCGTGCCTTGAACGGGTTTCTCGAGGACCGTCGCGCGGGGCGTGTTGGTGGCACAACGGCCGTGTTCGGGGCTGATCACAACGCACTTTATTTTTCGAAAGAGGTTATTCCCTATACCGGCAAGACCTACGCCGATACTGATGAAACGCCCGTGTTTCATCACGTTGGCGTCTATGCTTATCGCCCCTCGGCGCTTGCGGCCTATCCCCGTTGGGCGGCTGGACCGCTTGAGCAGCTTGAAGGGTTGGAGCAGCTCCGGTTTCTTGAACGCGGCGCGCATATGCTTTGCGTCGAGGTCGTGGCGCGTGGCCGCCAGTTCTGGGAGCTGAACAACCCCGAAGATGTGCCGCGGATCGAGGCGATGTTACAGCAGATGGGGGCAGTGTGAGCGCAGAAAACGTCAGCATTGTCGTTGTCAGCCGTGGCCGCCCCGATGCTTTGCGTTTGTGCCTGATGGGTATCAGCCAACTGCGTTATCCGCATTTCGAGGTGATCGTCGTTGCGGACCGCGAGGGGCTGAAAGCCGTTGACGGGTTGGCTGACCGGATCAAGACGGTTGCCTTTGACGCGCCGAATATCTCGCAGGCCCGCAACCTTGGCATTGCGCAGGCCGCCGGCAAGATTGTTGCTTTCATCGACGATGATGCCGTGCCCGAACCCACGTGGCTGTCCTACCTGGTGGCGCCCTTTGGTGATGCGGCTGTCAGCGCTGTGGGTGGTTTTGTCATCGGGCGCAACGGCATCAGTTTCCAGTGGAAAGCCCGCGATATTCGCCCCGATGGCAGTTCGGCCCCGATTGCGATCGATGAGACCCGCCCGACCCTGTTGCAAGGCACGCCGACGCGCGGGATCAAGACCGAAGGCACGAACATGGCGTTTCGGCGCGACGTTCTGGCGCGGCTTGGCGGGTTCGATCCAGAATACGCGTTCTATCTGGACGAAAGCGATCTGAACATGCGCCTTGCCGCAACCCAAGCCAGCACTGCGATTGCGCCGCGCGCGCAGGTGCATCACGGGTTCGCGGCCAGTGCCTATCGCGCCGCCAATCGGGCGCCCAAGGATTTGACCCACATCGGCGCAAGTCTTGTGGTGTTCTTGCGTCGCAATGCGCCCAATGCGGATCATTCCGGTGTTGTTGCTATGGAGCGCGCGCAGCAACGCAAACGGCTGCTTCGTCACATGATCGCGGGCAATCTGATGCCAGGCGATGTGACGCGCCTGATGCGCGGTTTTGACAAAGGCTGCGCCGAGGCGGAATCGCGCGACCTTGCAACGCTGACCCAGCTTCCCCCCCCGCAATCGCCCTTCCTTGCGTTTGCGCCAACCGTGCAGGCCAAAGGCCATATGGTGCTGTCGGCGCGGCGCTGGAACTGGCGTGAACGGCGCGCCGATGCCGTGCGCGCCGTGCAGGATGGCGCGATTGTCAGTCTTTACCTGTTCTCCACTTCTGCGCGTTATCACAGGGTCGGCTTTCATCAGGATGGCTACTGGGAACAGTGCGGCGGGTTGTTCGGACGGTCGCTGCGCAGTGATCGTATCTGGTGGCCTTACCGTTGGAAAAGCCGCCTGAAACGCGAGGTTAATCGCGTTGCGCCCGTGCGGAGCGGTGCGGATTGACAACTATGACCGGATTTTCCCCGCCGATTATGGGGATTGGTCATTCTTTTGACGGGGGTTTCCGTGTTAAGATTAACCAAACGATCCCGAAGGCATCGGGGCTAGTGAGTGGGTGGCGCGATGAAAAAGAAAGTAACCAAGGCAATCTTCCCTGTGGCCGGGTTGGGGACACGCTTCCTGCCCGCGACGAAATCCGTGCCCAAGGAAATCATGACGTTGGTGGACCGTCCACTCATTCAATACGCCATTGATGAAGCCCGCGCGGCCGGCATCAAGGAATTCATTTTTGTCACGTCACGCGGAAAATCCGCGTTGGAAGACTATTTTGACCACTCTCCCGAGCTTGAGAATACGCTGCGTAAAAAGGGCAAGAGCGACCTGCTGGAGACTCTTAAGACAACAAACATGGACAGCGGCGCGATTGCCTATATCCGCCAGCACAAGGCGCTGGGTCTTGGTCACGCCGTCTGGTGTGCGCGCCGTCTGGTGGGTAACGAACCCTTTGCCGTGATCCTGCCTGACGATGTGATCGCGGCGGAAACGCCCTGTCTGCAGCAGATGGTCGAGGCGCACGCTGAAACCGGCGGCTGCATGGTCGCCGCGATGGAAGTGCCGCAGGACAAGGCATCATCTTACGGTATGCTGGACATTAGGGAAGACATGGGTGGCATGGTGTCGGTCAAGGGTATGGTTGAAAAGCCCCCGGCAGACGAGGCGCCATCGAATCTGGCCGTTATCGGCCGCTACATCCTGACCCCGAAAATCATGCAAAACCTTAACCGGATCAAATCCGGCACGGGCGGTGAAATTCAGCTAACCGACGCTATTGCCGAAGAAATCGCACAGGATCGCGATGTTTATGGGTTCCGGTTCCGTGGCCAGCGGTTTGATTGCGGGTCCAAGGCCGGGTTCTTGCAGGCGACCGTGGCGTTCGGCCTAGCCCGCGAAGACCTGCGTGAAGAATTCGGCCAGTATCTGGCCGAGATGATGTCGATGCGTCAGGCTGCGCAGTAGGTCCCGTTGGACCGGAATCCAAAACCCCGCTTGCTGAATCTTTCGCGGCTATTGTCGCGTGCCGGGCGTGTCCTGACCGGGGTTGATCGGGTCGAGCTGGCTTATCTGCGCCGCTTTTTGGCAGATGATCGGCCTGCCTTTGGGTTGATCCGCACGTCGGTCGGATATCTGTTGGTGGATCGTGTTGGTATGGCCGCAATCCTGAACGCGACGCAGTCCGGTGACTGGGGCCACGCGAACACCTTTGCGCGCCTGTCTTACCGTCTGTCGCGTCATCAGCAGGCCGCCTTGACCCTTGCGCGCCGTGTTTCTGTCGCTCGGTGCGGGCGGTTTGGTCTGGCAAGGATGCTGCGACAGTTTCAAGGCGGCGTCGATTACTATGCCGTGGCCCACAGCAATCTGACCCGTCGCACGCTTGCGCCGATCAAGGCGCTTAGGGGTAGCAGGATCAACGTGCTGATCCATGACATGATCCCGATTGATTTTCCACAGTACCAGCGCGCCAGTGTAAAGGAAACCTTCACGCGCAAGATCGCGGCGACGGTCGAATTTGCGGACCGCGTGATTTTCAACTCGCAAGACACGCGCGGCAGGTTTCACGCGCATGTCGGGACCACCAACGGCGTCGAGGTCGTGGCGCATCTGGGTGTTGATCTGGCGGCCCCCGATCCGGCGGCCCTTCCCAAAGGGGTCGACCTGTCGCGCCCATATTTTATTACCGTCGGGACGATCGAACCGCGCAAGAACCAAGCGCTGTTGCTGGATATCTGGGAGAGGTTGGGCGCAGATGCACCGCAGTTGTTCATCTGCGGCAGCCGCGGCTGGCAGAATGAAGATGTGTTTGCCCGCCTCGATACGGGTATCGTGGGCGTGACGGAAATGCCGGGTTTAAGCGACGGTGCGATTGCCGCTCTGACCCAAGGCGCGCGCGCCATGCTGTTCCCTTCATTTGCCGAAGGATTTGGCCTGCCTCCGGTCGAAGCAGCTGTGCTGGGCACGCCTGTCATCTGTGGCGATCTTGCCATCTGGCGCGAAGTGCTCGGCGACAGGGGCGTTTACCTAGACGTCACAGGCAGTTATGAGTGGGAAAAGATAGTTAAGATGATCGCAGAGCAGCAGGATTGTCGCCCCAATGACAAGATGATCGCGCCCACTTGGGCAGATCACTTCAAGATCGTGTTAAGCATGACATGATATCGCGGGTGTGCGAGGCTGGGTGCCTCTGAAGATCAAGGGAAGTAAATGGGTGCTTGGCAGTCATATCGGCTTAGGTTGCAGCGCAAGCGCTGGCGCATCCGTGCGTTCCGCAAGCGTCGGCAACTGAAGCCCGTTCAGGACCGCACCAAGCAAATCAAAAAGGGTGATATCCTCGTCTTTTCGACCTTCCGAAACGAAGATATCCGCCTACCGTATTTCCTGAAATATTATCGCGACAAGGGCGTGAACCATTTTCTGATGGTCGACAACGACAGCGATGATGGCGGGCGCGAATATCTTGCTGATCAACCCGATGTGTCGCTTTGGACGACCAAGGGCAGCTATAAACGCGCGCGGTTCGGGGTTGATTGGCTTAACTGGCTGCAGATGAAATATGCGCACGGGCATTGGTGCCTTGTTATCGATCCCGATGAATTTCTGGTCTATCCGTTTTGCGATACGCGCCCGCTGCGCGCGCTGACCGATTGGCTTGATGCATCGTCGATCAAATCCTTCGGGGCGATGCTGCTGGATATGTATCCCAAGGGGCGCATCGATGATGTGCCTTATCAACGCAATCAGGATCCGCTTGAAATCGCGTCATGGTTCGATGCGGGCAACTATTCGATCTACAAGAACCGAAAATTTGGCAATCTGTGGATTCAAGGCGGGCCGCGCGCGCGCAAGTTTTTCCCCGATGAACCCTGGCGCGCGCCTGCTCTCAATAAAATCCCGCTTATCAAATGGGATCGCAACTATGCCTATGTCAGTTCCACACATATGGTGCTGCCGCGGGGATTGAACCTTGTTTACGACGAGTGGGGTGGCGAAAAGGCGAGCGGCGTTTTGCTGCATACCAAGTTTCTCGACACCTTTAGCGTCAAGGCCGCCGAGGAACTGTCGCGCAAGCAGCACTATGCCAATAGCCACGAATACAAGGCCTATGCTTCGGGCCTGTCGGACGATCCCGATCTTTGGTGCAAGTGGAGCGAGAAATATATCAACTGGCGGCAGCTGGAAATTCTGGGACTGATGTCTAAAGGGAACTGGGCATGACCGTCGGGATTGTCATGCTGGTGCACGACGCGCTGGATCGCGCTGAACAGGTGATCCGGCATTGGGCCGCAAGTGACTGCCCTGTCGTCGTTCACGTCGACAAATCCGTTGATCGCGCAACCCATGATGCTTTTGTCGCCGCACTGGCGGATCTGCCCGATGCGCTGTTTTCCAAGCGCCACCGCTGTGAATGGGGTACATGGGGCATCGTCGCCGCATCACAAAGCGCATCCGAGCTGATGTTGGAAAAGTTCGCGCAGGTCAGGCATGTTTATCTTGCGTCCGGGTCATGCATGCCGCTGCGCCCCGTTGCCGAACTTCAGCGCTATCTTGATGCCCGGCCGCGCACCGACTTCATCGAAAGCGCGACAACGGCGGATGTGCCGTGGACAGTTGGCGGACTTGACCATGAACGGTTCACGCTGCGGTTCCCGTTTTCATGGAAAAAGAACCGGTTTCTATTTGATCGCTACGTTGAATTTCAGCGCCGCTTCAAACTTTATCGCCGCACACCTGACGGAATCGTTCCGCACATGGGTAGCCAGTGGTGGTGCCTGACGCGGCAAACGCTTTCGGCCATTTTGCAAGACCCCGATCGCCCGACCTATGACCGCTATTTCAGCAAGGTCTGGATTCCTGACGAAAGCTATTTTCAGACGATTGTGCGGCTGTATTCGCAGAATATCGAAAGCCGTTCGCTGACCCTGTCCAAGTTCGATTTTCAGGGCAAGCCGCACATCTTTTACGACGATCACCTACAGCTTTTGCGCCGGTCCGACTGTTTTGTAGCGCGCAAGATCTGGCGTCATGCGGATCGGCTTTATGATACTTTTCTTGGTGACGATGCTGGCGCGATGAAGGGCGCCGAGCCCAACCCTGGCAAAATTGATCGGATCTTCGCCAAGGCCGTCGATCGCCGGACGCGAGGACGCGCGGGCCTTTATATGCAAAGCCGTTTCCCCAACGAAAACTGGGAAAACGGTTTCACGTCGGCGCCCTATTCCGTGTTTCAGGGGTTTGGCGACTTGTTCGAGGATTTCGACACTTGGCTGGCCAAGGCCACGGGTGCGCGAGTGCATGGCCATCTGTTCGCGCCCGATGTCGTCGAATTCGAGGGTCGGCAAGAAACCTTTAGTGGTGCGCTGTCCAACAACCCCAATGTGCGGGATTATAACGCGCGGATGTTTCTGACGAACCTGATCTGGAACACCCGTGGCGAACGCCAGTGTTTTCAGTTCGGCCCGCGTGATACACAGATCATCAACTGGGATATGGCCAAAGACCCCAACGCGCAAATCAGCGTCATTTCCGGCGCCTGGGCCGTGCCCTTGTTTCAATCCAACCGCAACTTTGCCGATCTGCGGGCCGAAGCAGCCGCGCTGCAAAAGATCGAAAGCGATCATTTGAATGTCCTGCGGTCGCCCTATGCCAAGGCGCGTATTCGAATCTGGAGCATGGCAGATTTTATCGAAAGCCCGATGGAAGCATTGCAAGGAATCGTCGATGAAATGGGCGGCAAGAGCCTGCGCCGCCTGGCCGAAGCGCCGCGCCTTGTCGATTTGACAGGCTTTGGCCAGTTTCTTCAGAACCTCAAGAACCAGGGGATGCACCCATATTTGATGGGTGATTTTCCAACCGAAACGGCCCCCGACAACGTGCAGCCCAAACCGCGCAAACCCTATTTGGTCAGGTAACTCATGGCGTCTTTTGACTATTTTGTTGTGTTCGCCGAAATGCGCACCGGGTCCAATTTCCTGGAAACGAACATCAATGCATTCGATGGGCTGGCGTGTGTTGGCGAGGCGTTCAATCCGCACTTCATCGGGTATCCCAACCGCGAGGAAATCCTTGGCGTCACGCAATCGGAACGTGATGCAGACCCTGATCGGCTGATGAACCGGATCAAGGATAATCCCGACACGCTAACTGGTTTCCGGTTCTTCAATGACCATGACAAACGCGCGCTTGACGTTTGCCTGCCCGATCCGCGCTGCGCCAAGGTGATCCTGACCCGCAATCCGGTCGAAAGCTATGTGAGCTGGAAAATCGCTCAGGCCACGGGTCAGTGGAAGCTGACAAACGTCAAACATGCGCGTGTCGAGAAAATAATCTTTGATGCCAAGGAATTCGCGGCCCATTTGGCCGCGCTTCAGGAATTTCAGGTGCATCTGCTCAATACGCTGCAACGGTCAGGTCAGACAGCGTTTTATCTGGCCTATGAAGACCTGCAGGACGTCGCGGTGATGAACGGTTTGGCTGCCTATCTGGGATGCGATACGCGCCTTGATGCGCTGGACAATAGCCTGAAGAAACAAAACCCAAGCCCGATGTCTGACAAGGTCAAGAACTATGACGAGATGGAAATTGCGCTGGGGCAGATCGACCATTTTAACCTGACCCGAACGCCGAATTTTGAACCCCGCCGTGGCCCTGCGGTGCCGACATTCGTGGCCGCTCCGCAAAGCCCGCTGCTTTATATGCCCATCCGTTCCGGTCCCGAAGCTGTGATCAATCAGTGGCTCGCCGCACTGGATGGGCAGGACCAGGACGCGTTGATGTCCGGCTTTAACCAAAAAAGCATTCGCCAATGGAAACGCCAGCACGCAGGCCATCGCAGTTTCACTGTTGTGCGCCACCCTGTTGCCCGTGCCCACGCCGCGTTTTGTGATCGTATCCTGCAAACGGGGCCAGGCAGTTACGGTGAAATCCGCGCGACCCTACGCCAGCGGTTCAAACTGCCGATCCCAAAGAGCATGCCTGACGACAGCTATGACAGGCAGGCGCATCGCACGGCGTTCCTTGCATTTCTGGGGTTCCTCAAGGCGAATCTCGCATCGCAAACCGGCATCAGGGTTGATGCCGCCTGGGCTTCACAAGCAGGGGTCTTGCAGGGGTTCGCGCATTTCGTGCTGCCTGATCTGATCCTGCGTGAGGACCGGCTTGGCGAAGACCTGGCGATACTTGCGGCCCAAATCGGCAAGGACACCATGCCGCGACCCGCAGAGGCCAGTGACCCGCATGCGGCGCGTCTGGCGGAAATCTATGACGCCGAGATCGAAACCGCGACCCGCGCCGTATATCAGCGCGACTACATGACCTTTGGTTACGGTGATTGGGGTTAGGCCGCCTGCGTAGCGTGCACTTCGGTCAAAATTGAATGAAGGGTATCGGGGTCCGTGTTTGCGCGCAGTTTGGCGCAGACATCGGCGTCACGCATGGTGCGAGAGACAAGCGCCAGCGCCTTGAGGTGTTCCGCGCCTGCCGCTTCGGGGGCAAACAGGGCAAACACCAGATCGACCGGCTGGCGATCCACAGAATCAAAATCCAGTGGCTTTTCCAAACGCACGAATAACCCGCAGACCTTGTCCAGCCCCGGCAGGCGCGCATGGGGCAGGGCGACACCATGCCCGACGCCGGTGGGACCAAGCGCTTCGCGGTCAAGCAGTGCATCGACCACGTCAGTCTGCGAGAGATCGAACGAATCAAGCGCCATTGCGCCAAGATCATGGAACAAACGTTTCTTGCTGGTGGCAGCGCCAATTACCTTGACGCCGTCCAGTCGCAACAAATCCGATAGCTGCATTGGTCTTGTCCCTTAGCCGGGCATCTGCCGACCTTTAGCCTGAATTTCGTGGATCAACCCAGCCGATGTTTCCATCGTCGCGCCGGTAAACAACGTTGACCCCGTTATGTCCTTCGTTGCGGAAAACCAGAACCGGAGCATTTGCCAATTCCATCTGCATCACCGCCTCGCCGACAGATAGCGAAGGAATCTTCGCTTCCATTTCGGCCACGATCATCGATGTGACATTCTCAGGTTCGGCGTCTTCCGACTCCTCCGATGCGGCGAGGATATATGAGCCTGCGTCCGAAAGTTCAACAGGTTGCGAACGATCCTTGTGATGATCTTTCAACCGGCGCTTGTAGCGGCGCAGCTGTTTTTCCATTTTTTCGCTACAGCCGTCAAAAGCCGCATAGATTTCAGTAGCATGGGCCTTGGCCTGTGCCGTCAATCCAGTTGACAAATGCACAACAGTCTCACAAACAAATTCGTGCCCCGACTTGGAAAAGACCACATAGGCCTCGGTCGGACGGCCCGCATATTTGTCGAAAATTTCCCCCAGTTCGGTTTTCACGTGGGTTTGTAGCGCTTCGCCAATGTCGATTTGCTTGCCACTGATCTGATACCGCATCGTTCCTCCTTTATGTTCAGGCACGCGCAATTTTCCGAACGGGCCAAGGCCCGGCAAAAAACTGCAGGTTACGGGTATGATGGCAGAATCTTGGTTCTATGACACAAGTCTGGCCCAAAAGCCCGACGTGTGGTGCAGGAGAAAACCAAGTGTGTCATCACCTTCATTTGGCGACAGATCAACCAAGGTGTCAATGGCCTGCCACGACATTCAGCGACAACAATTAGTTGACGCGAAAACTCTGGCCAAGATAGACGCGGCGCACGTTTTCGTCCTGAACCACCTCATCTGCGGTGCCGGTCATCAGGACTTTGCCATCGTGCAAAATATAGGCGCGGTCCACAATTTCGAGGGTTTCACGCACGTTATGATCCGTGATCAGCACGCCGATTCCGCGTTTTTTCAAATCGGCAACAAGGTGGCGAATCTCGCCGACCGCGATCGGGTCGACGCCCGCAAAGGGTTCATCCAACAGCACGTATTTCGGGCCAGCGGCGAGGCAGCGCGCGATTTCAACGCGGCGGCGTTCACCGCCTGACAGGGCAAGGGCAGGCGCGCGGCGCAGGTGTTCGATGGAAAATTCGCTGAGCAGCTCTTCGAGTTTTTCGCGGCGCACGCGACGATCCGGTTCGGCGATTTGTAGAATAGCCAGAATGTTGTCCTCGACCGACATGCCGCGAAAAATAGACATTTCCTGTGGTAAATAGCCGATACCCAACTTGGCACGCCGATACATTGGCAAGGCCGTCACATCGCGCCCGTCGATGATCACATGGCCGCCCTCGGGGGTCACAAGCCCGGCGATGGAATAAAAACAAGTCGTTTTGCCCGATCCGTTCGGACCCAGCAGGGCCACGACCTCGCCGCGCCCGAGATCCATCGATACATCGCGGATCACCACCTTTTTGCGATAGCTTTTGCGCAGGTTGACGATACGCAGCCCAACATCACCATCGGTGACGGTCAGATCAGGAGAGTCGGCCATCAGTTTTCGCCTTGCTGAAAGACGGTGCGCACCCGCCCGTCCATGCGCGCGGCGCCAGTTTCCAGATTTACCGTCATACGGTCTGCGGCAATCGCGCTGGGGCCTTGGGTGACAAGCACTTCACCGCTCAGTGTCAGCTGACCGGTTTCAAGATTATAGGACGCCGTTTGCGATTCGGCGGCTTCAGTTGCCGTTACAAAGGTGACGCCGCCAGTAATGTCGAGCGCGTTGATCTCGCCCGTGGTGTCGTCATAAACCACGCGCACTTCTCCGGCGGACAAGCGCAGATCGCCCTGTCCAACAACCACATTGCCCGTAAAGATCGCTATTCCAGTGTCTTGATCCACGCTCAGGCTGTCGGCGGTAATTTCGAGCGGTGCCGCCGGATCGGCGTTCAGACCACCTAGGGTGATTGCAGTCCCCTGTGCCGATGCGGGCAGGGCAAGAAGTGAAAACAAAGCAAAAGCGAGGGCGCGCGAAAGTGACAATTGAAAAGTTCCTTATTCTTGCGGCGTGTATATCAGGCGAACGCCCTCGTTGAAAAGCATCCGCTGCCCATCGGCCCCTTCGGGTGTTTCGATCACCAATTGCCCCGCTGTCAGCGAGCCAAAAGGCGTGCGAACCTCAAGCGCGCCGTGGGATTCGATCCGACCCGATGCAAGCGAGGCCGTCAGCCCGCTGGTTTCCATCTCGTAGCCATTTGATGTGACCACCCGCGCCAGCCCTTCAAGCCGTGCGATGCGTTGCGCGGTATTTACAAATCCCTCACCGGCGCGAATTTCAATGTGCGTGCCTTCGGCGGTGTCGATTTCGGCGTTTAGGCCATCAACAAGAAAGCTGCTTTCACCTTCGATCGGGCGTGCTGTCTGGGCAGAAATGGAAATCACCGATCCGTCCTCGGACATACCGGTGAAATTGGGTGACGCGATGCGGGGCTCGCGGGCAATGGCCTCGATCTCGGCATAGGGAATTTCGGTTTCACTGCCGCTTCTGTCCGAATAAAGGAACAAGGTTGAAAGCAGCGCGATGGCGGCCAGCGGCAAGGCAACCTTGAGGTAGGCGACGACCTGCGAATACAGGTTATCGGCACCCATCAGTCTAAACCACCCCGGCCCGCAGGCAATCGTGGATGTGCAGAATGCCCTTGGCGTTTCTTGATCCCCTGGGATCGACCACGAACAGGCAGGTGATTTTCTTGTCGTTCATGATCGCCACAGCCTCCTCGGCCAATGAATCGGGTCCGATCGTTGTCGGCGCCTTGGTCATCACCTCGCCTGCGGTCAGGTCAAGCAGCCCGTTCATATTGCGGCGCAGGTCACCATCGGTGACGATACCGCAAAGATATCCTTCGTCATCCAGAACGCCAACCACACCAAATCCTTTTTGGCTGATTGTCAGCAAGGTGTCGCTCATGGGGGCCCTGGTGCTGGCAAGAGGCACCGCATCGCCGCTGTGCATCAGATCGCTGACCTTTGAGAGGCGCGCACCCAGTTTGCCGCCCGGATGGAACTCGCGAAAGTTCTCGGGTGTAAATGCGCGATGTTCCATGATCGCAACGGCCAATGCATCCCCCAACGCCAGAGTCATTGTGGTGCTGGTCGTGGGGACAACGCCAGTGGTGCAGGCTTCGGCGACTTTGGGCAAAAGAATGCCCACATCGGCCTGTTTCATCAACGTGCTGTCGGCGCGGCTGGCGACCCCGATCAACGGAATCCGAAAGCGGCGCGTATAGGCGACCATGTCGGCCAGCTCGGGTGTTTCGCCTGAATTGGACAGCACCAGCACAACATCGCCCTGCGCCATCATGCCAAGATCGCCGTGGCTGGCCTCGGCGGGGTGGACGAAATGCGCAGGCGTTCCCGTGCTTGCGAACGTCGCCGCCATCTTGCGGGCGATATGGCCGGATTTCCCCATGCCGGATACGATCACACGGCCCTTGGCGTTCAGCAGCAATTCCACAGCATCGGCAAAGGGCTGTGACAGGCCGTTGGCAAGCGTGTTCAGCGCATCGGCCTCGGTTGTGATGACGCGGCGGGCGGTCTGAAGGAAGGTTTCTGAATTTGGCATATCAGTGCGCGAATATGTCGATTTCGGGCCAGCCGGTCAGGTCCAGCTGGGCGCGCATCGGCAGAAAATCAAAGCAGGCCTGGGCCATTTCGGTGCGGCCTTCGCGGGCAAGGCGCATGTCCAGTTCGTCGCGCAGCTTGTGCAGGTAAAGCACATCACTGGCGGCGTAATCCAACTGTGCCTCGGTCAGGGTTTCGGCGCCCCAATCTGACTGTTGCTGGTGCTTCGAGATGTCGACGCCGACAAGATCCTGCAGCAGAAACTTCAGCCCGTGCCGGTCGGTAAAGGTGCGTACCATCTTTGAGGCGATCTTGGTGCAGTAAACGGGGGCCGTGACCACACCAAAGGCATGCAGCATCGCCGCAATGTCAAAGCGGCCAAAGTGAAACAGTTTCAACACGTTCGGATCGGCCAGCATCTTGCAGAGGTTGGGAGCGCTGGTCTGCCCCTTGGCCACCTGCACCAGATGGCAGTTGCCATCGCCGCCCGACATCTGGATCAGACACAGTCGGTCGCGATGCGGGTTCAGTCCCATCGTTTCACAATCGATCGCGACGACGGGGCCAAGATCAAGCCCGTCGGGCAGGTCGTTCTGGTAAAGCGTGTTGGTCATCGGCGAAACTCATCTGAAAGGGCGCTGCCCCGTCATATAGCAGCCGTCCGCCACACCACAATGTCTAAGGGGATGAATGGTGCCCAGAAGAGGACTCGAACCTCCACACCGTTGCCAGTACTAGCACCTGAAGCTAGCGCGTCTACCAATTCCGCCATCTGGGCACAGATCACGTGAGGGGCGATGTAAGCGTGCAGGCGGGTGCTGTCAACGCGATTCCGCTGCGACTGTGGATTGATGGCACAAAGTTTGCCTAGCAGGAAACCACCGCGGTAAAACTGCGCAAACCATGCTCAAATGCGCCTTGTTTCACGGGGGGCGTGGGGGTAAACCCAAGCCCAAGCAGCAGCAGGGAAGTTCCTCATGGCCAAACTTGTCACGATTTTCGGCGGATCAGGGTTTGTCGGGCGCTATATTGCCCGCCGCATGGCCAAAGAGGGATGGCGCGTGCGCGTCGCCGTGCGTAACCCCAACGAGGCGATGTTCGTGCGCACTTACGGTGTTGTCGGGCAGGTCGAGCCGGTCTTTTGCAACATTCGTGACGATGCCAGCGTGCGCGCCGTGTCCCAGGGTGCCGATGCGGTTGTGAACTGTGTTGGCGTGCTCGACGAGGTGGGCAAGAACACCTTTGATGCCGTGCAGGCGGATGGTGCCGAGCGTGTCGCCCGGATCGCCGCCGCAGAAGGGATCACCCGCATGGTGCAAATTTCGGCAATCGGTGCCGATGCGGAGTCGGACAGCGAATATGCCCGCTCAAAGGCCGCTGGCGAAGCAGGTGTTTTGCAGCATATGCCCAAGGCCATGATCCTGCGCCCGTCAATCGTGTTCGGACCCGAGGATGATTTCTTTAACCGCTTCGCCGGGATGACTCGTTTCGGACCTGTCGTGCCAGTCGTTGGTGCGGACACCCTGTTTCAGCCGGTCTATGTCGATGACGTTGCGCAGGCGGCAGTGCTTGGCGTGACGGGGGATTTGTCTGGCGTCTACGAGCTTGGTGGCCCCGATGTGCATACCTTTCGCGAATTGATGGGCACGATGCTGCATGTGATCCGTCGCCGCCGCATGGTTGTGAACATTCCCTTCCCGATCGCACGGCTCATGGCGTTCGGCTTCAGCGTTGGGCGTGTGTTGTCGCTGGGTATGGTGCGCGGCCCTCTTACCAAGGATCAGGTGATCAATCTCAAGAACGACAATATCGTCGCGCAGGGTGCGCAGGGATTTGCGGCGCTGGGCATTGCGCCCGTGCCGATGGAGGCGATCCTGCCTGACTATCTGTGGCGCTTTCGCCCGTCAGGCCAGTACAGCGAGATCAAAGAATCCGCGCGTAATCTCAAGGTCTGATATACATGACCGAACCTACAATGTTGATCGCCTTTTTCCTTGGTATCTTGGAGGGGCTGACGGAGTTTATTCCGGTATCATCGACC
Source organism: Octadecabacter sp. SW4 (assembly GCF_008065155.1). Classification (NCBI taxonomy): domain Bacteria; kingdom Pseudomonadati; phylum Pseudomonadota; class Alphaproteobacteria; order Rhodobacterales; family Roseobacteraceae; genus Octadecabacter; species Octadecabacter sp. SW4. The sequence goes on along the minus strand of NZ_CP042819.1, from coordinate 3,166,239 downwards.
GGCCACTTGCTGCTGGCGGGGTATTTCCTTGGGTTTGAAAGCGCGGGCAAAACCTTTGAGGTTGTGATCCAGCTTGGTGCGGTTCTGGCAATTCTGACACTTTACTCTGGCAAGCTGTGGGCGGTGTTTCGCGACGCACCTCATGACCCTGCGGCGCGCCGCTTTATCCTGTCCGTGCTGATCGCCTTTTTGCCGGCTGCGGTCGTTGGTGTTTTGGCGCATGGGATTATCAAAACGATCTTGTTTGAAACGCCGATGCTGATCGCAGTCATGCTGATCCTTGGTGGGATTGTGCTGCTGTTCGTGGATCGCATTGCGCCGCCTGCCGTGCATGAGGATGCCACCGAGATTCCGATTGGCAAATCGCTGGCGATTGGAGTGGTTCAGGTTCTGGCGATGATTCCGGGCGTATCGCGGTCGGGCGCGACGATTGTTGGCGCGCTGATGCTGGGAGTTGGTAAACGCGCCGCGGCAGAATTTTCGTTCTTTTTGTCAATGCCGACGATGGCAGGCGCCTTTGCCTATGATCTGTATCAAAACCGCGATGTGCTGGATGCTTCGGCGATGGGCGAAATCGCGGTCGGTTTTGCGATGGCGTTTATCACGGCGGTATTGGTTGTGCGTTGGGTGCTGAACTATGTGACGCACAATGGATACCGGATTTTTGGCTGGTGGCGAATCATCGTCGGCGGCGTTGCGATGGTTGCTCTTTTGGTTGGGGCATAGCTGCTAGGTAAGGCATGCTGACCTAAAATACTGCCGCCTGCGCAAGAATCTTGAGCGCGCCACCGAAAATACCGTATTTAGGTCAGTGTTGCTGACTTTTCATTGCGGCAGACCCATTCTATCAGATACCTCCGGGATCATGACGGAGGATGTGGCATGGCTGGTCAAAAGATGTTGAAATTCGTGACGGTCGGGCGGGATATGCCTGAAAAGCGCGTGCCTGACCTGCGCAGTCAGGATTTCGACGAAATCTACGCCGAATACGCCCGCGACAAGGCCGAAGAACAAGCCAGCCGATGCAGCCAGTGCGGCGTGCCTTATTGTCAGTCCCATTGCCCGCTGCACAACAACATCCCCGACTGGTTGCGCCTGACGGCCGAAGGGCGGTTGGAAGAAGCCTATGAGGTGTCACAGGCGACCAACACGTTCCCCGAAATTTGCGGCAGAATCTGCCCGCAGGACCGGTTGTGCGAAGGCAACTGTGTGATTGAACAGTCTGGCCACGGCACTGTTACCATCGGCGCCGTCGAAAAATACATTACCGACACTGCGTTCGATCAGGGCTGGGTCAAGCCGATCCGCCCTGCGATCGAGCGCACGGAAAGCGTGGCAATCATCGGTGCCGGCCCTGGTGGGCTGGCGGCGGCCGATCGTTTGCGCCGAGCCGGTGTGCAGGTCACGGTTTATGACCGGTATGATCGCGGTGGCGGTCTGCTGACGTATGGTATTCCGGGCTTCAAGCTGGAAAAAGACATCGTCATGCAGCGGATGGCGCAACTGGAAGACGGCGGTGTCGAATTTGTCCTGAATTGCAATGTCGGCGAAGACCTGTCGTTCGACGCCATTCGCGGCAAACACGACGCGGTGCTGATCGCCACGGGTGTTTACAAGACACGCGACCTTCAGGCACCCGGGTCTGGTGCCGAAGGGATCGTACGCGCGATTGATTATCTGACCGCCAGCAACCGCAAAAGTTTCGGCGATGTTGTCGAAGAGTTTGAAAGCGGCGAATTGAACGCGGCTGGCAAGAAAGTGGTTGTCATCGGTGGCGGCGACACGGCGATGGATTGTGTTCGCACCGCGATCCGACAGGGCGCAGAAAGCGTGAAATGCCTTTACCGTCGCGACAAGGCCAACATGCCCGGCTCGCAGCGCGAAGTGCAAAACGCCGAAGAAGAAGGCGTTGAATTTGTCTGGCTCGCTGCCCCCAAGGGGTTCACGGGCGATGCCGTCGAAGGTGTCATGGTGCAGAAGATGCGCCTTGGTGCGCCCGACGTGTCGGGGCGTCAGATGCCGGAATTGATCGAAGGCAGCGATTATGTCGAAGGTTCGGATCTGGTGATCAAGGCGCTGGGCTTTGAGCCCGAGGACCTGCCTACCCTATGGGGCGCTCCCGATCTTGAAGTCACCCGATGGGGAACGATCAAGGCCGATTTTGGCACTGGCAAAACCAACCTCGAAGGTGTTTATGCGGCGGGCGATATTGTGCGGGGCGCCAGCCTTGTCGTCTGGGCAATCCGTGACGGGCGCGAAGCGGCTGATGCAATTCTTGATTACATCAGCCAAGCCGCAAGCGTGGCCGCCGAATGATCCGCGTTGCTTTCATTCTTGCATTGCTGGGCGCACCTGTTTTTGCCCAGTCGTTCCAGCCGCCGCAGGGCTGCACCGGGACGCTGACAGTGCAATATCGCGCGTGCATCGTCTCTAATGTTTGGACCTGCGCGGGCGATGCCGAAGGCGATCAGTGGATAGCCGTGTTCTCCCAGATGGGCCCGTTTCAGGTTCGCAAGGTTGACCGCGAATTTCAGTGGCTCGAAACCTATTATGCGATGCCGCCGCGCACCGAAACAATGGTGCTGCCCGCGCCTGATCCCGAAAGCCTGACGGTGTTGTTCGGTGAAGGTTATGACACATACGACTTCACGACTGTGCCCAGTATCAACGCTGCACCGGAACGCTATGTTGGCTATGACCGTTTGACCGGCGAAACAACTGTGATTGATGGCGAGCCGCTGTTGAACACCGAATACGCCTACGACCAGATCGACCCACAGGGAAATATTATTTCGTCCAATGCGGGCCGCCAATATGTAAGCGAGCGTCACCGCCTGTTCTTTTTTGGCACCTCGTGGAGCACCGACGCGCCTGACGAACAGTTTGATGCATCGCCCGTCGAATTCATCTATCCGGGCGAGGCGGGCTTTTTCACCGATCAACCAAAATACGGTTGCGGCACCATCATGAGCAGCTACGAGGCCACGCGATGATCCGCGCTGCCATGTTCATTTCCGCGCTGGCTGGTCCCGCCGCCGCGCAGACATTCAACCTGCCGCAGGGCTGTGAAGGGTATGTGACAATCCAAAAGCGCGAATGCACGGTGACGCATAACTTCATCTGCGCCACCGATCCCGAGGGGTATCAGCGGCGCGTCGACCTTACGCAGGCGGGCATGGTCTATATGTCGACCATCGATGCAGAGACCCAATGGGTCGAAAGCTACAGCCCGCTGTCAGGCGAAACCGAAATTCTTGGCCCGGTGATCGAAGATCCGGCGTCATTCAGTGATCTTCTCGAAGTTGGTGCGGATTCGTGGAATTTCAGCACCACGTCGGATCAGGTCGGTGTGACACAGTTTACCGGACTTGATCGATTGACTGGCCGCACGGTTGTGATTGATGGCGTGCAGTTGGAAGAAACTGAATATGAGATGACGGCACGCAACATAAGCGGTCAAGAGCTTTGGCGTTCCGAGGGAGGCGAGTTCATCAATCGCGACTGGCGCGTCTTTCTGTCCGGCACGCGCCAGGTCACCACAGCCAACGACTCTTATAGCCGCGACAGCACGCCGGTTGAGTTTTCTTTTCCCGGCGAGCCGGGCTTTCTGGCCGCCGAACCGATCTATGACTGTGACGTTATTCTGTCTTCGGCAGACCCCGTTGATATTCCCTTGCCCACGCGGGCAAGCGCACCATGAAGGAGCATACCATGACGCAATATGATGATCGCTGGGCCGCTGACGAAACCGCCCGCCGCGAATGGTTGGCTGAAAACGGCCTTTATGCCCACGAGGACGAGAAAGCCAACTGTGGCGTTGGACTTGTCGTGTCGATCGACGGCAAGAAGTCCCGCCGCGTTGTGGAAAACGGCATTGCCGCGCTCAAGGCGATCTGGCACCGCGGCGCTGTCGATGCGGATGGCAAGACCGGTGATGGTGCCGGTATCCACGTGCAAATTCCGGTTGAATTTTTCTATGATCAGGTGCGTCGCACCGGCCACGAGCCGCGCAAGAATGAAATGATCGCTGTCGGCCAGGTCTTTCTGCCGCGCACGAATTTCGGCGCGCAGGAAACATGCCGCACAATCATCGAAACCGAAGTCCTGCGGATGGGCTATTATATCTATGGCTGGCGGCATGTGCCCGTCGACATTTCCTGTCTGGGCGAAAAGGCCAACGCGACCCGCCCCGAGATTGAACAGATCCTGATCTCGAATGCCAAGGGTGTGGACGAGGAACAGTTCGAACGTGAACTTTATGTTATTCGTCGTCGCATTGAAAAAGCGTCTGCCGCTGCGGGTATCCGCGAGCTGTATCTGGCATCACTGTCGTGCCGATCTATCATCTATAAGGGCATGATGCTGGCCGAGCAGGTCGCCGAGTTTTATCCCGACCTTCTGGATGACCGGTTCGAGAGCGCTTTTGCAATCCATCACCAGCGCTATTCCACGAACACCTTTCCCCAGTGGTGGTTGGCGCAGCCGTTTCGGATGTTGGCCCATAATGGTGAAATCAACACCCTCAGGGGCAACGTCAACTGGATGAAAAGCCACGAAATCCGCATGGCGAGCGCCACTTTTGGTGACATGGCAGAGGATGTGAAGCCGATTATTCCGCTTGGGTCGTCGGATTCCGGTGCGCTTGATGCTGTGTTTGAAATTCTTGTGCGTGCGGGCCGCAGCGCGCCGATGGCCAAGACCATGCTGGTGCCCGAAAGCTGGTCAAAGCAGGCGACCGAATTGCCGCAGGCCTGGCGTGACATGTATTCCTACTGCAACTCCGTGATGGAACCTTGGGACGGCCCGGCCGCCCTTGCCATGACCGACGGTCGCTGGGTTTGCGCCGGTCTTGATCGCAACGGGCTACGCCCCATGCGCTATGTCGTGACGGGTGACGGCCTGCTGATTGCCGGCTCCGAGGCGGGTATGGTGCCGATCGACGAGGCAAGTGTCGTTGAAAAAGGCGCGCTTGGCCCCGGGCAGATGATTGCGGTGGACATGCGCGAAGGCGGGTTGTTCCACGATGTCGAAATCAAGGACAAACTGGCCGCGGGCCGGTCCTTTGGTGAATGGGTCGGCAAGATCAATGAACTGGACGAGGCGCTAGGATCAGTGACTGAAACGCCGTTGTTTGAGGGTGCTGAATTGCGCAAACGCCAGATCGCGGCGGGCTACACGATTGAAGAGCTTGAACAGATTTTGGCCCCGATGGCCGAGGACGCCAAAGAAACGCTTGCCTCGATGGGTGACGACACGCCAAGCGCGGTCCTGTCGGAGAAATATCGCCCGCTGTCGCATTTCTTTCGCCAGAACTTTAGCCAGGTCACCAACCCACCGATTGACAGCTTGCGCGAATTCCGAGTGATGAGCCTCAAGACGCGGTTTGGGAACCTCAAGAACGTATTGGACGAGGATTCCAGCCAGACCGAAATTCTGGTACTCGACAGCCCGTTTGTTGGTAATGCGCAATGGGACGCCTTGAAGGCCGCATTCAACGCGACCTGCACCGAAATCGACTGCACCTTTGACGCTGATGGTGGCCCCGCCGCCCTTGGCCAGGCGCTGGAACGTATCCGCGCCGAGGCCGAAGATGCCGTGCGTTCGGGAGCTGGCCACCTGATCTTGACGGATCAGTTTCAGGGCCAGGACCGTGTCGGGATGCCCATGATTTTGGCGACCAGCGCGGTGCATAGCTGGCTGACACGCAAGGGTTTGCGCACGTTTTGTTCGCTGAATATCCGGCCGGCTGAATGCATTGATCCGCACTATTTTGCTGTGCTGATCGGCTGTGGCGCGACGGTCGTGAACGCCTATCTGGCCGAAGATTCGCTTGCGGATCGCATCGGGCGTGGGTTGCTTGAAGGCACCCTGACCGAGGCTGTGGCGCGCTATCGCACCGCGATTGACCAAGGCCTGCTCAAGATCATGGCCAAGATGGGGATATCGGTGATTTCCAGCTATCGTGGTGGCCTGAATTTCGAGGCTGTGGGTCTGTCCCGCGCGATGGTCGCTGAATATTTCCCCGGCATGCAGTCACGCATTTCCGGTATCGGCGTCAGCGGTATCCAGAAAAAAGTCGCCGCTGTGCATGAGGCCGGTTGGCGTGGGGGCAGTGATGTGTTGCCCATCGGCGGGTTCTACAAGGCGCGCCGTTCGGGTGAAAAGCACGCCTGGGAAGCGCAGACCATGCACCTCCTGCAGAACGCCTGTAACCGTGCGTCCTATGAGGTTTGGAAGCAGTATTCGTCACTGATGCAGAACAACCCACCAATCCATTTGCGTGATTTGCTGGCGATCAAACCGATGGGTGACGCAATCCCGATCGAAGAGGTCGAAAGTATTACCGCGATCCGCAAGCGGTTCGTGACGCCAGGCATGTCGCTGGGCGCGCTGTCGCCCGAGGCGCATAAAACGCTGAACGTGGCAATGAACCGGATCGGTGCAAAATCCGACAGTGGCGAGGGCGGAGAAGACCCCGCGCATTTCGTGCCCGAACCCAATGGCGACAATCCTTCTGCCAAGATCAAGCAGGTTGCATCGGGGCGTTTCGGCGTCACGGCCGAATACCTGAACCAGTGCGAAGAGCTCGAAATCAAGGTCGCCCAAGGGGCCAAGCCCGGCGAAGGTGGCCAGCTGCCCGGCATGAAGGTTACCGACCTGATCGCCCGTCTGCGCCATTCAACCAAAGGTGTGACGCTGATTTCGCCGCCGCCACACCACGATATCTATTCCATCGAGGACCTGGCGCAGCTGATATATGATCTGAAACAGATCAACCCGCGCTGCAAGGTGACGGTGAAACTTGTCGCCTCAAGTGGGGTTGGCACGATTGCCGCCGGTGTGGCCAAGGCCAAGGCCGATATCATCCTGATTTCTGGCCACAACGGCGGCACGGGCGCGTCGCCCGCGACCTCTATCAAATATGCGGGCCTTCCGTGGGAAATGGGGCTGACCGAGGCGCATCAGGTCCTGTCGATGAACAACCTGCGCAGCCGCGTTACGCTGCGCACCGATGGCGGTTTGCGCACGGGCCGTGACATCGTGATGGCCGCGATGCTGGGGGCCGAGGAATACGGCATCGGCACCGCCGCACTGATCGCGATGGGCTGTATCATGGTGCGCCAGTGCCAAAGCAACACTTGTCCGGTTGGTGTCTGCACCCAGGACGAAGCCTTGCGCGACAAGTTTACAGGAACGGCGGACAAGGTTGTGAATCTGATCACGTTTTACGCCACCGAAGTGCGCGAAATCCTTGCCAGTATCGGCGCGCGGTCCTTGGATGATGTGATTGGCCGCGCTGATCTGCTGACGCAGGTGTCACGTGGGTCGGCGCATCTGGATGATCTTGATCTGAATCCACTGCTGATTACCGTCGATGGCGCGGCCGATATCGTTTACGACCGGAACAAGCCGCGCAATGCGGTGCCTGACACGCTGGATGCTGAAATCGTCAAGGACGCCGCGCGCTTCCTTGATGACGGGGAAAAGATGCAGCTGGAATATGCGGTGCAGAACACGCTGCGCACCATTGGCACGCGCACATCCAGCCATATCGTCAAGAACTTCGGGATGCGCAACGCGCTGCAGCGCGACCACCTGACGGTAAAGCTGAAAGGTTCGGCGGGGCAATCGCTGGGGGCGTTCGCCGCACCTGGCCTCAAGATCGAAGTTTCGGGGGATGCCAACGATTATGTCGGCAAGGGCCTGTCGGGCGGCATGATTACCGTGCGTCCACCAATGGCAAGCCCGCTGGTCGCGTCCGAGAACACGATCATCGGCAACACCGTTCTTTATGGTGCGACCGATGGCTATCTGTTTGCCGCAGGGCGCGCAGGCGAGCGTTTCGCAGTGCGCAATTCCGGTGCAAAGGTCGTGATCGAAGGTTGTGGCAGCAATGGCTGTGAATATATGACCGGCGGGGTTGCGGTGATCCTTGGGTCGATTGGCGCGAACTTTGGCGCTGGTATGACGGGTGGCATGGCCTATATTTATGACGAAAATGGCGATGCGGCTCCACTGATTAATATGGAAACACTGGTCGCCTGTCCGGTAACGGTCGATCACTGGGAAACCCAGCTCAAAGACCTGATCCAAGAACATCTGGCTGAGACGGGAAGCCGCAAGGCCGCAGATATTCTGCAGCATTGGGACTATGAAAAAGGCAAGTTTCTTCAGCTGTGCCCCAAGGAAATGCTGGTTCATATCCCAGCACCACTGTCACATGAAAGCGCTGCGGTGCCTGCCGAATAGCGTTTCCAAATCGCAAACAATAGCGCAGAGCCGGGGTCGATTGGCCACGGCTTTGCCGCAATTTGGCTAAAACTTACCTCAACGTAACCCCAATCGCGGCACAATCGGCCTTCATACCACGCACTGTCCGAAATTTGACAACAGTGAGTATGAGGCAGTCATGCCAACGAGTTATACAGACCAGTTTTTCCTGATGGATCCGGCCAACCCGCCAGCGGGTGGAACGGCGTTGAACTATGTGAATCTCACGCTTGTTGATCAAAACGACGACAATGATTTTGACCGTTTCGACAATGACAGCGTGAATGGCTCTGATATCTCAAGCTCTTATCCGGGTGATACTGTAACGATCAATGTGGCAGGTGTGGGGAACGTGACTTACACCGGAACCACTTTTTATCTTGCCAACGGGCAACAGGTTTTCACGCCGACGGATGGTCAGGCCCTCCAGAACGGAACATTCGTGTCGTCGACCTGGGTCAATGGGCAAGGCCCGCTTCTGGTGTCGGACCTTGGCCCACCCTGTTTTGTCGCGGGAACCCTGATCGAAACCGATCAGGGGCTGCGACGGGTCGAGGATCTGGGCGTTGGTGATTTGATCATGACGCAGGATAGCGGCCTACAACCTTTGGTTTGGACGGGCAGCCGCACTGTCATTGGCGGTGGTGATTTTACGCCGATCCGCTTTGCACCGAACGCGTTGGGCAACGATCGCGCGCTGCTTGTTTCACCGCAACACCGCATTCTGATCACCGGCTGGCGCGCAGAGCTGTTCTTTGGAGAGGACGAGGTTTTCGTGGCAGCCAAGCATCTTGTGAACGGGGATACGATCCATCGGCTGCCGATGCGTGACGTGTCTTACCATCATATCATGTGCGACAAGCACGAGGTCGTTTTTGCCGAAGGGATCGCCACGGAAACCTTTTTCCCCGGCGATGTGATGATGGACGGGGACCCGGAGTTGCGAGCAGAGATTTCGGCGCTCTTTCCCGAGTTTGCCGGCGATGCACCCTGTCACACCATCGAAACCGCGCGCTGTGTGCTGCGTGGCCGCGAGGCAAGCGTGCTTTCTGCACCACTGGCGGCTTGACCACGGGGCGCTGCCCGTGACTTATACCAAGCAATGGCAAAGCGATCCAAAGCGACATCAAAGGCAAAATCCGGCAAGGACGGGCGTGGCCCGATCACGCGGTCAATCCTTTGGGTGCGGCGCTGGATCATCCGAGGGGGGTTGCTTGTCTTGAGCATTGTTGTTTTGGCCGCAGTCGTCTTTGCATTCGTGAATCCGCCAACCACGCCCTACATGTTTTCCGAAGGGCGGCGCGTGGGTGGTGTCGCGCAGGAATGGGTCGCGATCGAAGATATCGCCCCCGTGATGGCGCGATCTGTCGTTGCCGCCGAGGACGCCAATTTTTGCCTGCATTGGGGGCTGGATGTGAATGCCATTCGCGCCGCCCTTGATGAAGGTGGTGCGCGCGGCGGGTCAACCATCACCCAGCAGGTCGTTAAGAACGTCTACTTGTGGCAAGGCCGCAGCTGGCTGCGCAAAGCCCTTGAGGCGGGCATGACCCCGGTGGTCGAGGCTGTCTGGAGTAAACAGCGTATTCTCGAGGTTTATCTGAACGTCGCCGAATTCGACGAAGGCGTGTTTGGTATCGAAGCAGCCGCCGTGCACTACTTTGGTGTTCGCGCTGCCGATCTGAGCGCGGTGCAGGCGGCGCGCCTTGCCGCGATCCTACCTGATCCCAAGGGGCGTTCTGCCAGTCAGCCCTCGCGATATGTGCGTAATCGTGCGGCGGGTATCGTCGATGGTGCAGCGACAATTCTGGCGGACGGCCGCGCGGCATGTTTTGAAAGATGACTCGGGATTGATCACCGCCGCGCAATCGGGCATTGAAGTGGGGTCTTAGTTGGTAAGGTTCCGATGCACAACGCGACCCACAAGCTCTATCATTTTCCGCTTTCGCCGTTTTCGCGCAAAGTTCGCCTTTCACTGGCTGAAAAGCGTATCGAAGTTGAACTGGTCGAAGAACGCTATTGGGAACAAGACCCTGACTTTTTACGCCGCAATCCGGCAGGCAAGGTGCCTGTGTTGCGTATGGATGGCCGGACGTTTGCAGATAGCACCGCGATTTGCGAATATCTTGAAGAAATCCACCCCGAGCCGGCCCTTTTGCCCAAAGCGGCGGAACAGCGTTACGAGGTGCGCCGCTTGGTCGCGTGGTTTGACGACAAGTTCAACGCCGAGGTGACGTCGAAACTGTTGGGAGAGCGGGTGTTTCGCAAGCTCATGGGAACAGGTTACCCTGACAGCGGCAACGTCAAGGCCGGGTCCAAAGCGATCAAGTATCATCTGGATTACATGGCGTGGTTGCTGGATCAGCGGCGCTGGTTGGCTGGAAATGACCTGTCATTGGCGGATTTTGCAGCAGCAGCGCATTTGTCCTGCCTTGATTACGTCAGTGACGTGGACTGGAACCGCTCCGAAGTCGTGAAGGATTGGTATGCCAAGATCAAATCGCGCCCTGCGTTTCGGTCCTTGTTGGCTGATCAGGTGTCGGGTTTTCCACAGCCGTCACATTACGCCGATCTTGATTTCTAGGTGACTGCCGACCTCAAGGAACGATTGCGCGCGCAGGCCTTGTCCGAGGGGTTTGCGCAGATGGGTGTGTGCCGCCCCGATGCCGTTCCTGACCTGCCGGACCGGCTTGCGGCATTTTTGGCCGATGGTCGCCACGGGCAAATGTCATGGATGGCAGAGCGCGCAGGCTGGCGCGCTGATCCAGGTGCCCTTTGGCCTGCGGTGCGATCCGTAATCATGCTGGCCGAACCCTATACGCCTACCCATGATCCACTTGCGGTGCTGGACCAGCCTGACCGCGCGGCGATTTCCGTTTATGCGCAGAACCGTGACTACCATGATGTCGTAAAGAAGCGGTTGAAACGCCTGGCCCGCTGGCTGATTGATCAGGCCGACGGTGCCGAAATCAAGGTGTTCGTCGACACGGCGCCGGTCATGGAAAAGCCCCTGGGCGCGGCGGCGGGTCTGGGCTGGCAGGGCAAGCATACCAATCTGCTGGGGCGCGATCTGGGAAACTGGTTTTTTCTGGGGGCGATTTTTACGACTGTCACGCTTGAACCGGACGAAGCTGGCGTTGAAAGCTGTGGCAGTTGCACGGCCTGTCTGGACATCTGCCCGACAGATGCGTTTCCCGCGCCGTTCCAACTGGATGCGCGCCGTTGTATTTCATACCTGACAATCGAACATCACGGGCCGGTTGACGAAGATCTGCGCGCCTTGATGGGCAATCGGATATACGGCTGCGACGATTGTCTTGCGGTTTGTCCGTGGAACAAGTTCGCGCAAGAGGCGCGCGAGGCAAAATATCACGCACGCCCTGAACTGGTTGCGCCTGATTTGGCAAAACTGGCAACACTTGATGATGCTGTGTTTCGTGCGCTGTTTTCGGGAAGTCCCATCAAGCGGATCGGGCGAAACCGTTTCCTGCGAAATGTGCTTTATGCGATTGGTAATTCCGGTGAGGCGAGACTGATGGATTCGGCCCGGCTCCATGTGGATGATCCCGCCGCCGAGGTTGCCGATGCGGCGCGCTGGGCGATTGCGCGTCTGACCCCCTAGCAAGCCATTGCGCGCGGGCGTATGGCTGGGCTATGGAGCGCGCCGAAACATCCCAACACGCCCCCGCGTGGGGCATCACCTTGATGGTTCTGTCCGTCACAGTGTTCACTGTCATGTCGGCATTTATCAAGGCGGCGGACCGTGTGCCTGCGGGCGAGGCGATGTTCTTTCGCGCCGTTTTCACCCTGCCGGTTATCATCGTGTGGCTGGTGTTGCGCGGTGAACTGGTGACGGGGATCAGAACCAAAAACATGCGATCGCATGCCGTGCGTGGTGTCGCAGGGTCAGTCGCGATGGGGTTGGGTTTTGCGGGGTTGAAATATCTGCCCCTGCCCGAAGTGACCGCGATCCGCTTTGTGACACCGGTGGTCATGCTGGTTTTGGCGGCTGTGCTGTTGGGGGAACGCCTGCGCCTTGTGCGCATTTCGGCCGTGGCAGTCGGGTTGATCGGAGTGCTGATCATCGTGTGGCCGCGCTTGTCCACCGGTGCCGGCACGAGCGAGGCCTTCGGCGCGATGATTGTGCTTGGCTCGGCCTGTCTGGCCGCGCTAGCGCAGGTTTTCGTGAAATCAATGGTGGGGCGGGAAAGCACGGCAGCGATCGTGTTTTATTTTGCGCTCACGGCGTCAGTCTTATCGCTGTTTACCCTGCCATTCGGCTGGGTCTGGCCCACATCGCAGGAGGCCGCACTGTTGATCGGTGCCGGGGTCGTTGGCGGGCTTGGCCAAATTTTGCTGACCTCAAGCTACCGCTTTGCCGAGGCAGGCGTGCTGGCCCCCTTCACCTATGTGTCGATGTTGTGGTCAATCATCATCGGTTATGTCTGGTTCCTTGAAATACCGACACGGCAAATGCTGCTTGGCGCGGGGCTGATCATCATGGCGGGGGTGATTATCGTTTATCGTGAACGCCAGCTTGGCACGCAAAAAACCGCTCGTCGCAAGGTCGAAGCCAAGGGGATTCAGTAGCAGGGGGTGAAATCATGCACCTGATATGCTATCTACAAGTTGCGTCACAGACTGGGAGGACCATTCATGCAACGCCATATCACCGATCAGAAACGCGCGCGGCACAGCGCCATTCGCGCCCGTGAATACCTGCGCATGGAGCGCGAGCAGGTGCCCGACAAGGCAACCGTTGAGCTGCAAAAACGGCCCCACACCGATGGTGCAGGCCGTTTGCGTCAGTTTCTTCGGATCGCGCGAGGCCAGATAACCTAGGCGCGGACCAGTTTTTCGTAAGCTTCGGATATGTCGCGCGTCAGGGCGCCGACCTCGAACTTGTAATCACCGATCTGGCCAACAGGTGTCACTTCGGCGGCGGTGCCCGTTAGCCAGCATTGTTCAAACCCTTCAAGCTCTTCGGGCATGATGTGACGCTCGTGGACCTTGATTCCGCGATCCTGCAACATCCCAAGAACGGTCTGGCGGGTGATCCCGTTCAGGAAGGCATCAGGCGTTGGCGTGTGCACTTCGCCGTCCTTGACGAAAAAGATGTTGGCACCCGTCGCTTCGGCCACATAGCCGCGATAATCGAACATCATCGCATCCGAGCACCCTTTGGCTTCGGCGGCGTGTTTGGACATGGTCGCGATCATGTAAAGACCGGCTGCCTTGGCTTGTGACGGGGCAGTTTCGGGGCTGGGGCGCTTCCATTTGGCGATGTCGAGCTTGGCCCCCTTCATCTTGGCATCTCCATAGTAATTCCCCCACTCCCACACCGCCACAGCCATGCGGACCGGGTTGCGCGCCGAAGCGACGCCCATGTCAGGGCCAGCGCCGCGCCAGGCAACCGCGCGCACATAGGCGTCTTTCAAACCATTGGCATCAAGGGCCGCTTGTTTGGCCGCCTCGATCTCGTCAACTGTATAGGGGATATCGAAGTCTATCAGCTTGCCCGAGTTGATCAGGCGCTGCGAGTGTTCGCGCGATTTGAAGATTTTGCCGCTATAGCAGCGTTCGCCCTCGAACACGCTGCTGGCATAGTGCAGGGCATGGGTGAGGATGTGGACATTGGCTTCGCGCCAGTCGACCAACTGGCCGTCCATCCAGATTTTCCCGTCGCGATCATCATATGCACCAGCCATCATAGCCTCCCTCAGATTTGCATTAGTTGCGCGAATAGGTCCGAAACGGACACAAAGTTGCGCTATTTCGAGGATTCGCTACCAGTCCGGTATTGGAATGTCAACAAGGCTGACGTATTATCGGTGCACCACGAGGGAGACAGGCAGATGGCTGAGGGTGGCATCGAGGGCGGGCAAACGCTTCTCTTTTTGACGGACGAACAGGTCCGCAAGGGGATCGAGGCAATGTTCTTTGCCTACCGTGGGTTCACGGCTGACCCTGATCGAATTTTGGCGGATATGGCTTACGGACGCGCGCATCATCGGGCGATTCATTTCATTCATCGCAATCCCGGAACGACAGTAAATAACCTGCTCGCCATTCTTGGCGTTACAAAACAATCGCTTAATCGTGTGTTGCGCACGCTGATCGCCGAAGGTCTAGTCGCCAGCAAGGTCGGGCGGCAGGACAAACGCGAACGTCACCTGTATCTGACGGAAGAAGGTGCCGCCCTGGAACAGCGCCTGTCGGATGCGCAGCGCGACCGCATGCGTGCGGCCTATCGGGCAGCGGGGCCAACGGCAGTTGCCGGTTTCCGGCAGGTGCTTGAGGCGATGATGGACGACGATATGCGGCGGCAGTTTGAAGCCATGAGGGATCGAGGATAGCAATTTGGACGAACCACATCTTTTGATTGTTGACGACGACGAGCGCATTCGCGGCTTGCTGCAAAAATTCCTGATGCGTTCGGGGTTTCTTGTCAGCACGGCGCGCGATGCCGCCCATGCCCGCCGAGTCCTGAGCGGGTTGGAGTTTGATCTGATCGTTCTTGATATCATGATGCCCGGCGAAGATGGCGTAACCCTGTGCCGGTCGTTGCGCGAAACGGTTACCACGCCGATCCTGCTGTTGACCGCCAAGGGCGAAACCGAAGACCGTATCAACGGGCTTGAGGCAGGCGCGGACGACTACCTTGCCAAACCGTTCGAACCAAAGGAATTGCTGCTGCGGATCAACGCGATCTTGCGCCGCGTCCCTGCGGCTGAACCCGCAGTGCAAGCGCCAAAGGTTCTGCACCTTGGGCCGTTGCGCTACGATATCGAGCGGGGCGAACTTTGGCGTGGCGAAGACCTTGTGCGCCTGACGGCCACTGAAAACCAGCTGATGCGGATATTTTCGGCCGGGCCAAACGATGCCGTGAGCCGTGAATCATTGGTCGAACAGCTTGGCCGGTCTGGTGGGCAGGCGCAGGAACGCGCGGTGGATGTGCAAATCACCCGCCTGCGCCGCAAGCTGGAAACCGACCCTAAACAGCCCCGCTATCTGCAAACGGTGCGCGGCGCGGGCTATATGCTGGCGCCTGATTAATCCCCTTCGGGAAAGAAGCAGGCGGCGGGATGGTCTGATCCGTCCAAGGTCGGGCGTTCCTTGCGGCAACGGTCCTGCGCCTTCCAGCAACGCGGTGCAAAGGCGCAACCGGGCGGCACGTTCAACGGCGAGGGCAGTTCGCCTTCGAGTTTGATACGCTGTTTTTCCGCCGTAGGGTCAGCCACGGGTGTCGCCGATAACAGCGCCCGCGTGTAGGGGTGGCGTGGATTGGTGAGCACATCTTCGATGGTGCCCGATTCGACGGGGCGGCCCAGATACATGACGATGATGTCGTCAGCCATGTGTTTCACGACCGACAGATCGTGGCTGATGAACAGATAGGCCAGCCCCAGACGATCCTGAAGCTCCACCAGCAGGTTGAGGATTTGCGACTGAATCGACAGGTCCAGCGCGCTCACAGGTTCATCCAGCACCAGCACCTTGGGTTCAAGCATCAGCGCGCGCGCGACCGCGATCCGCTGGCGCTGACCGCCGGAGAACATATGCGGGTAGCGATCGAAATGTTCAGCGCGCAGCCCGACCAGTTCCAGCATCTCGCGCGCCTTGGCAGTGATTGCTTCGCGCGACATATCGGGGCGGTTGATCCGTAGCGGTTCCTCGAGGATCGCACCAACACGGTGGCGCGGATTGAGCGATCCGTAGGGGTCTTGAAAGATGATCTGTACGGATTTGCGCAGGCCGGACCAATTCGCGGGCGTCGCTGGTGTGCCATCAATGGTAAATGTGCCAGCGGTCGGTTCTTCGATCAGGGTGATCAACCGTGCGAGGGTGGATTTCCCGCAGCCGGATTCGCCGACCACGGCCAGCGTTTTACCCGGATAAAGTTCAAACGAGGCTTCGGAAAGTGCGCGCACAACCTGCTTGGGGCCGAACAGCGCGCCCTTGACGTTATAATGGCGCGACAGGTCCTTGGCGGTGACAATAGCCTGGGTCATGCTGCACCCGCGGTTTTGGTATTCAACGGATAATGGCATCGCGCGAGTCCCAGTTCAGGGCCGCAGGGTGTGGGCGGAGTGCTGTGGCACCTGGCATCAGCGAAGGCGCAGCGCGGTGCAAACAGGCAGCCCTTTGGACGGTCAAACTGGCCCGGAACAACACCGCTGATCGTTGGTAGCAAACGCCCTGTGGCCCGTTCGGGCAGGGCATCAAGCAGGGCCGATGTGTAGGGGTGGTGTGGGGTTTCAAACAGGCCGACAACGGGTTGTTCTTCGACCTTTTGGCCTGCGTATTGCACGCTGACCCGTTCGGCGGTTTCGGCGACAACGCCCATGTCATGGGTAATCAGGATCAGCGCCATGTCACCGTCGGCCTGAAGCCCTGTCAGCAGATCCAAGATCTGCGCCTGAATGGTCACATCCAGCGCGGTTGTCGGCTCGTCCGCGATCAGCAGGCGTGGCTTGCAGGCGATGGCCATCGCGATCATCACCCGTTGGTTCATGCCACCCGAAAGCTGGTGCGGGAACACCTTGAGCCGACGTTCAGGATCGGGAATGCCGACCTGTTCCAGCAATTCGACGGCCCGCAATTGCCGTTCACGCGACGATAGATCAAGGTGCTGGCGCAGTGCTTCTTTGATCTGAAAGCCGACTGTGAAACAGGGATTGAGCGACGACATGGGTTCCTGAAAGATCATCGCGATGTCTTTGCCGATCAGCCCGCGCCTGTTGCGCGCGGTGACGGTGCGCAGGTCGATCCCGTCGAATTCCAGCACATCGGCGGTGATTGTCGCGGTCCAGGGCAACAGGCCCATCATCGCCAGCATCGACACGGACTTGCCCGACCCGCTTTCGCCGACGATGGCAAGGATATCGCCCTTGTCCACGGTCAGATCCACGCCGTCCACCGCGCGAAACTGGCCGCCCGAGGTTGAAAAATCCACGCTGAGGTTTCTGATCTCCAGTAACGACATATCAGCTCCTTTTCAGCTTGGGGTCGAGGGCATCGCGCAGCCCGTCACCCATCAGATTGATCGCCAACACTGTCACCAGGATCGCGATGCCGGGCAGGGTCACGACCCACCATGCGCGCAGGATAAATTCCCGCGCTTCGGCCAGCATTGTGCCCCATTCGGGTGTGGGCGGTTGTGCGCCCATCCCAAGAAAGCCAAGCGCGGCCGCATCCAGGATCGCGTTGGAAAACGACAGTGCTGCCTGCACGATGATCGGCGCAAGACAATTGGGCAGGACTGTCACGAACATCCGCCGGAACAGACCCGCACCCGCTACACGGGCCGAGGTCACGTAATCTTTCGATAGTTCACCCAGCACCGATGCACGCGTCAGACGCACGTAGTGGGGCTGCAAAACGATGGCAATGGCGATCATTGCGTTGATCAGCGACGGCCCAAGGATCGCCACCAGAACCAGCGCCAGCAAAAGCGATGGAAAAGCCAGAATGATATCCATGATCCGCATGATGATCGTGTCGAGCCACTTTGGGGCAAAACCTGCCAGCAGACCGATCAGAATGCCGCCCGTGGCTGCAACCGCCACAACGACAATCCCCACGAAAAAGCTGAACCGCGCGCCGTGCAGTAGGCGTGACAGCATATCTCGGCCCAGCGGGTCGGTGCCCAGCCAGAATTTGGTGCTGCCGCCTTCCTGCCAGAACGGCGGCACGAGGGTGTAGTCGCGGAATTGTTCCGTGGGACTGTAGGGCGCAAGAATATCAGCACCTGCTGCCATGACGATAAAGGCAACGAACACCCACAGGCCCATCACCGCGCCGCGGTTTTCGCTGAAGTAGAACCAGAATTCGCGTAACCGGCCCGGGCGGGCTTTGGCGGCTGCGGTGGCTTCGGGGGTCAGGTCGGTCATCATTGCTTCCTGATTTTGGGATTGATGAAGCCGTAAAGCACATCGACGGTAAGGTTCACGATCATCACCATCAGTGCGATCAGCAACAGCCCGCCCTGCACGACCGGATAGTCGCGGCGGAAAATGCTATCGACCATCCACTTGCCGATGCCCGGCCAGCTAAAGATCGTTTCGGTCAGGATCGCGCCGGCCAGCAGGGTGCCGACCGACAGGCCGATCACGGTGATCACGGGGATCAACGCATTGCGCATGGCGTGCAAGCCGTTGATGCGCGCGGGGCGCAGACCCTTGGCCCTGGCGGTGCGAATGTAGTCTTCGCTCAGGACTTCAAGCATCGCCGAGCGGGTTTGGCGCGCGATCACGGCCAATGGCACCGTGGCCAGCACGATCGTCGGCAGGATCAGGTGGCGCACGGCGGATGTGAATGCGCCTTTCTGCCCGGACAGCAGGCTATCGATCAGCATGAACCCCGTGACATCATCGAAGTAGTAGATCAGGTCGATCCGGCCTGACACGGGCGTCCATTGCAGGTTGCCGCTGAAGACGATGATCAACAGCAAGGCCCACCAGAAAATCGGCATGGAATATCCGATCAGCGCGGTGGACATCAGCGCGCGGTCAAAGAACTTGCCACGGTTCACGGCGGCAATCACACCGGCGGGCAGCCCGATCAGGATCGCAAGGATCATCGCACAGATCGACAGTTCCAGCGTGGCGGGAAACAGCGCGAAAAATTCGTCCCAGACGGGGCGTTTGGTGACAAAACTGTTGCCAAGATCGCCCTGAATAACGCCGCCCAGATATTCCCAATATTGGACAAGAACCGGCCGATCAAAGCCCATTTCCTGCACCAGTTCGGCATAGCGTTCATCGCTCATCCCGCGTTCACCAGCCATGACGATGATCGGATCGCCGGGCAGGACACGGATGAACGCGAACGATATCAGTGTGACGCCGATGAACGTGGGCAGGAACGTCAGCAGACGTGACAAAAGGTATTTGAGCATCAGGTCTTTCCTACGATCATCAGATCTTTGGGGAAGGTGGTGAGGGAGCGGCAGCCCTCGGTGGTGATCAGCACATCATCTTCGATGCGCACGCCAAAGTTGCCGATCTCGTAAAGGCCGGGTTCGTTGGTATAGACCACGCCAGCGTTCAGCGCCGCATGATTGCCGCGCATGATATAGGGGGCTTCGTGCACATCGCGGCCCAACCCGTGGCCGGTCTTGGTGCGGATACGGTTGGCATAGGGCGAGGCTTCGAGGGTGCTGATCACGGCGTCGTCGATGTCGTGTGCGGTCACGCCTGCCTTGGTCACGGCAAACCCTGCAAGGTTCGCGGCCAGTACGGTTTCATATACAGCGCGACCTTCGTCGCTGACGTGATCCACGAACACAGTGCGGGTGATATCGGCGGCAAAGCCATGTTTGCGCGCGCCAAAATCCAGCAGTAGGGCATCGCCTGCCTTGATCTGGTAATCGGCCCGTGCGTGGGCGTGGGGGCGGGCAGAGTTTTCACCAGCGGCAACGATAGGTTCAAAAGCCAGCCCTTCGGCCCCTTCGGCAAACAGCCGCCCCACAAGAATCGCCTCGACCTCGGTCTCGGTCATGCCGGAGCGGACCTGATCGAGCGTATGGGCAAGGGCGCGTTCGGATATGGCGATCGCGGCCTCGAGCGCTGCGATATCGGCATCGGTCTTAATCATCCGCAAGCCGCTGATCGCCTTTTCGCCGTCGGTAATCTCAAGCTGCGGCATCGCCTTTTTCAGGGCGTGATGCACAAAAACGCGCATCACCTGCCCTTCGACAGCAAGGGTATGGATGTGCAGGTCGCGGGCAAGCGCATCAAAGGCAGGCTGATAGCCGTCCTGATCGCGCCAGTCATAAACCGGACCATCAAATTTGACCTGCTCCCAAGAGCCAAGCTCGAGATTGGGAACAACGGCGGCGGGGTCTCCCTTGGCGGGGACGATCAAGACGAAGGGGCGCTCGTGGCTGGCAAATGACTGCCCCAGTGCGCGCGTGAAATTCGGGCCGGGCACCAGCGCGACAGCGTCGACCTTCAGGTCAACAGCGGTTTGGCGCAGGTCTGCAAAACGGTCTGTCATTTCGGGGGCTCCGGCGGGGGTATCCGGGGCCAGATGCGGCCCCGGACGTCTTTGTGATTATTCGGCGAGCGTCACGCCATAGAAGATGTGACCACCAAGCGGGTGAACAATATAGCCCTCAACCTCGGGGCGCACGGGCATGTAAACCACCGAGTGCGCGATCGTTGCCCAGGGTGCCTGATCCTTGAAGACAACCTGCGCTTCTTCGTAAAGGCGGGTCCGCTCGGCTGGATCGGTTTCGACCTTGGCAGCCTGAATCAGATCCTCGAACGGCTGGTAGCACCACTGTGCCCGATTGGAGTTTTCGATCCCGTCACAGCCCAGCAGAACGGCCAGGAAGTTATCCGGATCACCGTTGTCACCGGTCCAACCCAGCAATACCGCACCATCGCGATCAATCTCGCGCGAACGGGACAGGTATTCACCCCATTCATAGGATACGATTTCAACATCAACGCCGATTTCGGCAAAGTCAGCCTGCATCAGTTCCGCCATGCGGCGGGCGTTGGGGTTGTAGGGGCGCTGAACCGGCATGGCCCAGATCTTCATCGACAGATCGGTGACGCCGGCGGCTTCGAGAGCGGCGCGCGCTGCTGCGGGGTCATAGACATCATCGACGATTGCGTCGTTGTAGGACCACATGGTCGGCGGGATCGGGTTCTTGGCGATCTGACCGGACCCCTGGAACACCACGTCGATGATTGCCTGCTTGTCGATTGCCATGTTCAGGGCACGACGCACCGCCGGATCGTCGAACGGCGGAATCTGCGTGTTATAGGCAAGGTAGCCGACGTTCAGGCCTTCCTGCTCGAGCACGTTGATATTTTCGTCCGCGACCATCGCTTCGATGTCGGCAGGGTTCGGGTAAGGCATGATTTGGCATTCGCCAGCCTGAAGTTTCTGATAGCGCACGGATGCATCCGGCGTGATCGCAAAGATCAGGTTGTCAAAGCCGGCCGCGCCACGCCAGTAGTCGGCGTTGGTTTCATAGCGGATCACGGCGTCCTTCTGGTAGGCGACAAAGCTGAACGGACCGGTGCCGATTGGCGCCTGGTTCAGCATTTCGGGCGTGCCCGCGTCCATCATCGCATCGGCGTATTCAGCCGATAGGATCGAGGCGAAATCCATCGCCATATTGGCAACGAACGGCGCTTCGGGACGGGTCAGGACAAATTTGACTGTGTAGTCATCGACCTTTTCGACCGAGGCAACCAGATCAGGCATGGACATGCCTTCAAAGTATTCCCAGGTGCCGCCCGAAACCTCGTTGTAGGGATGATCGGCTAGGCGCTGGCGCTCAAAGCTGAAAATCACGTCGTCGGCGTTGAAGTCACGCGACGGGGTGAATGAATCGTTTGAGTGGAATTGCACGCCACGGCGCAGGTTAAAGGTATACTCCAACCCGTCAGCAGAGGCTTCCCAGCTTTCGGCCAAGCCGGGAATCACGTTTGTGGTGCCGGTTTCGAATTCCGTCAGGCGGTTGTAGATCGGGTGGGACGAGGCATCAAAAGTCGTGCCAGCCGTGTAAAGTGCTGGGTCAAAACCTTCGGGTGATCCTTCGGAGCAATAGACAAGCGTCTGCGCCGAAAGGGCGGTGCCGCCTAGGATGGCCATTGTGAGGCCGGCAGCGAGGTTACGTTTCATAGACATTTTTCTCTCCTGTCTGGTTATCGTTCGTATTGGTGGCAGGCGGGTCTTACCGCGCTGCGCTGCGCCTAGTTTGGCGCCAGGGCTGACATGACGGATGGCTTTCCGCGCTGCGCCCCGTTTTCTGGTTTTGCCTTGCCCGATTTCTCGTATTGCATCCGGCCCACCCAAAGGATGCGGGCCGGTGCGTCGGTCTTGTTGGACCAAGAATGCGGACTGGTGCCCAAGTAGTGAAGGCTGTCCCCCGCCGTCATGGTATGTTCGACCCCATCCACGACCTGCGCAATAGCGCCATCAAGGATATAGATCATTTCCTCGCCCTCGTGGCTGACCTCTTCGGAGGTGTAACCGGCGGGAACGTGAAGGATAAACGACGTCAACTCGTGACCGGGAAAATCCGCACCGATCTGCTCATAGGCGATCGAAGAACCGGATACGGAAAACTGTGGGCGCTGTGCGGCGCGCGTCAGGCTGTCGACAGTCTTGGGGGTCGCGATAAAGAAATCTACACCAACATGCAGCGCCGCAGCAATTTGCGACAAGGTGCCAAGGGTCGGCGTGGCATTCCCGCGTTCGACCTGACTAAGGTAGCCAACCGACACACCCGAATCAGTGCCCAACTGCTGTAGGGTCAGCCCAAGCCGATGGCGCTGGCGGCGCATACGAGGGCCAAGGTCATTCACGCGGTTGGACTGGTCTTTGGTCACAAAATTCCCCCAAAATCGCGCCATTCGTGTTTGTTTTTGGCAGGGCGCGACCCGACTCAGCCTGTTGAAAAATCCATTTTGCGTCAACACAATTTTTTTACTGGACTTCGACGTGCCCCGAACCTTTCGCTTGAGTTCGCCCATCAGGAGGTGTTCCTTTACACAATGGTAACTGCCCTGATCACCCATGCTGATTGCTATGATCACGTCACCCCGCCCGGCCATCCTGAGCAGGTCGCGCGGCTTGATGCGGTGCTGGGCGCGCTTGTGGAAATGGATCTGCGTCGTGTGAATGCGCCGCTTGTCGCGGACGATGATTTGCTGCGCGTCCACCCCCAGGGCCACATCAATTCCATCCGCAACGCCGCCCCGCGCGAGGGCTGGCGCTCGCTTGATGCCGACACGCATATGTCTGTTGGGACTTTGGCAGCGGCGTATCGGGCGGCGGGTGCTGTCGTGCGGGGGGTTGATCTGGTTCTGGGCGGCGAGGTTGCCAATGCCTTTGCTGTCGTGCGCCCGCCCGGTCACCACGCCGAACGCGAGACGGCGATGGGGTTTTGTTTTTTTGGATCGGTCGCTGTGGCGGCGAAGCATGCGCTGGACCATCACGGGTTGAAACGGGTCGCGATTGTCGATTTCGACGTGCATCATGGCAACGGCACGCAGGATCTGGTCGAGGACGATGCGCGCATTTTGTTCTGTTCCACCCATCAGTCGCCACTTTATCCTGGCACGGGGGCGGCGCACGAGGTTGGCGGGCATGACAATGTGCTCAATGTTCCGCTGCCTGATGGTGCGGGATCAAAAGCCTTTCGTGATGCGATGGAGCGCGTAATCCTGCCGCGTGTTGATGCCTTCGCCCCTGAACTTCTGCTGATTTCAGCCGGATTTGATGCACATCAGGATGATCCATTGGCCGGGATGATGCTGAAAACTGATGATTTTGCGTGGATAACTGGCCGGTTGTGTGATTTGGCGGATAAACACTGCGCCGGGCGCGTGGTATCCAGCCTTGAAGGCGGTTATGATCTTGAGGCATTGGCCGAAAGCGCCGCCGCCCATGTTGCCGTTCTAGAGGAGAGAGGCCGATGACCGACCAGTCCGTTGACAAGATGAGCTTTGAGGATGCGATGCGTGAGCTTGAAGGCGTTGTTGGCCAGCTTGAACGCGGTGATGTCCCGCTTGAGGAATCGATCACACTTTATGAGCGGGGTGCCGCGTTGAAAAAACGTTGCGAGGCCAAGCTGAAAGAGGCCGAAGAAAAGGTCGCCAAACTGACACTGGATGGTGACGGGCAGCCCACGGGAACTACCCCGCTTGACGCGGGTTAAGCCAAGCTAAATGCGCTCCTTTGCAGACACTTTGGCCGCTGCGTCAGGCATGGCCCAAGACCAGATTGGTCAGGCGCTGCACGGTGTTGATGGCCCTGTTGCCGATGCCATGCGCCATGCGGTCAAGGGCGGCAAAGGGCTGCGCGCCTTCCTGGTGATGGAAAGCTGCCGGTTGCATATGCGGCCGATTCAACAAGCCGCCGCCTGCGCAGGCGGGATCGAGGCGCTACATGCCTACAGCCTGATTCATGACGATCTGCCTTGTATGGATGATGACGATCTGCGCCGCGGCCAGCCAACCGTGCATCGCAAGTGGGACGAAGCAACGGCGGTTCTGGCGGGCGATGCGCTTCAGGCGCTGGCGTTTGAACTGGTCGCGCGGGCCGGTTCGGTCGATCTGCTGCGTGCCATGACCACGGCGGCGGGTATTCGCGGGATGGTTGGTGGGCAGGCGCTGGATATCGCGGCTGAAACGTCCGACACAGCCCTGACGATCGACCAGATTACGCAGCTTCAGCATGGCAAGACCGGCGCGCTGATTACATGGTCTGCAACGGTCGGTCCGGTTCTGGATGGTGCTGACGCGGCACCCTTCATGGCCTATGGTGAAGCCATAGGGCTGGCGTTCCAGATCTGGGACGATGTGCTGGATGTGACTGGTGATGCGGCAACGGTCGGCAAGGCGGTGCGCAAGGACGCGGCGGCGGGCAAGGCGACATTCGTGTCCCTGCTGGGGCTTGATGGGGCGAAGCGCCGCGCCCAAGACCTCGTGACTGAAGCCTGTGATGCGCTATCATCTTATGGCGACGACGCGGAAACCTTGAAGGAGGCTGCGCGTTTCGTTATTGCCCGCGGGCATTGATGAAAGGCCGAACATATGGCTGACCGACCCAAAACACCCACGCTTGACCGTGTTCATCTGCCCGCCGACCTGCATGAAATGTCGGACGGTGATCTGTATCGTGTTGCGGATGAACTGCGCGCTGAAACCATTTCGGCAGTGTCGGAAACCGGCGGGCATCTGGGTGCCGGCCTTGGTGTGGTCGAGCTGACGGTCGCATTGCACGCGGTCTTCGATACACCCCGCGACAAGATCATTTGGGACGTGAGCCACCAATGCTATCCGCACAAGATTATCACGGGGCGGCGCGACCGTATCCGCACCCTACGCCAAAAGGACGGACTCAGCGGATTCACCAAACGTAGCGAATCCCCCTACGACCCCTTTGGTGCGGCCCATTCCAGTACCTCGATTTCCGCCGCGCTTGGCTTTGCGGTAGCTGCCGATCTGGGTGGTGATCCGGGCGATGCGATAGCGGTGATCGGCGACGGATCCATGTCAGCGGGCATGGCCTATGAGGCGATGAACAATGCCGGTCATCTGGGCAAGCGGTTGTTCGTTATTCTGAATGACAACGATATGTCGATTGCGCCGCCGGTTGGCGCGATGTCATCCTATCTGAGCCGTCTTTACGCGGGCGCGCCGTTTCAGGATTTGAAAGCCGCCGCCAAGGGCGCGGTATCTTTTCTGCCGCCGCCTCTGCAAGAGGGCGCGCGCCGCGCCAAGGAAATGCTGAAGGGCATGACCGTTGGTGGCACCATGTTCGAGGAACTGGGATTCAACTACGTCGGCCCGATTGACGGGCATGATATGGAACAGTTGTTATCTGTCTTGCGCACCGTGAAGGTGCGCGCCGATGGGCCGGTGTTGATCCATGCGATCACGAAGAAAGGCAAGGGATATGCCCCCGCCGAGGGCGCGATGGATCGCGGCCATGCCACGGCAAAGTTCGATGTGGTGACGGGCAAACAGGCCAAGGCAAAAAGCAACGCGCCCAGCTATACCAGCGTTTTTGCCGAAGCCTTGTTGAAGGCTGCTGCCGCCGATCCGAAAATTTGCGCTGTCACGGCCGCCATGCCCGATGGCACTGGGTTGAACCGGTTTATGGAACGCTATGCCAGCCGTTGTTTTGACGTGGGGATCGCCGAACAGCACGCCGTGACATTCTCTGCCGCACTGGCGGCGGGCGGGATGAAACCGTTTTGCGCGCTTTATTCGACGTTCCTGCAACGCGGTTATGATCAGGTCGTGCATGACGTCGCGATCCAGCGCCTGCCGGTGCGGTTTGCGATTGATCGCGCTGGGCTGGTCGGGGCCGATGGCGCGACCCATGCGGGTAGTTACGATATCGCCTATCTGGCTAATCTGCCCGGTTTCGTGGTGATGGCCGCCGCGGACGAGGCGGAACTGGTGCGAATGGTTGCCACCGCCGCTGCCCATGACGATGGCCCGATAGCCTTTCGTTTTCCGCGCGGTGAGGGTGTGGGCGTGGACATTCCCGAGGATGCGCAGCCACTTGAAATTGGCAAGGGCCGGATCATCCGTGAAGGTAAACAGGTTGCGATCCTGTCGTTCGGCACCCGCCTGCAAGAGGTCGAAGCGGCCTGCGAGGCACTGGCGGCAAAGGGGATCACGCCGACCATCGCAGACGCCCGTTTCGCCAAACCTTTGGACGCTAGGATGATCCTGAAACTGGCATCAGATCACGATGCCCTGATTGCAATCGAAGAAGGGGCCGTGGGTGGCTTTGGCAGCCATGTGGCGCAACTTTTGTCAGATGAGGGCGTGTTTGATCACGGCCTGCGGTTCCGCTCTATGGTCCTGCCCGACACCTTTATCGACCAATCCAGCCCGCGCGATATGTATGCTACTGCTGGTCTTAATGCCGCAGATATCGAACGCAAGGTCTTGCAGGTTCTGGGCGTTGGCGTGATCAATCAGCGGGCCTAGGACTTGGGCGGCAAACGGTCTTCAATCGCCTTGAGCCGCTCCAGCACTTCGTCGCGGTAGGTATCGGTGCGGGCCACGTCGTCTTCGTGATGGGCGTCTTGCATTGAGTTGACGATCAGACCGACCAACAAATTAACGACCGCGAATGTGGTCATCATGATGAAGGGCACAAAGAACGCCCATGCGTAGGGGTAGGTTTCCATCACCGGGCGCACGATGCCCATCGACCAGCTTTCCAGCGTCATGATCTGAAATAATGAATAGGCCGACAGCCCCAAGTGGCCGAACCATTCGGGAAAGACATCGCCGAAAAGTTTTGTGGCCATGACGGACCCGATATAAAAGATGATCATCATCAGCAGGAATACGCTGCCCATACCAGGCAAGGCTGTCACGAACCCTTCGACGACGCGGCGCAAACGGGGTGCTGCGGACAGCACGCGCAGCACCCTTAGGATTCGTAGCGCGCGCAGGACCGTAAATGCCTGTGCGGCGGGCACCAGCGCAACCCCGACGATCACGAAATCAAAGATGTTCCAGCCCGAGCGAAAGAAACGCGGGCCATAGGCATACAGCTTGGCCGTGATTTCGATCACAAAAATATAAAGGCAAAAGGCGTCGAGCGCGTAGATCAGCGTGCTGAAATTCGCCATGACTATATCAGAGGTTTCCAGCCCAAGGACCACCGCGTTGAACAGGATCACGCCAATAATTCCGTTGCGCACGAAATCACGTTCAAGGTAACGGGCGGTCTTTTCACGCAGAGTCATCGGTGTCTCGTTCAGTTTCATTCGGGTGATATGAGTTGTCAGGGTCAGGGACGCAAGCCTATCCATCCACCGAAAGCATGGTCTGCAATCCGCGACGGTAGTCCGGATAGATCAGTCTGACGCGAAGTTCATGCTTGATCCGGTCATTTCGAACCTTCTTGCTTTCTGCGTAGAAACTGCGCGCCATCGGAGTCATGTCGGCGTTTTCAAAGGCCACGGCGGGCGGAATGGGCAAGCCCAGCAATTCGGCAGCA
Source organism: Octadecabacter sp. SW4 (assembly GCF_008065155.1). Lineage (NCBI taxonomy): Bacteria > Pseudomonadati > Pseudomonadota > Alphaproteobacteria > Rhodobacterales > Roseobacteraceae > Octadecabacter > Octadecabacter sp. SW4. The sequence goes on along the minus strand of NZ_CP042819.1, from coordinate 3,138,471 downwards.
TATGCGATCACGTCTTGTGGAGGGGCAGGATCGTCGTCGCACAGGTTGTAGATTGCGCCGGGGTTGGGGTGCCTGATTGAGGCCGCAAGCACCTGCGCGATATCGTCAACATGGATGCGGCTGAAGACCTGTCCGTCTTTGATGATGCGCCGTGCGGTGCCGTTACGCACCTTGGCAAAAGGGCCACGACCGGGGCCATAGATACCTGCAAGGCGGAAGATATGCAGCGGCAGGTCAAGTGATTGCCAATCTGCCTCGGCTGCGACGCGCATTTGCCCGCGTTTGGTCGATGGTGACAGAGGGGTGGTTTCATCGACCCAGCCGCCTTCATGATCGCCGTAGACACCCGTCGTCGACAGGTAGCCAACCCATTCAAACTGATTGCGCCGCGCCACAATTTCATCGCGCAGGGCGTTCAGCACAGGGTCGCCCTCGGCGTTTGGGCCTGCAGAAATCAGCAGATGCGTGGCCTGATCCAACTGCGCAGTGATCGACTTGCCGGGCCAGATCAGCGGGGTTGCACCTGTGCCGCGCACCCTGTCGGTTTTATCAGAAGAACGGGTCGTGCCATAGATGGTCCACCCCTGACGCAGCAGGATCGGGGAGAGCGCGCCAGCGCTATACCCGTGCCCAAAGGACAATAAGGTCTTAGCTGGCATAGGTCGCGCCTTCTTCATCAAGGATCGCGCGCAACTCGGCCAGATGGCGCACATCCTGTTCGGGGTAGTTTTCCAGTTCGCGCGCGGTCTTTTCGGCAATGTCATCGGGCAGGATACGCAACGGCTGGCCGGTTTGCAGCGCGCGGATATAGGTTTCGGCAGCCCGTTCAAAATAGAACATGCGGTTGAATGTTTCCGCAACCGTGTCGCCAATCACCATGACGCCGTGATTGCCCATGATCATGACCTTTTGTTTCGGGTCGGTGAACAGGGCGGCACAGCGCGCACCCTCGTCCTCGAATGCCAGCCCACCATAGTTGTCGTCAATCACGTGGCGGTTAAAGAAGGTGGCGCAATTCTGATCAATCGGGGGCAGGCGGCTGTCGGCAAGAGACGCCAAAACGGTTGCGTGGATAGAATGCACATGCATGGCGCAGCGTGCGTGGGGGCAGTGCCTGTGCAACCCGCCGTGCAGACCCCACGCAGTCGGGTCCGGTGCATTCGGGCCGGTCAGGGTTTCGGGATCATTGGCATCGACGACGATCAGATCGCTGGCCTTGATCCGGCTGAAATGCATCTGGTTGGGGTTCATCAGGAACCGCGTGCCGTCATCATTGATCGCCATCGAAAAGTGGTTCGCGACGCCTTCGTGCATATCGAGCCGGGCAGTCCAGCGAAACGCGACGGCAAGATCACTGCGTTCATCCCAATGGGTCAGGTTGTGATGGCTGGGCATCTCGGTGGCTCCGCTGTTCATTTTGCCCAGTTTGGCAGTTTGGCTTTGCAGGTTACAGTGATTTCACGTCACGTCTTGCAGACCTGCGCCGGATCGTGTCAGATTTGGTGATGTTGATCACCCCTACATATCCAAGGATCCCGCTGCATGAGCGCTGATACGACTCTGCCCGTAGTTTCGCCTGCACTGGCCACCCCCGAGGTCTATACCGATGCCAAGGCTGCGGTCGCGCGCTTGATTGCGCTTTATGACGAGGCAACCGAGTTTCTGTGCGCCTCGTTCACCGAAACCCTGCAATCCGGCCAGCCAGCCTCGCGATACCGCGCGTTCTACCCCGAGGTGCGTATTCGCACGACAAGTTTTGCGGTGGTCGATAGCCGGTTGTCATTTGGGCACGTGGCCCAGCCGGGTAGCTATTCCGCGACGATCACGCGCCCGCGCCTGTTCGCCAAATATCTTGAGCAGCAGATCGGCTTGCTGATCCAGAACCACAATGTGCCGGTTGAAATCGGGCAGTCGATGACACCGATGCCGGTGCATTTCGCCGTAGCGAACGAGCAAGACGTGTCAGTCCCTCAGGAAGGGGCGGGCGATTTCACATTGCGCGATGTGTTTGACGTGCCCGATTTGGCCACAACGAATGATGATATCGTCAACGGCCTTGGCTTTACCTTTGAGGACGGGTCACACCCGCTTGCGCCATTCACAGCACAGCGCGTCGACTATTCGCTGGCGCGGCTTTCGCATTACACAGCCACAGCGCCCGACCATTTCCAGAACCACGTGCTGTTCACCAACTACCAGTTCTATGTCGAGGAATTCGAAGCCTACGCCCGCCATATGCTGGCCGACAAGGACAGTGGTTATACTTCATTTGTGGCCACCGGAAATGTCGAGATCACCGATCCGGATGCGCCGCTTGATGTGCCCGCCAAGATGCCGCAAATGCCGACGTATCACCTGAAACGCGCTGGCGGGGCGGGGATCACGCTGGTCAATATCGGCGTTGGCCCGTCAAACGCGAAAACCGCAACAGATCATATCGCCGTGCTGCGGCCTCATGCCTGGTTGATGGTTGGCCATTGCGCGGGCCTGCGCAATTCGCAGCAATTGGGTGATTTCGTGCTCGCGCACGCCTACTTACGTGAAGACAAGGTTCTGGACGACGATCTGCCCGTTTGGGTGCCGGTGCCGGCCCTTGCAGAGATCCAGATTGCGTTGGAGACCGCCGTGGCCAAGGTCACCGAACTGGAAGGCTTTGATCTCAAGCGGATCATGCGGACTGGCACCGTGGCCAGCCTTGACAATCGCAACTGGGAACTGCGCGATCAACGCGGCCCTGTGCAGCGCCTCAGCCAAAGTCGTGCCGTGGCACTGGACATGGAAAGCGCGACAATCGCCGCAAACGGGTTCCGGTTTCGGGTGCCCTACGGAACGCTGCTTTGCGTCAGTGACAAGCCGCTGCATGGCGAATTGAAGCTACCCGGCATGGCCTCGGATTTCTACAAAACGCAAGTTGCGCGCCATTTGATGATCGGAATTAGGGCGATGGAACATCTGCGTGAAATGCCACTGGAACGGCTCCACAGCCGGAAGTTGCGCAGTTTTGAGGAGACAGCCTTCCTTTGAGGCCCAAAAAACGGCACAAAATGCATGTTTTTATGGGCGGAGGCGATACTATTCGTTGTGGTCTGACACCATATGACGTTAAATGCGCAGACATGAGGCCCCAGAGTTTGGGCAGAAGATGGAGAGAATAACATGGCAAAACCAATGACCAAGACGCAGCTTGTAGCTGCACTGTCCGAAGATATGGGCACCGACAAGAAATCCGCTGCTGCCGCTCTGGAAGCGATCTGCGGCCTGATCACACGTGAAGTGTCCGGCGGCGGTGCTGTCACCCTGCCCGGCGTTGGCAAAATCTACTGCCGCGAGCGCCCCGAGCGTATGGTCCGCAACCCTGCCACCGGTGAGCAGATCAAGAAAGACGCCGACAAGGTCGTGAAAATGACCATCGCCAAAGCGCTGAAAGACAGCGTGAACGGCTAAGGTCGCGCGCCGGGGCTTGCACCCGGAACGAGATTTCGAAAGGGTCGCCCAAGTGGCGGCCCTTTTGCTTTGCGGGTCTTGTTTGGGGACACCTTCATGGACCTGCGCGCGATTATTCTTGGGCTTGCATTTGCATTAATGTGGTCGTCGGCCTTTACCTCGGCGCGGGTCATCGTTGAATACGCGCCACCGCTCACGACGCTGGCCCTGCGGTTTGCGATATCTGGCGGATTGGGAATCGGGATTGCGCTGCTGTTGGGGCAGTCGGCGCGTCTGTCGCGGCGCCAATGGATTGGTGTGCTGACCTTTGGAATTGCGCAAAATGCCCTTTATCTGGGTCTGAATTTCGTGGCGATGCAGACGGTCGAAGCCTCGTTCGCGGCGATCATCGCCTCGACCATGCCCCTTCTTGTAGCGCTGGTTGGCTGGATCGGTTTTGGTGATCGTATCCGGCCGCTTGGCATGGCCGGACTGGTGGCTGGCGTTCTTGGCGTCACCTTGATCATGGGCGCAAGGTTGCAAGGCGGCGTCGACCCGTTTGGCGCACTGCTTTGCGTGATCGGTGTGGCTTCCCTGACCGTGGCAACCCTTTCAGTGCGCGGCGCGTCCTCGGGTGGCAACCTGTTGATGATCGTCGGCCTGCAGATGTTGGTGGGCAGTGCAGTGCTTTGGGTGCCAGCATTGGCCCTTGAAACCCTTGCGTTTGACTGGAACTGGAAACTGGGCGTGGCGTTCACGTACACTGTGTTGGTTCCGGGGTTGGCGGCCACATACATCTGGTTCTTGCTGGTCGACCGGCTCGGCGCGGTCAAAGCGGCGACATTCCATTTTCTCAACCCGTTTCTTGGGGTGGCCACTGCGGCGATGCTACTCGGGGAAAAGCTTGGCCCGCTTGACGTCGTCGGCGTGCTGATCATCGCCGCAGGCATTCTGGCGGTGCAACTGTCAAGACAGGGCGTAAAGGTCGTCTAGCCGATCTTGCCGCGGATGCCGCCGGTCTGGCCGCGATCCAACAGGATGTGATCAAGGATCACCGCTGCCATCATCGCCTCGCCCACGGGCACGGCGCGGATGCCAACACAGGGATCATGGCGGCCCTTGGTCACGACTTCGTAGGGGGTGCCATCCATGCGGATTGACTGGCGCGGCGACAGGATACTGCTGGTCGGTTTCACAGCAAAGCGCACGACAACGTTTTGGCCGGTGCTGATCCCGCCAAGGATGCCGCCGGCGTGGTTTGATGAATACTCCGGCCCGTTCGGCCCCATGAAAATCTCGTCGGCGTTATCGCGGCCCGTCAACGCGGCGGCGGCCATGCCTTCACCAATTTCGACGCCCTTGACCGCGTTGATGCTCATCATTGCGGCGGCCAGATCAGTATCTAACTTGGCATAAACCGGCGCGCCGATGCCTGCTGGAACGCTCCGCGCGACAACCTCGATCACGGCACCAACGCTGTTGTGATCATCCTTGCGAAGCCATTGCAGGTAGTCTTCCCATTCGACGGCGGCCTGCGCGTCCGGGCACCAAAAATCGTTCTGGTCGATTGTGGCCCAATCAAACCGGTCGCGGTCGATGGTCTTGTCGCCCATCTGCACCATGTAGCCCTTGATTTCGACAGCGGGGGCGATCGCGGCAATCGCCTGACGCGCAATCCCGCCCGCGGCGACACGCGAAGCGGTTTCGCGCGCACTGGACCGGCCACCGCCGCGATAGTCCCTGATCCCGTATTTCTGGTGATAGGTGATGTCTGCGTGCCCAGGGCGGAATGTGTCGGCAATGTCACCATAATCGCGCGACCGCTGATCGGTGTTCCGGATCATCAGCTGGATCGGTGTTCCCGTGGTCTTGTCGTCAAACACACCCGACAGAATTTCGACCGCATCGGGTTCCTGGCGCTGGGTTGTGTTTTTGTTCAATCCGGGGCGACGTTTATCCAGCCACTGCTGAATCATCGGCGCGGTCAGTGGCACGTTGGGCGGGCAACCATCGACTGTCGCGCCAAGGGCAGGCCCGTGGCTTTCGCCCCAGGTAGTCACGCGAAATAGGTGTCCGTAGCTGTTCATCGACATGGGCCGCTCCTTTTGCCTGATCGGTCTAGCGGGGCGTTGCCGATGCCTCAAGACCTTTCCCTTGTCTTTACTCGGTCACGGCCCTAGGTTTCGCTTTACCTCGGGGGGCCAATCATGGCTGAGATGCGCAAGCGGACCCGTTGAACCTGAACCGGTTAAGACCGGCGGAGGGAAGGTCTTGCATCCAAAGATGCTGCCCCCATCCGTCCGGCACATTTGGAGGATGACCATGTTTAAGACCCATCTGCCGACTGTTGCGGGACTTTGTCTTGGTGCCACTGGCGCTTTGGCTGAAGTGCCTGTTCTCACAGTCTATACCTACGACAGTTTCGTGAGCGATTGGGGCCCCGGCCCCGTGATCGAGGAAGCATTCGAGGCAGAATGTGCCTGTGATTTGCAGCTCGTCGGTAACGGTGATGGCGCGGCCTTGCTGGCGCGCTTGATGCTGGAAGGGCCGCGCACTGATGCCGATATCGTGCTGGGCCTGGATACTGCGCTGATCGCAGGTGCGCGCCAAACGGGTCTGTTTGCCGATCACGATGTCACGGGGGCATTTGATCTGCCGGTTGCATGGGACGATCCACAGTTCCTGCCCTATGACTGGGGCTACTTCGCCTTTGTCGGTAATGCGGGCGGGGATGCCCCATCAAGCATCGCCGAGCTGGCTGCCAGCGACATCAAGATTGTGATCCAGGACCCCCGTTCATCGACCCCGGGCCTGGGTTTGCTGATGTGGGTAAAGGCGGCCTATCCCGATGAGTCCGCCGCAATCTGGGAGGCCTTGGCTGACAATATCGTCACAGTCACGCCAGGCTGGAGCGAAGCCTATGGGCTATTCCTTGAGGGCGAGGCAGATGCGGTTCTGTCATACACGACGTCCCCCGCCTATCACATTTTTGCTGAAAATGATGATACCAAGGTCGCATGGCCCTTTGATGAAGGTCACTACATGCAAATCGAGGTAGCCGCGAAACTGGCCAGCACCGATCAGCCTGAACTGGCGGACCAGTTCATGGCATTTATCGTATCCCAAGGGTTCCAATCTGTGATTCCGCGCACCAACTGGATGTATCCTGCTGTCACGCCTGACGGGGGGCTTCCGGCGGAATTTGAGGGTCTTATCAAGCCTGAAACGTCGCTTTTGCTTGCCCCCCAAGAGGCGGCGAGCATCCGCGACACGGCAGTAGAAGAATGGCGCACCGCGCTGTCGCAATAAACGAAACACCCCGTTGGCCCGGCAGGATCGTTGTCGGGCTGGTGTTGGTGGTTCTGTTCGGGCCGTTGATTGCGGTGCTTTGGCGTGCCGAAGGGATCGCCGCCTTGTCGCCTGCGGATGTGTCTGCGATCTGGTTCACGGTTTGGCAGGCGGCTTTATCGGCGCTGATCAGCATCGCGTTTGCCATTCCGGTGGCGCGGGCCTTGGCGCGGCGGCAATTTCGCGGACGGCAGGCGTTGATTACCCTGCTTGGCGCGCCGTTTTTGCTGCCGGTGATTGTGGCAATCCTTGGGTTGCTGGCCGTGTTTGGCCGCGCAGGCATTCTCAATGGGTTTCTTGCCGCGCTGGGCCTGCCGGATGTGTCGATCTATGGCGCGCATGGTGTGATCCTGGCGCATGTGTTTTTTAACATGCCCCTTGCGGTGCGCCTGATCCTACAGGGATGGGTCGCGATTCCGTCCGAGAGGTTTCGACTGGCCGCGAGTTTGAACGCGCCGATTTGGCAAGTGTTAGAAAAGCCGATGCTGCGCAATGTTCTGCCCGGTGCCTTTATCGTCATCTTTCTAATTTCCCTCACCAGTTTTGCGGTCGCGCTGACTTTGGGCGGAGGCCCGCGCGCCACGACGATTGAACTGGCGATTTATCAGGCAATGCGGCTGAGCTTTGATCTGGCGGGCGGGGCGACACTGACATTGGTGCAGATCGCCATCTGTGCCCTTGTTGCGCTGCTTGCCTTCGCGATCACGGCCCCCGATGCCATGGGGCGTGGATTGGACCGCGTTGTCGCCCGTTGGGACGGATCGCTTTGGGGTGATGCGTTATGGATTACAGCTGCGGCGCTATTTTTGCTGGTGCCTTTGATCATGGTCATTTGGCGTGGCGTGCCCGGCCTTTTTGACTTGCCAGTATCAGTCTGGTCGGCAGCGGCACGATCGGTTGTGATTGCAATGGCGGCGGCAGGTTTGACATTGGCGCTGGCCCTGGCGCTGGCCCTGCGCGGCGGGCGGTGGGCTATGATCATCGGCACCTTGCCGATGGCATTTTCGGGGCTGGTGTTGGGGACTGGATTGTTTTTGATTGCCTTTCCTGTGGTCAATCCGGCCAAGCTGGCGCTGCCTGTGACGGCCCTGGTGAACAGCTTGATGGCGCTGCCCTTTGTGATGCGGGCCCTGGTGCCAGCGGTCGCACAGATTGACGCGCAGTTTGGCCCACTTGCAGGGGCGCTGGGATTGCGTGGGTGGGCGCGGGTTCGGATCGTGCTGTTGCCGCGCCTGCGCCGCCCGCTTGGGTTTGGTGGGGGGATCGCGGCGGCCCTATCGATGGGGGATCTTGGCGTTATTACCCTGTTTTCCACCGGTGAGCGGTCGACTTTGCCTCATGAAATGTATCTTTTGATGGGTGCGTATCGGATGGATGCGGCGGCAGGGGCCGCGTTGGTGCTTGTGAGCCTGAGTTTGGGGTTGTTCTGGCTGTTTGACCAAGGGGGGCGGATGGATGCTGACGCTTGATAAACTGATGCTGACCTTCCCAGACTTTTCGCTTGCGGCCGACCTTACCGTGCCCGCAGGGGGAATTACCGCCGTGATCGGCCCCTCTGGCGAAGGGAAATCAACGCTCCTATCGGCTATCGCGGGGTTCATTCAACCAAACGCCGGACGGATTGTGTGGGACGGGCTGGAGATCACCGGCAGGCCGCCAGCAGAGCGCCCCGTCAGCCTGTTGTTCCAGGATAATAACCTGTTTCCGCATTTGACCGTGGCGCAGAATGTGCTGCTTGGGTTGCGCCCGGCGATACGGATGCAGGCGGGGGACGCAGACAAGATCGCGGTCGTCCTGAACAAGGTGGGGCTTGCGGGGCTGGATGCGCGCAAGCCCTCGGCGTTGTCAGGTGGGCAGCAAAGCCGCGCGGCCCTTGCCCGTGTCCTGCTGGGGGGACGTCCAGTCGTGTTGCTGGACGAACCCTTTGCCGCACTGGGTCCGGCGCTGCGAGACGAGATGCTGGACCTTTGCGCCGAAATCCTGGCGACCCAGGGGCGCACTGTCCTGATGGTAACCCATGATCCACGTGATGCTGCCCGCGTGGCGGGGCAGACGATTGTTGTGATGGACGGACAGGCGCAAAAGCCCATCAAGACGGGACCGCTGTTGGACGATCCGCCGGATGGTTTACGCGCCTATCTGGGCGAATAACGAAAAAGGCGCGCCCGGTCGGGCGCGCCTTTATTCAATTGCCGCAGCGTGATTTACGTGTCGCCGCTCTTGGCTTTTTTCTTGTGAGGTGCCCACAGTCGCTTGTTGGTTGCATAAAGCAGAACCGACAGGATTGTCAGGAAGATCACGCCGGTCAGGCCAGCCTGCTTGCGTGCCATCATCTTGGGTTCGGCGGCCCACATCAGGAAGGCGGCGACGTCTTGTGATTCGCTGCGGATATCCGAAGGGCTGCCATCGGCAAAGATCACGTCGTCACCCCAGAGGGGTTGACCCATTGCGATCCAGCTGCCCGGAACCATGTGGGCGCCATCTTCGTCGATGCATTCCTCGGGGAAGCCGCCATAGGCGAAGGCCACGTTATAGCTGCCATCCATGTCGTCGGGCGCACATTCGGGTGGTTCTTCGTAACCCGCCATGAGAGAGGCGATGTATTCCGCGCCGCCCATACCGTTGAACAGTTGTGACAAACCGGTCCCATACGGGCCGCTGAAACCCTTACGGGCCTTGGCCATCAGGCTTAGGTCAGGGGCGCTTTCAACTGCGCCGACGGGAAATTGGTCGGCTGGCGTTGCCGGGCGATAGTCCTCGAGTTCTTCATCATAGACTTCGAAAAACTGCTCGGCGTAGGCCCGAACCTGATCTTCGGGTAGCTCGGGGCCGCCTTCATCGCCGATTGTGCGGATCGGCACATACTTCAATCCGTGACAGGCCGAGCAAACCTCGGTGTAGATTTGCAGGCCGCGTTGAAGCTGCAATTGGTCAAAGGCACCGAACGGGCCTTCAAACGAGAAGTCGAAGTCTTCGATACGTGTTTCGACAGCAGCGTGGACTGCGCCTGCGCCAAGGCCCAGGGCAATTGCGGCGGAGAGGGTGAGTTTGCGGAACATCTGTTTCTCGTCCTTTCTCACTCGGCCGGAGTTTCGGCCGAGGCGCCGTAGTGCGCGTTGAAATCGTCTTCGATGGTTGCTGGCGGTGTGTCGGGCTTTTCGATCACACCCAGCAGCGGCAGGATCACCAGAAAATAGGCGAACCAATAGGTTGCACCGATCAGCGAAATAATCGGGTAAATGCCTTCGGCGGGCATAGCGCCGCCCCACATCAATACGATGAAATCGATCACGAGCAGTGCAAACCACCATTTGAACATCGGGCGGTAGCGACCCGAACGCACCGATGATGTATCCAGCCAAGGGGCCAGCGCCATCACGGCAATCGCGCCAAACATCGCCAACACACCAAAGAATTTGGCGTCAATGATGCCAAAGCTGATCCAGTCAACGAACATCACGACCCATACATCGGCAGTGAATGCCCGCAGGATGGCGTAGAAGGGCAGGAAATACCATTCAGGAACGATGTAGGCCGGTGTCGCAAGCGGGTTCCCCTCGATGTAGTTGTCGGGGTGGCCAAGGTAGTTGGGCATGAAACCGACAACCGCGACAAAGATCGCCAAGATCACGGCAAGCGCGAACAGGTCCTTGATCACAAAGTATGGCCAGAATGGCAGGGTGTCTTTTTCCGCTTCGGCTTTGGAGCCGCGGCGCACTTCAACACCCGTTGGGTTGTTGTTGCCGGTGTGGTGGAACGCCCAGATGTGAACGATCACAAGGCCCGCGATCACAAAGGGCAGCAAATAGTGCAGCGAGAAGAAGCGGTTTAGCGCAGGCTGACCCACTGAGGAGGCGCCCAAAAGCCAGGTTTGGATCGAATCGCCGATGAAGGGGATTGCGCCAAACAGGCCAGTGATCACGGCAGTGCCGTGGAGCGACATCTGACCCCAGGGCAGAACGTAGCCCATAAAGGCGGTGCCCATCATCAGCAGGTAAATCAGCATGCCGATGATCCACGTCACTTCACGTGGGGCCTTGTAGGAACCGTAATAAAGACCGCGGAAAATGTGGGCATAAACCGCCAGGAAGAACAGCGAGGCGCCATTCATGTGGAAATACCGGATCATCGCGCCGCCATTCACGTTGCGCATGATGTGTTCGATACTGGCAAAGGCCAGATCGACTTGGGGCGTGTAGTGCATCACCAACACAACGCCGGTGGCAATTTGCAGCACCAGACAGAATGCAAGCACGATACCCCAGATCCACATCCAGTTCAGGTTCTTGGGTGTGGGAATCATCAAGGTGCTGTAGATCAGGCTGATCACGGGCAGGCGGCTTTCAAGCCACTTGGCACCGCGCGAATTTGGTTCGTAGTGGTCGTGGGGGATACCGGACATGAGTCTCTCTCTCCTTAACCGAGTTTAATCGTTGTGGCGTCGATGAATTCGGCGACGGGAACAAGCAGGTTCTCTGGAGCAGGGCCTTTGCGGATACGGCCCGCGACATCATAGTGCGACCCGTGGCAGGGGCAGTACCAGCCGCCAAAGTCACCTGCGCCATTTCCAAGCGGCACACAGCCAAGGTGGGTGCAAATGCCGATTTGAACTAGCCATGCCCCTTCGGCGTAATCAGACCCTTCGGGCGCCTGAAGCGTCCGGTTGGCGTCGGTCGCGGGTGTTTCAACGTTGTCAAAGTTCTCGTTGCGCGCAACCTGATCTGGCATCGAGTCAAGATCGGCCTCCTGTTCCATGGCCAGGGCGATCTCTTCTTCGGTGCGATAGCGGAAAAAGACGGGTTTGCCCTGCCACAGGACAGTAAGCTGTGTGCCGGGGCTAACAGCGCTCACGTCCACGCGGATCGAGGAAAGTGCCTGCACATCTGCGGAAGGGTTCATTTGATTGACCAGCGGCCAAACGGCGGCGCCGGTGACAACAGCCCCTGCGCCAGCGGTGGCGTAGTAGATGAAGTCGCGGCGTGTGCCTTCGTGTTCGTCTGCGTGTGACACGGGGTGCATCTCCGGTTTTATTCAGGGCCGTAGCCCCAAGAAAAGACAGACAGGGCGCACCCCATCACTTCCGGCGTTTATTAGCCCTTCAAACCTTGCCCGTCCAGCAGACATTCGCCCATTTTGCCCAACTGCGGCGAATAGACCTGTCTTGGGGTCCATTGAAGCATGCTGAAAAAGAGCTTATCCTATCATAAGCCGCTCTTGTTTTAGAAAGAATCGTCTGATGAAACGCGCCGTCCTTGCCGCACTGGTGGCCGCAGCCCCCACGTTTGCGGCAGCCGAAACCGAGTTGAGCTTTTACCTTGGGATACAGGAAAGCCCGCATAGTCAGGTTGATGGCACAGACCCGGGCAACGGGGTCGATCCCAATCTGGATTTCACAGCCGGCTGGGATGGGCTTTCGTTTGAAATGCCGCCCTACTATGGCGTTCGCGCGACGTTCTGGCGCACCGACACTTTCGGCTGGGGCGCTGAAATTACTCATACCAAGGTCTATGGCGATGCGGCGACCCTGACTGATAACGGGTTTACGCGTTTCGAGCTGACCGATGGGCTTAATATCATCACGTTGAATGCCATGCGCCGTTGGCCCAATCAGTGGGGCAACGTCACGCCCTATGTGGGCGGTGGCCTTGGGATTGCGGTGCCGCATGTGGATATCGAATCTGCTGGCGGCAAGACATTTGGTTATCAACTGACCGGCCCTGCCGTGCGGTGGACCGCCGGCGCCAGCTATGACCTTAATGATCAGTGGGCGGTATTCGGCGAATACCAAGGCACCTATTCGATGAACCAGATTGATCTGGACAGCGGTGGCAGCCTTGAAACCGATATCATTACCAATGCCCTGAACCTTGGGGTCAGCTTTAGCTTTTAGGGTTTATACCGGCGCTGTCAGTTTCATCGAATCGCGCTGCGCAAACGTTGTATACCACGTGGCGAGCGTGTCGTTTGCGCCGCGCCAGTCCCGTTCGGGGTGCCTGAAATCAAGATAGCCCAGCGCGCAGCCTACAGCGATATGTGACATATCAAGAGGGCCGTTCAGGTGGCTCATCCATCGGGTATTGATCGCGGCAAGGGCGCGCGTGATTTTGGCCCACTGCGCTTCAATCCAGTCACCGCTTGCGCCTTCGGTGCCCTTGAAACGGGCCTCATAGACCATGCCGACAGCGGCATCCATGATCGCATCACCGGTCGCTTCAAGGGTCAGGACTTCCCAGATGCGTGTGTGAGGGTAGAGAGGGCCATTCACCCGTTCATTCAGGAAGCGCGTGATGACGCGGCTGTCGTATATGGCAGGGCCATCGTCGCGAACAAGCGCGGGAATTTTGCCAAGCGGATTGGCAGAAATGGCTACCGGATCAGAAACAAGCGGCGTGGTGGACACATTCACCTCTTCGACCGCGTCCTGCTGGCCGGTTTCGATTATCATCGCGCGGACCTTGCGCACAAACGGCGAGGGAGGAGACATGATCAGTTGCATGGGGGCCTTTCAGGTTGGCGCGTCAGTCGCGCGGTGGGGCAAGCATCAAGGCGGCAAGCATGGCAGGTTCGCTACCTATACCATAGCCGTTCACGAAACCGGCGGCGCTTTCGCGCACCGTGTCGGGTTTATTCTGGTTCAGTTTCCACGTGCCATCGACGCTTTCAACCCGCATCCGGAACGGTACAATTTGACGCATCATCTTTTCCAGCACGTCGGGGGTCATTTTGGCGGTGGTCCAGGGCGCTTTCGGCGCCAATTGATCCTCGAAACGGGCCGACTGGCGGTCAATCACATCGCGCAACTCGCTGTCGGGCAGGCGCTCCAACGTGCCACGCAGATGCACGGCGACATAATTCCACGTCGGCACCTGATCAGTGACACCATACCAGTCGGGCGAAATATAGCTGTCCGGCCCGGTTACAGCGATCACGGCCCTGACGGGGGCATCCAGCGCGCGGGCAATCGGGTTTGAACGCACAAGATGTAGATCAAGGCTTTGATTGTTCTCGGCCAGCAGGAAAGGGACATGCGACATCAATGGCCCGTCATCACCGTTGATCGACAGCGCCCCGAAACTGCGATCACGGGCAAAGTCGAAATTGCGACTTGCGTCCGTCTTGCGGAAAATCGGGTTGGGGTGCATCGGCCTCTCCTGTGGTCAGGGGAAATGAACGGTATCCTGCCCCGCTTGCCAAGGGGGGTATTTGGTCATGATGCTGACAAAAGCGTCCGATGTCAGGAAGGCCTCAAGCCAGCGGATCAGATTTGGCCAAGGCTGTGCATCAAACCACGCGTGGTCAATATTGGCGAATTGCCGCACGAAGGGCGCGATGGCCATATCCGCCAATTTCGGGGATGGGCCAAACAGATAGGGCTGATCACCCAAGCGGTCGTTCAGGTCATGCAGGAAGTGCGCCGCCTTGACGCGTTCCACCGCCGTGTCAAGGTCAGGGTAGCGCACCGCATACTTCGTGTGATCCAGCGCCGTCTTGAACGGCCCATCACATCTGTCGATCAGCACGTGCCCCGCTGGCGGCATGTCCAGCCAGCCTTCGGGATCGTTCTGGCCCAGCGCCCAGACCATCACATCGCGGCTTTCCTCGATCACCGTTTTGCCCGTGTCGATTACCGGCACAGTGCCCTTGGGCGAGGACGCCAGAAACGCGGCCGGTTTGTCGCGCAACAGGATTTCGCGCAGGTCCACCTGCACGCCTGCGCTTTGGATCGCAAGGCGCGCGCGCATGGCATAGGGGCAGCGCCTGAATGTCCAAAGGATCGGAAGGTTTGCCATATCAGGAGCCTCCGGCGGGAGTTGTATTGGCCAAGATGAAGTTCAAGCGGTCAGTTGATGACCTGACTGGCCGGTGATCACGGCTGAGATGATTGCACTTTCAGGGTGGTCGCTGGCGAAAGAAACTTCGGTGAATTGTTCGGTGCGGCCCATTCGGGTGTTCTCCATCAGGATGTGATGGGTTTTACCCTGCTGCGCGGCAAGATGGCGCTGCACTTGCGCGTCACCCGCAGCGCGCAGGCGGGCGGCCCGGGTCTTGATGTCTTTGCCGTTCACCGCGGGCATTTTCGCGGCGGGAGTGCCTTGGCGCGCGGAATAGGGAAAAACATGCAGCCAGGTGAGGGCGCAATCATCCACGAGTTTCAGTGAGTTTTCGAAATGCGCTTCGGTTTCGGTCGGGAAACCGGCGATGATATCCGCGCCAAAGGTCATATCGGGGCGCAGTTTGCGCGCATCTTCCGAGAATTTGATTGCATCATCGCGCAGGTGGCGGCGTTTCATCCGCTTGAGGATCAGGTCGTCGCCGTGTTGCAGGCTAAGGTGCAGGTGAGGCATCAGGCGCGGTTCGGTGGCGATGGCCAGCATCAGGTTATCGTCCACTTCGATACTGTCGATACTGCTGATCCGCAGGCGGCGCAGATCAGGCACAAGGCGCAGGATGCGCATGACCAGATCGCCAAGTTTGGGCTGAGCGGGCAGGTCGATACCCCAACTTGTCAGATCGACGCCGGTGAGGACGACTTCGTTATAGCCGCGATCCACAAGGCGTTTGATCTGATCGACAACAACGCCAGCGGGGACCGAGCGGGAATTGCCGCGCCCGTATGGGATGATGCAGAAGGTGCAGCGATGATCGCAGCCGTTCTGGACCTGAACATAGGCCCGGCTTCGGGTGCCGAAGCCGTCGATCAGGTGGCCTGCGGTTTCGGTAACCGACATGATGTCATCAACCTGCACGGGTTCGGTCGTGCCGATCAGGTCGGGGGTCATGCCTGCCCAAGTGGCCGCCTGCATCTTTTCAGTATTGCCGATGACGCGGGATACTTCGGGCATGGCCGCGAATGTCGCCGGTTCGGTCTGTGCGGCGCAGCCTGTGACGATCACGGTCGCATCGGGATTCTCGCGGCGCAGTTTGCGGATTTCCTGTTTGGCTTTGCGCACGGCCTCGGCGGTGACGGCGCAGGTGTTCACGACCACGGCGTTTTGCACGCCAGCGGTGGTGGCCAGTTCCTTCATTGCCTCGGTTTCATAGGCGTTGAGGCGGCAGCCAAGGGTGGTGAATTTCGGAGCGGTCATGGGCGCCATACACCGTCAAAGACATGGGCCGTTGGGCCGGACATCCAGATGCCATCGTCGCGCCAGTCAATCATGATCTGGCCACCATCAAGATCCATCGTGACCTGGCCGTTGACCAAGCCGCGCCGCCGTGCGGCAACGGCAGTCGCACAGGATGACGACCCGGATGCCAGCGTGACGCCCGCGCCCCTTTCCCAGACCCGCATGCGAATGTGGTTTTCACCGATGATACTGGCGAACTGGACATTCGTGCGTTGCGGGAAAAGCGGATCATGTTCGAACCGCGGGCCTTCGGTTTCAAGTTCGATCGCTTCGGCGTCATCGACAAAGAACGTGCAATGGGGGTTGCCCATTCCTGTCGCCACGGGCTGTCCGGGCAGGGGGAGCTTCAACGTGTCCATTTCGCGGGCCAGCGGGATGTCCTGCCATTCCAGCGAGGGATGTCCCATGTTGACCGTGATCGTGCCGTCTAGATCGCGCGCCAGATGCGCGCCCCGTTCAGTCGTCACGGTCACCTCGGTCACGCCTTTTTCCTGCATCAGGTAGCGAGCGATGCAGCGTGTCGCGTTTCCGCAGGTCGCCGAATGGGAGCCATCGCTGTTCCAGAATGTCAGATGTGCGTCACCATCCGGACTGTTCGAAATGACCGCCAGTTGATCGAATCCGATACCACGATGCCGATCAGCCATCGCCATGACAACGGGTTGCGTGGCGCGCACGATGCCATCGCGTTCGTCGATGACGACAAAGTCGTTGCCGAGACCGTGCATCTTCATGAACGGCAGGCCTGAGGGGGTCTGTCCTTGGTGCATGGGGGGCATATAGACTCCGCGTGAATATGAATCCAGAGGTAGGTGCATTTGGGGGTTGACCCCATGTGTTGCGCTTTCTAGATAGCGCCCCTAGTGGGCCGTTAGCTCAGTTGGTAGAGCAACTGACTTTTAATCAGTAGGTCGATGGTTCGAACCCATCACGGCTCACCATTTTTTCACTGAATATCAGGCGTTGGGGTTTGTTGGTGCGGTGGAATTGCCGCTGTGCAATCCGCTCTGGGCCCGCGTCCAAAGAATCGCTGTTCCCGGAGGACCGAGCGTTTGACGCGTAAATGCTGTTTGTGCCGCAAGTCTGGTTTGTTCACTATTGTAGCTGTGCTAGCATTTTGGCGGTGGGGGGCTTGAAAAAATGACCTATCGTGACGCAGGTCAGCCGGTTGATGACAGAGTCGTTGATCTGCTTGACCGGATGACGCTGGACGAAAAGATTGCGCAGCTTCATGCCTTGTGGCTGCATTTGTCCGAGGATGGCAATCACACGGTGCGCAGCGATGCGTTCACGGGCGCGAGTGATGGGCAAAGTGTGAATGCTGCGCTGACCCACGGGCTTGGCCAGATCACCCGCCCCCTTGGCACCCGTGCGGTTGCGCCGCAAGCAGGTGTGCGCGCGCTGAATGCCCTACAGCGGTTTCTGGTCGAGCAAACCCGCCTTGGCATACCTGTGCTGGCCCACGAGGAATGCTTGTCAGGTCTGATGGGTGATGGTGCGACGCTGTTCCCGTCCTCGCTCGCTTATGGGGCGACGTGGAATCCCGACCTGATCAAACAGGTTGGCGCGGCGATTGGTGCTGAGTGCCTGTCGGTTGGTGCGCGTCAGGGTCTTGCGCCCGTACTTGATGTGGCCCGCGATGCCCGCTGGGGCCGGACCGAGGAAACCTTTGCCGAAGATCCCTATCTGACGGGTGTTTTGGCGACGAAATATGTGCAGGGCCTACAGGGCGAGGACCGTCAGGTGCTGGCAACCCTCAAGCATTATGTCGGGCATTCCTACAGCGAAGGCGGGCGTAACCATGCGCCGGTGCACATGGGCTGGCGCGAGTTGAACGACGATTTCTTGCTGCCGTTCGAGATGGCCGTCAAGTTGGGCAATGCCGGGTCGGTGATGCCGGCCTATCACGATATTGATGGCGAACCTGTCCATGCCTCGGGCCACCTGCTGACCGAAGTTTTGCGCAATCAGTGGGGCTTTGATGGGTTGATCGTTGCGGACTATATCGGTGTGAGCCTGCTGCACACCCATCACGGTGTAGCGGCGGATGCGGCCGAAGCGGCAGCGCTGGCGTTCAATGCAGGTCTGGACGTTGAACTGCCCGGTGACGATTGCGCACCGCATCTGCGTGCGGCCCTTGATCGCGGGCTGATTTCGATGGACACGATCGACGCCGCCGTTGGCCGCGTGTTGCGCGAAAAGTTCCGGTTGGGGTTGTTCGAGCACCCCTATGTGGACGATGCGGCGATTGCCCTTGCCCAGCAGCCCGCACTTGATCTTGCACGCGAGGTCGCGTCGCAATCGGTGACGATCCTGGACAATAACGGTGTGCTGCCGCTGGATCCGACAGCGCGGATCGCCGTGATAGGCCCGACTGCGGATGATCCTTTGGCGATGCTGGGCGATTACAGTTTTCCGGTGCATCTGATCAATCTGGATCGACCTGGCAATGCAGATCGGGTTGTCACGCCGCTTGCAGGGCTGCGTGCCGCGCTGGGCGACGAAAACGTTGCCTTTGCGCAGGGCTGTTTCATTCTGGAAACCCGCAGCGCCGGTGCGCCAGTCTTTCCCGGTGACGTGTCCGATAGCACGACCCTTGATCAAACGTCGCCCCTGTCCACGCGGCGCGACCTGATCCCCGAAGCGGTGGCCGCGGCCAGTGCCGCCGATATTGCGGTGGTCTGTGTCGGTGATCTTTCCGGCATTTTCCAGACCGGCACGGTTGGCGAAGGGTCCGACGTTGATACGCTTGATCTGCCCGGCATTCAGCAAGAGCTGCTGGCGGCAGTGGTTGCGACGGG
Source organism: Octadecabacter sp. SW4 (assembly GCF_008065155.1). Taxonomy (NCBI): domain Bacteria; kingdom Pseudomonadati; phylum Pseudomonadota; class Alphaproteobacteria; order Rhodobacterales; family Roseobacteraceae; genus Octadecabacter; species Octadecabacter sp. SW4. Next base: position 3,119,771 of record NZ_CP042819.1, on the reverse strand, counting down.
AACGCCCGTGGTTGTCGTGCTGACAAGCGGGCGACCCTATACACTTGGCGGGCTTGAGGGCGCGCTGGCAGCGCAAGTCATGGCGTTTTTCGGCGGTGAGCAGGGCGGTGCGGCATTAGCTGATGTTTTGACCGGGGCGGTCGAACCCTCGGGACGATTGACGATTTCGGTGCCGCGCAGTGCTGGCGCCGCGCCCTATTACTACAATCACAAATTCAAGGCGTCCGGGACGCCTATCGCGCGGCATTTCGGCAGCCAGTATCCGTTTGGGCACGGGCTTGGCTATACCAGCTTTGCCTATAGCGATCTGTCGCTTGCGGCCGATCCGGTGGATATTGACACTGGCACCATCGATCTGTCTTTCACCCTGACCAACACGGGCGCGCGGGCGGGTGTTGACGTGCCGCAGCTTTATGTGCGCGACAGACTGGCGTTCTTTGTACGGCCCGTGAAGGAGCTCAAGGCCTTTGGTCGGGTGAACCTGCCTGCGGGCAGGGCTGCGCGCGTCACCTTTCGCGTGCCCGTGGACATGCTGAATTTTACCGGCGCAGCGGGCAAACGGATCGTTGAACCGGGGGATTTTGATCTGATGATCGGTGCTTCTAGCAATGACATAAAACTGGAAACGCGCGTGACAGTCACCGGCAATACCCGCACACTTGCGACCCATTGGCGGATGGAAAGCGATTGCAAGGTGCAGCCGCTGCGGCGCCGCCCATAGTGAAAGGACAACTGATGGCGACCGGATTTTTTAACGGCCTCAACAAGGTCACCTTTGAAGGGGCCGACAGCACAAACCCGCTAGCCTTTCGTCACTATGACGCCGATGCGGTGATCATGGGCAAGCGGATGGAAGACCATCTGCGATTTGCCGTTGCGTGGTGGCATTCTTTTGCGTGGGAAGGCGGTGATCCTTTTGGTAGTCAAACGTTTGAGCGCCCGTGGCACCCCCAGGACAACATGGCCAACGCCCGCCTCAAGGCTGATGTGGCGTTTGAGATGTTTGATCTGCTGGATGTGCCTTACTTTTGCTGGCACGATCTGGACCTGCGCCCGGATCAGGGTAATTTTGCCGATAACCTCGCGACCCTGAACGAGATCACGGATTACATCGCCGACAAGATGGCATCGGCCAAAGCGGGCTGCCTTTGGGGCACTGCGAATATGTTTAGCCATCGGCGCTGGATGTCAGGCGCGTCGACAAATCCTGACCCGGATGTCTTTGCCTTTGCCGCTGCGACCGTCAAAAGCAATATGGACGCGACCCACAAATTGGGCGGGCAGAATTATGTGTTGTGGGGTGGGCGTGAAGGCTATGAAACCCTGCTCAATACAGACCTCCGGCAAGAGATGGACCACATGGGCCGGTTCCTCAACATGGTGGTCGATTACAAACACAAGATTGGCTTCAAGGGCACGATTTTGGTCGAACCAAAGCCGCAGGAACCTTCAAAGCACCAGTATGACTTTGATGCGGCGACCTGTATCGGCTTCCTGCGGAAATACGGGCTTGAGCGCGAAGTGAAGCTGAACCTTGAACAGGGTCACGCGATTTTGGCGGGCCATTCGTTTGAACACGAACTGGCGGTGGCTGCCTCCGAAGGGATGCTGGGCAGCATCGACATGAATCGCAACGACTACCAATCGGGCTGGGACACGGACCAGTTTCCCAACAATGTCCCCGAGGTTGCGCTGGCATACTATCATGTGCTGAACGCGGGCGGGTTTGATACGGGCGGCACCAATTTTGACGCGAAACTACGGCGTCAGTCGCTTGATCCGCAAGACCTGATTGCGGCGCATGTCGGTGGGATGGATATCTGCGCACGCGGCCTCAAGGCGGCGGCGGCAATGATCGAGGACGGCGGGCTAAGCGACGTGTTGCGCGATCGTTATGCCGGGTGGGACAACCCCGAAGCGCAAGCGATGCTTGGCAGTGACCTTGGGGCGATCACGCAGCGCGTTCTGGACCTGGGGATCAATCCCGCCCCGCAGTCGGGCCGTCAGGAAATGCTTGAAAACTACGTAAACCGGTTCGTTTAACGGCGACGCAGCGTGTCACCAAGGCTTAGCGTGGGGCTAAGTTCGATCCGCTCGCCCTCTGGTTCGGTCGGGTCGGTGTTGCGGCGCGCGATAATTTCGGCCGCCTTCTGGCCGATGTCACGACGGCAGGCATCCATCGTGGCCAACTGGCGGGGCAGGCCGTCCAACAGCTCAACGCCATTGAACCCGGCGAGGCCGATTTGGGTCGGGATATCGACACCTTTTTCCAGCAGGTAGAGCAACCCGCCAGCGCCGATCATGTCGTTGGAATAATACAAGAAATCGATGTCGGGCGTGCGATTCAACATGGCCTGGGTCATCTCGCGACCCTTGGCTAGCGCCGATCCACCTGAATAAAACTCCTGATCCGCGATCTCGATCCCCGACTTGGCGAGGGTTTGCGTAAATCCTTCGAACCGTTTGCGGGCGCGGTGATCAAGCGGCATTTTCGTTCCCAGGAAACCGATCCGCTTGTAGCCCGCTTTCAGGATTTCCTCGGCCATGATCCGGCCCGCGCGGCGATGGGAAATGCCCACGCTTGCGTCGATCGCTTCGCCGTCTACATCCATGATTTCCACAACGGGAATATCGGCCTGCGACAACATTGCGCGCGATGCCTCGGTGTGTTCCAGCCCGGCGATGATCACGCCCGAAGGACGCCACGACAGCATCTCGAACAGGACTTTTTCCTCTTTTTCGGGCATGTAGTTGGTGACGCCAACGACGGGCTGCAAGTCTGTGCCATCAAGGGTCTCCGAAATACCCGACAGCACTTCGGGGAATACCATATTGCCAAGGCTGGGGATGATCACCGCGACAAGGTTCACCCTTTGACTGGCCAGAGCGCCTGCGATCTTGTTGGGCACATAGCCAAGCCGCTTGGCGGCATCCTGCACCTTGATGCGGGTCGCTTCGCTGACGTCACCCTTGTTGCGCAACACGCGGCTGACGGTCATTTCGCTGACGCCGGATGCTTCGGAAACATCCCGCAAGGTAAGTGGTCTTTTGGTCCGTGTGGTCACGCTGTCGCCGCCCTGAAATTTCTTCCCTGCCCCTTGTTACTCTGGCAAGCGCGCCTTGTCCAAGCCCGATGCACAACGTTGACCTTGGCGCCAATTACAGGCATTCACATTCCCCGTGGTCCCGTGGCTCAACTGGATAGAGCAGCCCCCTCCTAAGGGGCAGGTTGCAGGTTCGAATCCTGCCGGGGTCGCCACTTCTTTCGGTTTGAAATGGCTCGTCATTTTGATTTGGCTACCGTTGTGGGCGTTGCCGATGTATGACGATGGTGGATGGATTAAGTGGTAGCGTTTTATGCATCGGGGAAATATCGATCTGATGATCGAATATTCGGTCGCGGTTCTTGCCACGGGTGAGGCAAAAAGCATTTGTGCGCTTGTGCGCGACCTGGCGCGCAAATGGCCGCGCGAGAAGGCGCTGAGCATTTGTTTTGCGATAACGTCTGCGGCGTCTCAGTTCGAGGATCTTGTAAAAGGTCAGGCCGCGCCCGCTGCCTTGGCCTACAAGCTGTCGGCGCTTGTTGCTGCCGACATTCTTGCGATTGAAGCGTTGGGTCGTCATCCGGCTACGGGTCAGGATTTATTGCACTTCTGGCGCCGAGTTGATCCGTATTTCTTTGAGATTTGATGAAATTGCCGCTTCTAGCCGACAAGATCAGCGCACTCGCGAAGGGCCCAGTCAAGAATACGATGGTCTGCCCAGGCTGCCCCTGTCGCCGACGTGAAACCGATATAGGCGCGGTCGGTCGCGAATAGCGCGGCCAAGTCAATATCAAGTGTCAGCAATGCTTCAGTTGGACGTTCGTCATCGCGGCCCAGGCGCAACTCCAGAATTGGATTCCGGTAGTCGACCCAGGCAATCCATGCGCCGCCGTCCTCAAGTTTGCCGGGGACTACGGCAGGAGTTCGGATCACCGACCCGTTTGCGTAAGTGGCAACGATTTCGGTGTGGTTGTCGTTCGGGTCGCCACGATTTCGGTAGGTGTCAAATTCGATGGCAAGGCTTGGTGACGATCCAACATAGCCTATGCCGCCGCCAATACGGCCAAGCTTGGTCGGAGTGTCTTGAAGGACCAGGGCCAGACCGTCGGCTCCGGAATTGCCGGGGTCCGAAATGGCAAAAGTGAATTTGGTCGAGAAAGAACTCAAACAGATCGGATCGGCGCGAAATCCACCCCCGACCTGCCCTGCGAGCGAGGGAACCAGCTGGATTGAACCATCTGCCATCGTCGCATCACCGCTCATAAGGATCGGACCAATTGTTGAGAAACGCATCGTCTGATCGGACTGCGCAGTTGCGATGTTTGCAGCTGCCAGAAAAAGCAATCCGAGTAAGACGAAACGGCAGTGTTGAGCAACTCGCACAGACATCCGGGTCACACCATGCGAATGACATCTTTGTCGATTGCCAGCATATAGCCGCGCCGTGCGATGTTTTTGACCAGCAATTCGCTGATCATCTGGTTGCCAAGGGTGTCGCGGAGGCGCTTGATCCGTGTGGCACCGGCAGCCTCGTCGCAGTCAGCGGCACTTCGCCCTGAAATGACGCCTTCGATCTCGGCACCCGACAGCACTTCGTCGTCCATGCGTGCCTCGGCCAGCACGGACAGGGTTTCGATCGCGGCTTCGGTCAGTTTGAATTCAAAGTTGTTCAGGTAAACGGTGTTCTGGTCACGGCTGATCAGGAGCGAGTTCACCTCGATCCCCTGCCGTTCGATTTTGCCCATCCGCCTGTTCAGCGCCACCAACATCACAAGGAATGCTACGGCGGCGATCAACATGGCCGTGGCAAAGATCAGCAACACGAAGATAACGAAACGGTAGCTGGACAATGTATCGCTGAATGCGGTGCCGGACTGGGCAAGGATTTCCAGCAGCTTGATTTCCGCGTTACCGGTCAGCGTATCGTTTTCGATGAACAGTTGCTCGACCCGCGCATTAAAGGCGTTCGCATCAGGAAGGTTCATGAACAGCAACACCGCCGCGGCGAGCAGAATCAGGACGATCGCCGCGATTCCGGCGGCGACCACGCGGCTGCCTGTCTGGCGCGCTTCAATAGCGGAGGTAGTATTGTCCTGCACTCTCTCTCCTCTCGTCCAGACCGGCATCGTCAAAGACCCCCAGCACGTTCAGCAGTTGCCAGCCGTCTGCCGCAAGCGCGCCCCTAAGCTGCGCCGCTGCATTTTCGACATTACAGGCCCCGTCGATTTCCGCCACCCCGTAGTGGAGGCGCAAGGGATCGTCCTGTTTGGCCTTGTAATCTGCATAGCAGGCGGCCTGCGCGGCCCCTGTCATCAGCCCAAGGGCGAGTATGGATAAGATGAGGTGTTTCATGGGTCCAAGATGCGCCGGAACGCCTGTGATATTCAATAACCGATCCGCCCTGCGGCTTTGTCAGCCGATAGCAGTATGGCGTTATTGTTTGGCATGCATTACCGCCGTCAATCTCCTTTCATCGCGTCGGGCCCGCTGCCCAGGGCGCCCAACCGAAAGGAAACGCTATGTATAAGACAATGATTGCAGGTGCACTTGCCCTGACCCTTGGTATGACCAGCCTTGCCCCGACACAGGTGCGGGCCGAGATTTCAAACGAGGAAGCATGGGGCGCACTATTGGGCTTGTTGGTTCTTGGTGCCGTCATTCGTGAAAGCCGCAAGAACGATCCGGCGCCCGTGGTGAACCCGCGTCCGAACCGCAATGTGATTCCTGCGCAGTGCCTGCGCCGGATCGAAACGCGTCGTGGTGAAACGGTGCGCCTGTTTGGTCGCCGCTGTATGCAGAATAACTATCGCGGGTTTGATCGTCTTCCCGAACGCTGCGAAGTCACGGTGCGCACCGACAATGGCCGCCGCAACGGGTTCCGTCCGCGTTGTTTGCGTCAAGCTGGTTTTCGCTGGAATCGTTAAAGAGGTCGAGCAGAGCGCACCTTCCTCCAGAGGGCGCGTGACAGGGGCAGGGGCGGGTGCTTGGACATGGTCGCCCGCCCCTGTTCTTTTTGGCGGTGATGGTGTTGATTGCGATCATGGCCAAACAGTCCCCCGATTTCAGTTTTGAACAATCCGCGTTTCAGCGCGGGTTGCTACGTGTCGCGGGAGTGGACGAAGTGGGGCGTGGGCCCCTGGCGGGGCCGGTAACGGCAGCGGCTGTGGTGCTGGACCCGGCGAACATTCCGGAGGGCCTGAACGACAGCAAGGCGCTGACGGCCAAACGCCGCGATGTGTTGTTTGATATTATCATGGATGTGGCCGAGGTCAGCATCGCCCATGCGAGTGTCGCCGAGATTGACGCGCTGAATATCCTGCGCGCTAGCCATCTGGCGATGATGCGCGCGATTGCAGGGCTTGGTGGGGTCGATCATCTGCTGATTGATGGCAATATGTTGCCGCGTGATCTGACAGGTTCTGCCGAAGCGATCGTGAAGGGCGATGGGCGATCCGTGTCGATTTCGGCGGCCTCAATTATGGCAAAAGTTTGTCGCGATCGGCTGATGGTGGATTTGGCGCAACAGCATCCTGGCTATGGCTGGGAGACAAACGCCGGATACGGATCGAAAAGCCACATGGCGGCGCTTCAAAATCTTGGTGTGACCCCTCACCATAGACGTTCGTTCAAGCCAGTCCACAATATCTTGTATCAAGAAAAAATCGTAAGTGATTGATTCAATAAAGTTTTTGACACCGAATCGCCTCTGACTCACATTGGGTGCAACCAACGAGCGGATCAACCGCCGGGACAGAGGCAAAAAATGACAACGAAAACCAAGGTTCAGAGTGCGCGAGCGCTCCCTCTCAATACGATTATCGACGGCGACTGCATCGACGTCATGAACAGCCTGCCCGAGGGCAGTGTTGACCTGATTTTTGCGGACCCGCCCTATAACCTGCAACTTCGTGGTGATCTGCATCGCCCTGATAATTCTAAGGTGGACGCGGTTGACGATCACTGGGACCAGTTCGACAGCTTTGCCGCATACGACAAGTTCACACGCGAGTGGCTGGCTGCCGCCCGACGGCTGTTGAAACCCAGTGGCGCCATCTGGGTGATTGGCAGTTATCACAACGTGTTTCGCATGGGCGCTGAATTGCAAAATCAGGGCTTCTGGATTTTGAATGATGTTGTCTGGCGCAAGTCGAACCCGATGCCCAATTTCCGTGGCAAGCGTTTTACCAATGCCCATGAAACGATGATCTGGGCGTCGAAATCCGAAGGCGCGAAATACACCTTCAACTACGAAGCGTTGAAGGCGCTGAACGAAGGCATTCAGATGCGAAGCGACTGGGTGCTGCCGATTTGCACGGGCCACGAACGCATCAAGAATGACGAGGGCGACAAGGCCCATCCGACGCAAAAACCCGAAAGCCTGTTGCACCGTGTTTTGCTGGGCAGCACCAATCCCGGTGATGTGGTCCTCGATCCGTTCTTTGGCACGGGCACCACGGGTGCAGTTGCGAAAATGCTGGGCCGCGATTTTATCGGCATCGAGCGCGAGGCCGAATACCGCGCTGTCGCGGAAAAGCGCATCAGCAAGATTCGCAAGTTTGACAAGGAAGCGCTTGAGGTATCGACATCGAAACGTGCCGAACCGCGGGTGGCATTTGGTGTGCTGGTCGAACGCGGCATGTTGCGCCCCGGCGAGGAGTTATGGAGCATGAACGGCCGTCACAAGGCCAAGGTCCGCGCTGACGGCACCCTGATTGGGGCCGATGTCAAAGGGTCGATCCATCAGGTTGGTGCCGCCTGCGAAGGTGCGCCAAGCTGCAATGGCTGGACATATTGGCAGTTCAAACGCGAGGGCAAGAAAGTCCCGATTGATCTGCTGCGCCAGCAAATCCGCTCGGAAATGCGCGCAAACTAAACTTACAGAATTACCGCCGGTGCCTGTGGCCAAATCCACGGCACTAACTTTCACCCCGCCGTCTATTCGTAGCACGGCGGGGCTTTTTCTTTTGTTTTGCTTGTCCCTTGGGCCGTCCCGCCTTAGGGATTTGGTTAACGAGTATGAGGCGAGAATGAGCAAGACAGTCCTATTGACGGGTGGCGCAGGCTATATCGGGTCACATACCTATCTGGGATTGGTCGCAGCCGGTTACGATGTTGTCATCCTCGATAATTTCTCCAACGCACAGGAAGACGTGCCGCTGCGGCTTGCGCGGATCACCGGATCGCCGGTGAAACTGCACCGTGGTGACGTGCTTGATCCGGTGTTTCTGGCAGGTGTCTTTGCGGCGCACAATTTTGATGCTGTCATTCATTTCGCGGCAAAAAAGGCGGTAGGGGAATCTGTGGCCAAACCGCTGGATTATATCCAGACCAACATCGGCGGTTTTGTGAACCTGTTGCAGGCGATGGATGCGGCTGGTGTGCGCCACATTGTGTTTTCATCAAGCGCAACGGTCTATGGTGATACGCTGGTCCAACCCATTCCCGAAGATCACCCACGCACCTACACCAGCCCCTATGCCTATACCAAGATTTCCGGTGAGCAGATATTGGAGCAACTGGTCGCCGCTGATCCCCGCTGGGCGATCGGAACGTTGCGATACTTCAATCCCGTTGGAGCGCATAATTCGGCGCTGATCGGCGAAGACCCGCAGGATATTCCCAACAATCTGGTGCCCTATATCGCCAAGGTCGCGATGGGTGAATTGCCCCGGCTGCAGGTTTTCGGCGATGATTACGACACACCCGATGGCACCGGATTGCGCGACTATATCCATGTTGAAGACTTGGCTGAGGGCCATGTGCTGTCGGTTAATGCGCTGATCGAAACGGGGCGGTCGCATACGGTAAACCTTGGCACCGGCGAGGGATCGACCGTTCTGGAAGTGCTGCGTGCCTATTCCGATGCCTGCGGCAAGAACCTACCGTTCGAGATCGTGCCGCGTCGCGACGGGGATGTCGCGGTGCTGACGGCCCGCCCTGATCTGGCGCGCGAGATCCTGGGATTCAACGCCACCCGCACGCTGGATGATATGTGCCGATCAAGCTGGGCATGGGTCAGCGGTCAGTTGCGCAACGATCCCAAACCTTAACGGGGCATCGGTGTCGTGCCGTTCTTGTAAGGCTGCCAGTCGGTGATTTCGGGATAATACATCGCCCGCCATTTGCGCACCCGGGGGTTCATCACACGCCGCCAGATCGGTGGCACCATCGCCGCCATCGTCATGATCGGATAGCCGTAGGGCAATTGCGGGGCCTCTGCCTCGCCGTAGGTTTGCAGCAGCGGAAACCGGCGATCGGGCTTGTAGTGATGATCGGAATGGCGTTGTAAATTGATCAGCAGCCAATTTGACGCAAGCTGCGATGCGTTCCACGAATGGCGCGGCAAGACGTGTTCGTATTTGCCGTTTCCCAGATGCTTGCGGGTCAGCCCGTAGTGTTCGACGTAGTTTGTCAGTTCCAATTGCCAAATCGCCACGAAGGCCTGCACCAGGAACAGCCCAAGACCGGCCCAGCCACCGATGATCACGGCGAGGGCGATGAACGCGATTTGCAGCGCCCAATATTTCCAGAACGGGTTGCCGCGGTCATGCCACGGCAGGTTTTTACGTTTCAGCATCGCTTTTTCGGCGCGGAACGCCGAGACAGGTTGTTCGCGGATCACACGGAAAAAGAAGCGGTGGAACCCTTCGTTATATCGTGCAGTCACAGGGTCGCGCGGGGTGCCGACATAGCGGTGATGCACCAGCAGGTGTTCGCTGCGGAAATGGGAGTAGAGCACCATCGCCAGCAACAGATCGCCCATCCAGCGTTCCAGTTTCGGTTTCTGGTGGCAGAGTTCGTGCGCATAAACGATCCCGACCGCGCCGGAAATCACGCCGATCCCAAAGAATAGCACGATCTGTTCCAGCGTCGTCAGATGGCCTGATTGGGTCACATACCAAAGCACGCCAAAGACCGTCACAAACTGGATCGGAAACCAGATGAGCGTGACAAGCTTATACCAGAACAGCTCGTCCTCGGTGGTTTCAAGATCGGCGTTTTCTTCGTAAAGACCCGCGATTCCGTCGATGATCGAAAACAGATACCACGTTGAAATCGGCAGCAGGATCACCGTCCAGCCGCCATAGACCGCACCGATCCATGCAAGCGGGACAAGCGCGAGGGACACCCAGAACGGCAGCGCGCGCGAGAGTTTGGCCATATTGTCGTGCGGGATCATGGGGTGCTCCGGTTATTGTTGCACGCAGGTTATCGCGGGGCCGCACCGCACTCAATCGTGGCGTAGCGTCGCGTCGGCAAGGTCAAACACCTTGCGCATGACGGTGGGCAGATCAGACGGGCGGAAATCGGTCGCGGAGATGAACCGGCCGCGGGACGGCGTTGTATCACTGACGGTCGTCGTGAGAATCTGCAAGCGAAGGTGAAAATGGGTGAAGGTATGGCGGGCCTCAGCGCCCAGATCGGTCCAATCCGCGTCAAGCGGTGGGGCGGGTTGCGGCGCATCGCCCCAATCGGACACGGGCCACCCCAACATCCCGCCCAGCAACCCTTTGTCGGGGCGTGTTTCCAACAGCCATGCCCCATCATCACGCCGCGCGACATAGGCGATGCCAAAGCGCGTTGGCGTTTTCCTTTTTGGGGTCTTTTTTGGCAGGTCTGCGGCTGTTCCCGCGCGCCGCGCCGCGCAGGGTGTCCGCCACGGGCAAATGCCACAGGCGGGCGATTTCGGGGTGCAGATCGTCGCGCCAAGGTCCATCACCGCCTGGGCATAATCGCCCGCGCGCCGGGCGGGTGTGAGGGCGGCTGCCCGCGCGGTTAATTCCCCCTTGGCGGCAGGCAGTGGTGTATCGATATCATGCAGCCGCGCCATGACGCGTTCAACGTTGCCGTCGACGACTGTGGCCGGTTCATCAAAGGCGATCGCGGCGATCGCGGCGGCCGTATAGGGGCCGATACCGGGCAAGGTGATCAGCGCGTCACGGGTGTCAGGAAATGCGCCGCCATGATCAGCGACAACCGCGCGAGCGCACTTCAACAGGTTGCGCGCACGGGCATAATACCCAAGGCCGGCCCATTCCCCCATCACATCCGCATCGGCGGCGCCAGCTAAATCCTGCACTGTTGGCCAGCGCGCGGTGAAGCGTTGGAAATAGTCGCGCACAGCAGCAACGGTGGTTTGTTGCAACATCACCTCGGACAGCCAAATGCGGTAGGGATCGGGGCGTTGACCCTCCTTGCGGTCTGTCGGGGCGACGCGCCACGGCATCACGCGGGCGTGGGCATCATACCAGTCAAGCAGGTCCGCGCTTAGGTCGTCGTGCAATGTTTTTGTCCTTGGATGCAGGGTTTCGCTGGCATGGGCGCGCTGGTGCTTTAGAATAGAGCTCTAGAATGGCAGAACAACGCAAACATAGCACCACACGAGGTTTTTCCCGCGCTGCGTCCTTGATGCAGACACGGATTCGCGGCGCGAGCGAGGCTCGGGGCTTTGCCGTGACCCGCCTTTTGACCCATTGGGCCGAGATTGTCGGCGAAGAAACCGCCCGCATCGCGCATCCCGTCAAAGTTGGCTACGGGCAGGGCGGATTGGGCGCAACGTTGTCGATTTTGACGACCGGGGCGCAGGCGCCCATGCTGGCAATGCAAAAAGACCAGATTCGCGACAAGGTGAATGCCTGCTACGGCTATCGCGCCATTTCACGCGTGCGCATCACCCAGACAGCACCAACAGGATTCGCCGAAGGGCGCGTGGCGTTTGATCACAACCCCAAGGAAAATCCCGGCCCGGACCCAGAGGCGCTTGCCCAGGCTGATATCCTTTCATCCGATGTGGCAAGCGACGATTTGCGCCTTGCACTTCGCGCGCTTGCGGCCAATGTTCTGACCAAGCGGAAACGCCAGAAAAAGGCAGATTGATATGACAAATAAACTCTCAATAGCGGCGCTTGCCCTTGCCATCATCGCAGGTGGCACATGGTTCCTGAGCCGCCCCACGGCACCAACCGATCCATTGTTCGGGGCAGCGTTGGCACAGGACGCCGAAGCCGATACCAGCGGTATCATCGAGATGGTTCAGGGCAGCGAAGACGCCACCGTTGAAGTAATCGAATACGCGTCATTCACTTGCCCGCATTGTGCCAATTTCCACGCTGATCAGTATCCACAGATCAAAGCAAACTACATTGACACCGGCAAGGTCCGCTTTGTTTACCGCGAGATCTATTTTGATCGCCCTGGCCTTTGGGCATCGATGGTCGCGCGCTGTGGTGATCAGATGCGGTTTTTCGGAATCGCCGATATGATCTACGATCAACAGCGCGACTGGGCCAGTGCTGGTGATCCTGCGACGATTGCCAACAGTCTTCGCAACATTGGTAAGATCGCCGGTTTGACGGACGAAGACCTTGATGTCTGCATGGCTGACGCCGAAACGGCGCAGGCGCTTTACACGTGGTCCGAAGCCAACCGCGAAGTGGATAATATCAGCAGCACGCCCAGTTTTGTCATCAACGGCGAACTTTATTCGAACATGGCATATGCCGAGTTTGCAACCATCCTGGACGAAAAGCTGGCTGAATAATGTCCGCCCCGCTTGACGGTTTGAAAGTCGTCGAACTGGCGCGGATATTGGCTGGCCCCTGGGCCGGTCAGACCCTCGCTGACTTGGGGGCCGAGGTGATCAAGGTTGAATCCCCCGATGGCGACGACACCCGCACTTGGGGCGCGCCATTTGCGACCCCGAATGGTGATACATCGGCGGCCTACTTCCATTGCTGCAACCGCGGCAAACGGTCGGTTGTGATCGACTTTCGCACCGTATCGGGGCGGGCGCAGCTACTGAAGCTGATCGCTGACGCTGATATCCTGATTGAGAACTTCAAGGTTGGCGGGCTGGCGAAACACGGGCTTGATTATGACAGCCTGCACGAATTGAATCCGCGACTGATCTATTGCTCGATAACGGGGTTTGGGCAGGATGGCCCTTATGCCGAAAGGGCCGGATACGACTACATCATTCAGGGCATGTCCGGCCTGATGTCGGTCACGGGCGATCCGGCCGGACAACCGCAAAAGGTGGGGGTCGCCTTTACGGATATTTTCACCGGAGTTTATGCCACTACGGCGATTTTGGCGGCGGTGCACCAGCGCGCGGTGACGGGCAAGGGGCAGCACATTGATATGGCATTGATGGATGTCGCGACCGCCGTGATGGCCAATCAGGCGATGAATTACCTGAGTTCCGGCCAGGTGCCGCAGCGTTTGGGGAATGCCCACCCCAATATCGTGCCCTATCAGGTGTTTGAATGTTCTGACGGGCATATCATTATTGCAGTGGGCAATGACGGGCAGTTTCGCAAGTTTTGCACGGTGTTGGGCTTGTCGGATATTGCCGATGATCCCGCCTATGCGACCAACCCCGCGCGCCTGAAGAACCGCGATGCCATCACCGATATTCTGGGGGCGGAAGCAATCAAGATGACCAAGAAGGCGCTTTTGGCCGCCTGCGAGGCGCGTGGTGTTCCGGCGGGGCCGATCAACGCAATGGATGATGTCTTTGCCGATCCGCAGATCGTGCATCGCGGGATGCGGGTTGAACTGGATGGTGTTCCCGGTGTGCGCTCGCCGATCAAGTTTTCTGATGCCGAGCTGAACCTGCGTCATGCCTCGCCGAAACTCGGCGAGGGTCAGGACCTCATCGAGGAGTGATCCCGAGCTTTGCGAGTGCTGTATCAAGGGGGGACCAATCCGATATTTCCAATCGCACCGGAAGCGTCAGCACCTTTGGCCGGAATGATGCAGGCAGGCGGACGGCATCTTTTTCAGTTGTGACCAGTTGGGCGGTGCGGGCCTTGGCTTCAAGTTCGAGGCGTTTCATCAGGGTGTCCGTCAGCGGCTGATGATCGTTCAGCGGTTCACCATGAAGCACCTCGGCGCCAAGGTCGTGCAGGGATTGGAAAAACTTTTCCGGATGGCCGATCCCGGCAAAGGCCAGCACGCGCAGGCCGGTCCACGACATCCCTGTTTCAAGCGGAGCAAGGTGACCGCGCAGATGGGGGGTGCCGTTGATCTGGTCGTGCCAAAGGGTGCCGAACCGGTCCTGATCCTGATGTGATCCGATAGACAATAAGACATCCGCGCGCGCCAGACCGGTCGACACCGGTTCGCGCAGCGGTCCCGCGGGCAAAACCCGCCCATTTCCAAAACCGCGGCGCGCATCAACGACAACCACTGACAGGTCCTTGTGAACAGACGGGTTTTGAAACCCGTCATCCATGACGATTACATCCGCGCCAGCCTCTTGCGCCAAACGCACGCCGGCGGCGCGGTTTCGGGCCACCCAGGTGGGGGCGAAGGCAGCAAGCAAAAGCGGTTCGTCACCGACATCATGGGCGCTGTGCTTGGCGGGATTTACGGCAACTGGCCCCGCAAGCGCGCCGCCGTAACCACGGCTCACGACATGCGGGAGATAGCCCCAGGCGATCAGGCGCTGGACAAGCGCAATGGCCGTAGGGGTCTTGCCGGTGCCGCCCACGTTAATATTGCCAATGCAGATCACCGGCACATCGGCGCGCATCGGCGTCCCCGCGGCCAGTCGGCGCGCGGTTGCCGCGCCATATAGCGCCGCGATCGGCGCAAGGATACGGGCGCGCAGGGCGGGCTTGGCCGGATCGGTAAACCAGAAACGGGGCGTGGCCATGACCTAGCCCCCTTTTGCGTCAAGGTGCGCGCGGATCATCGCCAGCACGCGATTGGTGACCTCTGCGCCGTCGGTCACGACAGCCCAGCCCGCTTGGGCCATTTGCGCCATGCGATCGGGCGTGTTCATAAGCCCCACGGCCTCGGCAAGGCGTTCTGGTGTGTTGGCCGCGCGGCACGCCGCTGCGGCGGTTAACCGTTCATAAGCCGTGCCGTGCCGTCCCGTTGCAGGGCCGTGGATCACCACGGACCCAAGCGCTGCGGCTTCGAACGGGGACCGACTGGCGCTGCCCGCCAGCGTGCCGCCCATAAAGGTCACGGGGGCAAGACGATACCAAAGACCGTGTTCGTTATCGAGATCGGCAATATAGATCTGCATTTCGTCGTGCGGTTCGTCACCATCACCACGCACGCCGACCTGCAGGCCAAGATCACGCAGTTTCTGTGCCATATCGGCGGAATCGTTGACGTCTCGCGGCGTGATCACCAGCAACAGTCGATAGCCACGTTTGCTGGCCAATTGATAGGCTTCGGCAATCGCTTCGATTTCGCTGGCGGCAAGGTCAGATGCGAACCACACCGGGCGCGCGCCAATCAATGCCGCCATCTCGTTGCGCTCGGCTTCATTGAACGGCAGGGCGATGCTTTCTTCTTCCAGCGCGCCCGTCACTTCGATCCGATCCGGATTGTATCCTGCGCGCCGCAACCGCGCTGCGGCACCCGTGTCCACGGCCATGACCGCCGTAAATTCTTCCAGAATTGCGCGTGAGGCGACCCGTTTCCAACGCCCCGCCCAGTTCAAGGCTGTTGTTTGTTTGGCATTCAACTGAACCATCGGGCATTTGCGCGCGACGCATTCGGCCAGCAAGACAGGCAACAGCGTATCCTGCATCCAAAACAACATGTCGGGGTGCCAGTGATCCATAAACGCCCGCGCGCCGGTTTGCGTGTTGGGCGGATCGGGCTGGAAAATCACGTGCCGGTTTTCGGGGATCGCGCCCGAATCAAGCAGCGCGCCGGTGATAAGAAACGTTGCTTGATCACTTTCACTGGCAAACCGACTGGCAAGGGTTGTGATAGCCCGCAGGTTGCCACCTGCCCCAATGTGAAACCAGATCAACGGCCCGCCGGGTCGATTGGGGCGTGCCACGCCTTCTTGTTTGGGCGCATCCTTTGCGGGACGTTGGCCAATGAGCGAGCGAAGCGAAAGGGCGCGCGCCATTCGGGTGTGCCTAGCTGCCCAGTTCTTCGGTTGGCGAGGCCTCGACGCCCTCGTCGCGCAGACGGTGAATATGCGCGATGAAATAACGCATATGGGCGTTATCCACGGTGCGCTGGGCGTTTTCCTTCCACGCATTAAAGGCGGTCTCGTAGTCGGGAAACATGCCGACGATATGGATGTCGTTCACATCCTTGAATGCGTTTTTGGTCGGGTCGATCAATTCGCCACCAAAGACGAGGTGCAGGCGTTGGGTCATGGAAGCCTCATGTTGCAAAACGGTGTTCGGGGGCAACCTAGGGCTTTGGGGTGATGTGGTAAAGCGATCAGGCGAGGGCGGCGAGCAGCGGTGCATGAAGTCCGCCACCTGCAATAACCCCGTCCACTTGCGGATGCGGGTTGTTGAACCTCAGCGGCGCGCCCTTGCGGGTGGTGGCGGTGCCCGCGGCCTCGGTCACGATCAGCGTGCCTGCGGCAATGTCCCATTCCCATGTCGGGCGCAGTGTCAGCATCGCGTCGAACTGCCCGTTTGCAACCAGGGCCATGCGGTAGGCAAGCGACGAGCGAAAGTGGCGTTTGAACGAAGGCGCACCGTTTTCCCAATGTTTCGGATCCATGTTGGGGCGGGTGGCCAGCACGTTGCTGGCGTCCAGGCTTGCCTGCACTGTCGTCGTGATAGGAGCGCCGTTCAGCGTTGCACCACCCCCTTTTTGGGCTGCAAACAGCAGATCGCGCAGGGGCAAATAGATTACCGCCGCCGTGATTTCTCCGCGCTGTGCAATGGCAAGAGAATGCGACCAGTCCTTGCTTTTTTCGATGAATGCCCGCGTGCCGTCGATCGGGTCGACGATGAACAGGCGGTCGGTGGTCAGACGGGCAGGCGTGTCTTCGGTTTCTTCAGACAGCCAGCCATAATCGGGGCGCGCGGCGCACAATGTGTTGCGCAGCATGGTGTCGACGGCCAGATCGGCCTCGGTCACCGGGCCAGCACCATCGGGTTTGTCCCAAACCTCGGGCGATTCGGCAAAGTGGGCGGTCGCGATGTCCCCGGCAGCACGCGCGGCGTCCACCAGCAGATCAAGATCAGTTGCCGGCAAGGGTCATTCCTTCGACCAGCAGCGAGGGCACGACCCGCGTCAGATGCGATTGCGCATCGTTGGCCGGTGTCAGCCGCTTCAGCATATCGCGCAGATTTCCGGCGACGGTGCATTCATTGACGGCATAGGTTATTTCGCCGTTCTCAACCCAGAACCCGCTGGCACCGCGCGAATAATCACCGGTGTTGGGATTGATCGTCGAGCCGATCATCGACGTCACAAGCAGGCCGGTTCCCATCTCTGCCATCAATGCGGCAGGGGATTTTTCGCCTTGGGTGAGCGCGATATTCGTCAAACCGGGTGACGGGGCCGAGGAGGTGCTGCGCGAAGCGTTTGCGGTGCTGGTCATGCCCAACTGGCGCGCTGTGGCCAGATCGAGGGTCCAGCCGGTCAGCACGCCGTTATCGACGATTGCGCGTCTGGTTGTTGGTAGGCCCTCGCCATCGAATAGTCGCGATGCGGCGATGCGCGCGCGGTGCGGGTCTTCGATGAGGCTAAGGCCTGTGGGCAATATTTGTTCTCCCATGGCATTGCGCAGCCAGCTTGATCCGCGCGCGACCATTGCACCATTTACCGCTGAGAGCAGGTGTCCGATTAACGAACCGGCGATGCGTTCGTCGAGAAGGACCGGATATGCGCCGGTCTTAGGTTTGCGCGCCCCCGAACGGGCCACGGCGCGGGCTGCGGCCTCGGTTCCGATGTCTTCAGGGCGGCGCATGTCGCTACCATAGACGCGGCTGTCGAAGTCATAGTCGCGCTCCATGTTTGCACCTGTGCCGCTGATTGCGACGCACGACAGGCTGTGGCCCGTGCGTGCGTATCCGGCGGAAAACCCGTTGCTGGTGCCGAGGTGAACGCGGCGACGGCCATAGGATGCACTGGCTGATTGCACCTGACTGATCCCGGGGTTTGCCTGTGCGCCGGCCTCGGCGCGAGCGGCGGCGTCTTGCAGGGCTTGCGGATCCGGTTCGGCGCCCGGGTCGAAGAGGTCAAGGCTTGCCGTATCCGTGTCCGTTGCAAATTGTGATGGATCGGCGAGGCCGATATGGGGATCCTCGGGCGCTTCGCGGGCCATCAGCACGGCGCGCTGCGCCATTTGCTGCATGGTATCCGGGCGCGTGTCAGAGGCCGACACATTTGCCTGCCGCCGGCCAATCATCACGCGCAACCCGATATCAATGCCTTCGCTGCGTTCCGCCTGTTCCAGTGCGCCGCCACGCACGTCGATCGACACCGATGTGCCATCCACGACGATCACGTCGGCAGTGTCGGCACCGGCCTTGCGCGCGGCGTCAAGCAATCGGTCAGCGAGAGTGGCGAGAGGTTCTGGCATGCGGGCTCCTGATATCTGGCCCTGAGGTAGTCCGCAATGTGGTGCCTCGCAAGGGGGAGGGTGCAATGGGGGCTGCCAGCGCAGCCCCCGGAACCGGTTAACGCAGGCGCTGGCCGTTGGCGAGAACGTGGCCTTCCCCGTTGATTTCGATCGTCGACGTCAATTCGTCGTCACCGACAGGTGTCGCAAACATGCCCAGCATCAAGCGGGGTGTCATCAATTGTTCCTCGGGGATGAAGCCGAGCGCGGAAAGTTTGTCCATCAACCCGTTGACGCCTGTCAACGTCATTTCAAGCGCACCTTCGGGACGCGGAAACCCTTGGAAGGTCGCCATATCGGTATTGTCGAGGCTAAAGGCACCCGCGGCAGTGACTTCGGCACCGGCGGCGGCAATTGTCATGCTGTTCAGCGTCACTTCGTCAACCAGCACAGGTACATCGCCACCTGGGGACAAAGACATCATCGCCGCAATATCCAGCAGATCAAGGCCAGTCACGCCGTAGCCGGACAGATCAAGTGCGACGGTCGCCGGATCGCGTGGCAGTTCCCCGGATGGGTCAAACAGCCCCCAGATTTCTTCGCTGACCGTGATGCCGTTCAGACCAAACGCATAGCGGAATTCCTGCTGTGCCTCTGATGCGTTCACGGGCAGGGCGTAATTTGCGGTGATTTGTTCAATCGCGGCTTCGATGGGAAAAGGCATCAGTTCTGCCATCGTCATGGCCACCGCGATATCTTCGACACTGCCAACAACCGCCAGCCCGTCTTCACCCAAGCGGAGCGTGACTTCGGATGCACCAGTGGTCGTGTCCTGATCGGTCACGATCTGGCCGTTCATCGTTGTTGTCGCGGTGCCTTGTGACCCAGTGCCGCGCGATGCGATATCGACTGACAGGCCGTCACGGATTGCCTGTGACAGGTTCATGATATCCGAGCCGCCAACGGGCAGCGCAAGCGACATCGTCGCATCCGTGGTGCCATAGCTGCCGGTGTTGGTCGACTTGAGTCCATCAGGGCCTACAATGTTGAAAGAATAAGCGTTTTCGCCCATCGTTTGCGTGCTTTGCGCGGTGATCAGGTTGCCTTCGGTCACGCGGGTTTCATAGCTGAAACTGGCGATGGTGCCGGTTGCATCAATCGTCCAGTCTTCGCTGCCATCAAATGTGATATCACGTAGGGTATAGGTCATGTTGGTGGCCGTGCCCGTGTAGGTCACATCGCCCGCGTCACCGGATGCGGTGACGACATAAGCGTCCTGTTCGCTTTGGACCGTCGCAGCAAACGCGCCAACTTCTTGCAGGTTGCCGGATACGGCGACGGTCATCGGCGAAGGGTAGGTAATTGTTACGGCCCCATCGCCGGTTTCTGTCATCGTGATGTCAGAAACAGCCACCGCGATATTGCCAAAGCCAAACGGCAGAACAAAATCCACCTTGGCGTTCGCGATTGTTGTGACGGCGCCGCTTGTCGACAGGTCGCCCGATATGGCGCCACCAACCGAAGCGAGATAGGCATCGTAGTTCGACCAGACGTCAGCGGCCGAAACTTCGGCCATTGCGGTGGTCGCGCCGAAACCAACGGCGATCAGGGAAAGTGTGGAAACGCGTGTGCGCAGGGTCATAAGCCGGAGTCCTTTGACAGAAAATTGGGCCGCGCAGTCTGGCGCGACGCCTCACATTACGGAAAACATCTAGCGCAGGCGTTGGCCGTTGGCCAACACATGTCCTTCGCTATTCACTTCGATGGTCGAGGTCAGCATATCATCGCCGACCGGGGTAGCGAACATACCCAGCATCATGCGCCCGCCCATCGCCTGTTCCTCGGGCAACAGGCCCATCTGGATCAGCTTGTCGATCAGGCCGTTCACGCCGTTGATACTCAGCTCAAGCGCCCCCTCTGGGCGGGGAAAGCCGTCAAAGGTGGCAAGGTCGTCGTTATCAAAGGTAAAGCTGCCGTCACCAGTGATCAGCGCACCGGCAATCGCCAGTTTCAAGCTATCAAGCGAAAGGCTGTTCAGCTCTCCCGGGATATCGGACATGGCGGCGGCCTGCGCCTGTTCGGGATCAAGCAGATCAAAAAATGGGGTCGCTGTGCCCGACAGTGCAAGAGATGCGGTGGCCGGATCGCGTGGCAGAATTTCGCCGGGATCGACCATGTTCCAAATGCCGTTGCTGACGGCAAGATCGGCAATGTTCAGAGACAGTGCGAAATCACGCGGTTCGTCGGCGCTGCTGAGGGGGACTTCCATCGCAAAACCATAAGCGCCCAATTGGGCCTCAACAGGGAAAGGCAGTTCGCCCGGAATGTTGAGCAGGACATTCAGTCCACGGGTTTCGCCTTGGTAAAGCAACCCGTCAATGTCCATTGCGACGGTCAGCGACCCACCTTCGATGCTGGCGGCGCCGTCGGCCTGTTCGCCGTCAGCATCGATTGCAAAGTCATAGCTGGTCGCGCCGAAGGAATAGCCGCCTGCGATCGACAACCCGTCAATAAATGCGGTTTCGGGCGCGTCCATATCCATATCGATCGGGAGGGCAATCTTTGCCTGTGCTGTCACATCGGCAAAGGTGCCGTTCATCACGAACATGCCGTCACCGCCCGGTTCGCTCACGTCAGCCGCGATATCAACGGATTCGACCGCAAGGGCGTAGTCCACCCGTTGCAGATTGTCTGAGCGGGTGACGTATGTGCCCGACAGATTGGTCATGGTAACCGCAGCGGCGTTGATGTCGATTTCGTCGGCGCCGTCACCTGCGATCCCTTCAAGCGCGATCACGTAGCTTGGCGCGTTGAGGGCGTATTCCATGACGTCCGGTGTGCCGCTGACGATCACCGACATGCCCTCGTTGCGTGCGACGATATTCAGGGTGGTCGGATCGCCAGACGTGGGGGTGAAGGTCACTGTCATGGGATAGGTATCGGACATCGTGATCGACACTGTGCCATCGCCCATCTCGCTAAGCTGGATTTCATCAAGGGTGGCGGTGATGTTTGCTTCCGGGTCGCTCATCTGGATCGAAAGGTCGCTTACGGTAAGCGTGCTACCGGACATCGTTTCGCTGCCGATGGTCACGCCGCCTTCGCCGTAAAGGTCCAACTGATCTTTCCAGTTATCCCATACCTGCTGCGCGGTGACTTCTGCGAAAGCGGTCGAACCTGCCAAGATTGCGGCCAGACAAACCGCGCTGCGTGCACCTTTGAAAACGATCATTTGAAAACCTTTCCTGATATCCAATGACGTAAATGTCCAATGCCTGCCCCCTAAGGTCAAGGTCAGGAAATCTGGACCTTTAGGTAGGGGCAGATTAGCAGGTTGGAAAGATGTGAAAGGGATGAAGCATGGATATGACAGATCAAGCCGTGATGATTACGGGTGCAAGCCGCGGAATTGGGGCCGCGGCGGCGCGGGCATTTGCCGCGCAGGGGGCCAGGGTTGCGCTGTTGGCACGCAGCGCTGAGGCCCTCGCCGCACTTGCCGCCGACATTGGCCCGAATGCCATCGCCATTGCGTGTGACGTAAGCGACCGCACGTCGATGGGAGCCGCTGTGGACAAGACCTTGCAGCGTTTTGGCCGCCTTGATGTGTTCGTTGGCAATGCAGGTGTCATTGATCCGATTGGCCAATTGGCCGACACGGACCCTGACGCATGGGGCGCGCTGATTGATGTCAACCTCAAGGGGGTGTTCCACGGGATGCATGCTGTTCTGCCTGTCATGCAAAAGCAGGGGCGCGGCACGATTATCACCATATCGTCGGGTGCGGCACATGGGCCGGTCGAAGGCTGGTCGGCTTACTGTTCGTCCAAGGCGGGTGCCTATATGCTGACGCGTGTGGCCGACAAGGAATATCGCCAGCACGGTGTGCGTGTACTCGGCCTGTCGCCCGGCACCGTCGCAACCGATATGCAGCGCGAGATCAAGGACTCGGGCATCAATCCGGTCAGCCAGCTTGACTGGTCCGATCACATTGCGCCCGAATGGCCAGCGCAGGCCCTGGTTTGGATGTGTTCCCCGGCAGCAGACGGTTTTCTTGGCGATGATATATCACTGCGTGATCCCGAAATTCGCCGCACGGTGGGGTTGATATGATCCGCAGTGCGACCGCTGATGGCGTGCTGACGCTGACCCTTGCGCGGGCTGACAAGGCGAATGCGCTGACCGAAGGTATGCTGAACGAACTGACTGATGCGGTGCTTGCCACGAACGCTCAAGTAATTGTTTTTACAGGGGAAGGCCGGGTTTTCAGTGCCGGTGCTGACCTTGAGGCGGTGGCGCGTGGACTTGCCGCCAGCCCCGCTTGGGAAAAGCTATCAGGTGCAATTGCGGGATTTCCTGGGCTGACCATTGCGGCGCTCAATGGCACGGTCGCGGGTGGCGCGCTGGGCATGGTGCTGGCCTGCGATCTGCGTCTGGCCGTAGACGGCGCGAAGTTCTTTTATCCCGTGGTCAAAATGGGCGTCTTGCCGCAGCCATCTGACCCTGCCCGCCTGCGTGCCCTTGTCGGGCCAGCGCGCGCGAAGATGATACTATTGACCGGTGCCAAACTGACCACCGCCGAAGCCTTCGCCTTTGGGATGGTTGATCGGGTGGTCACTGATCAGACCGCGCTTGGGCCAGCGATTGATGCGCTGAGCGAACCTGCCAAGACCGCCAAAACGGGCCTCTTGGCGCAGATAAAGGCAATGATCTAACGTTGTGCGCTGCGTCAAAGCAGTGCAAAACCGATGCGAACCGGCGCGGAGGGTGTGATGGGCCAAGGCAATGATATTGTCGCGATGATCCAAGGGTATCTGGATCAGGGGATCGCGCTTGCGCGTGACTGGTTGCTAAGTCCGGCGGCCTGGTCGCAGTTTGGTATTCTGGTGGCGGCCTATCTGCTGGCTTTGATCATCTCTCGCAAGGCCACGCCCCGGCTGACGAAACTGCTTGAACCGGCGCCAGAAAGTCAGAACCTGATCGCTAAGGCGCGCCGGTTTGTATTGGTCTTTCTGCCGTTGTTGCTGCCGCTTCTGGCCTATGCCCTAACGGCGATTGGCGAACAGATCACGGTGTCGCTGTTTGGCTCGGGTGCGGTGATCGCCTTTGGCAAGCGGGTGTTTCTATTCCTTGCAGTCCGCGCTCTGGCGCAGGACATGCTCAGGGATCCGTTTCTTAAAATGCTGGGCAAATATGTGCTCGTGCCTATCGCCGCGCTTTATGTGGTGGGGCTCACTGGACCGGCGGCTGCCAGGCTTGAAGCGACTGTCGTGCCGTTGGGCAATCTTTCGTTTGACCTGCTTTGGTTGCTAAAGTTCATCGTTGTTGCAGGCGTGATTTTCTGGTTTGGCCGCTGGTCGAATGACCAATCGACACAGTTCTTGTCGGGTCAAAAGGAAATGCGCCCCGCAACCCGCCAATTGGCTGTGAAAGCCGCCGAGATCGTGATTTTTGGCGCGGCATTTCTTGTTTTGATGAACATCATGGGGATTTCGCTGACCTCGCTTGCCGTCTTGGGCGGGGCCATTGGTGTAGGCCTTGGTTTCGGTCTGCAAAAGATCGCGTCCAACTTTATTTCCGGTGTGATCCTGTTGCTTGAGGGGCAGGCCACGGTGGGCGATTATGTTGAGCTGGATGGCGGCGAAGCGGGCACAATCGTCAAGATGACTGCGCGCGCCGCGATTCTGGAATCTTTTGACGGGCGCTGGATCGTTGTCCCGAACGAGGATTTCATCACCACACGGGTCGTGAATTATTCGGATTCCGGTTCGGCAAACCGTTACGAGGCCGCGTTTTCCGTCAGTTACGATACCGATATCAACCTTGTTCCTGCCCTGGTCGAGGCAGCGGTGGCGACCCACAAAGAAGTCCTGGACAAACCATATCCGCCGGACTGCGAATTGCGCGGATTTGGCGATAGCGGCGTTGATTTCGCTGTTGAATTCTGGGTGAACGGGCTGGACGACGGGCGCAATAAATACACCTCTGATGTGCTGTTCCTGATCTGGAACGCCCTGAAGGCGGAGGGCATCGAAATCCCATATCCGCAGCGCGTCGTCGAGATCAAGGGCGGGCTACCGGTGCCGTCGTCGTCGTGAAAGTGGCACTGGTGATCGGGGCTGGCCCCGCTGGCCTGATGGCCGCCGAGGAACTGGCGGCGGCAGGTCTGCAGGTCATTGTCAGCGATGCAATGCCTTCGGTCGGTCGCAAATTTCTGATGGCAGGAAAGTCCGGTCTGAATCTGACAATGGATGTCGATCAGGGCGCGTTCCTCGGGGCTTTCCCGACGTTGCCACCTGCATTGCGCACGGCCTTGGACGGTTTTGGGCCGATGCAGGTCAAGGATTGGGCGCAAGGTTTGGGGCAGGATGTATTTACCGGATCTTCGCGGCGGGTTTTCCCGACCGCGATGAAGGCATCGCCCTTGCTGCGCGCATGGTTGCGGCGTTTGGTGGACGCGGGGGTGACGTTTCGTTTGCGGTGGCGCTGGACGGGATGGAGCGGCGGGGACGCGGTTTTTGATACACCGGAGGGTCAACAGACCGTAGCGCCAGATGTGACGGTTTTGGCAATGGGCGGCGCGAGTTGGTCGCGGCTGGGATCGAACGGAACCTGGGTGGCGCAATTTGTTGATTTGACCGCGCCGTTTCAGCCCGCGAACGTGGGCTTTATGGTGTCGTGGTCCGATCACATGGCCCGTCATTTCGGAAGTGCCGTAAAAGGCTGCGCCCTGTCGGCCAGGGGCCAGCACGTGCGCGGTGAATTTGTTGTCTCCGCGCGCGGGATCGAGGGTGGCGGCGTTTATTCGGTGTCAGCCGCGATGCGGGACGGGGCCGAACTCACGCTCGATCTGTTTCCTGATCTTGGCCATGACGATATTGCGCAACGTCTTGCGCGCCCGCGTGGCAAGGCAAGTCTTGCAAATCACCTGCGCAAGGTCTTGCGTCTTGAGGGGGTGCGCGCGGCTTTGGTGAACGAATTTGGGCGACCGTTTCCGCAGGATATGGCGGGTCTGCTCAAGGCGTTGCCTGTGGCCCACCTTGGGCCACGGCCCTTGGACGAGGCGATATCGACTGCAGGTGGTATTCGGTTCGATGCGCTGGATGCGGACCTGATGTTACATACGCACCCCGGCGTATTCTGCGCTGGTGAAATGCTGGATTGGGAAGCCCCGACCGGCGGTTATCTGATTACCGCCTGCCTGGCCACGGGGCGGCGCGCGGGGCGGGCTGCGGCGCGATTTACCTAGCTTTGGTAGTAGCCGGATGTGCCGTAATTCCCATAATCCTGGCCGTAGCCATATTTCTTCATGCCACGCGCATTAATCTGGCTTAGCACGGTCCCCGTGACCTGCACGCCCACAGTTTCAAACGCACGGATCCCCTGAAGCACCTGTTTTTCGCGGGTTTTATCCCAGCGGACGGTGTAAAGAACAGCATCGGCGAGCCTGCCAATGACCCTTGCGTCCGGTACCAGCAGCACCGGCGGCGTGTCGATCAGGATTACGTCATAGGATTTGCGTGCAGTTCGGATCAGTTGACGAAACTGGCGCGACGAAAAGAGATCGGCGGCGTTGGCGGGGGCTTCATCACCAAAAAGCACGTCAAACCCCAAATCGGGGTTGCGCCAGACGGCCTCGTCCAGTTTGGCCTTGCGGGACAACACTTGCATCATGCCGGGTGTGTCGTGCGCGCCGAAATAATCCTGAAAGACGCGGCGGCGCAGATCCCCTTCGATGACCAGCACCTTGTCGCGCACACCCGTCAAGTTGTGCGCTAGCGCCAGCGTTTGTGTGGTTTTTCCTTCGCCCGGCAGCGACGAGGTTGAGACGATCACACGAGGCACGGGGGCGTCACCCGCCATGAAAAGGGACGTGCGTAGATTGCGAAATGCCTCAACCGGGGCCGAGTTTGGCTTTTGCCGGATGTAATCAAGAACGTTTTGCCGCCGCCGCGCGGGAATCCGTGGAATTTGCCCCATGACAGGCAAACCTGTGGCCATTTCAAGCGCGTCTGCGGTGCGGAAGGTTGCGGTGCGCGCTTCAAGGACAATCAGGGCGATTGTCGCGACAAATGCGCCAAGGGCCGCGCTAAGGATCGCAACAAGTGTCGGGCGTGGCGCAGAGGGCACTTCGGGGACCATCGCAGCCGACATCAGGCGCGCATCCGCTTGCTGGATGCCTTCTTGCACCGATGTTTCCTTGAGCCGACCAAGGAAATACTCGTAAATCTGGCGGCTTGCCGCGGCTTCGCGTTCGAGTTGTTCCAGCGCAACCAGATCTTGGGATTGGCGTGCAATTTTTTCCGACAACTCGGCCTCAAGCACCCGAAGTTGATCAATCCGTCCTTGCGCGCGTGTGGTTGAATCGCCGCGATCAATGGTTGCCTGCCGTGCCGCGATACGGTCGCGCACTTCCTTGAGCTGCTGTGAAAGTATATCAAGCGTTTCTGCGCTGATCAGCTCCATCTGCGCGGCAAATTGATTCGTCGCCCCCTCGGCCGTTTCCAGCTCGACCTCAAGCACGGCGACCTTTTCGCTAAGCCATGTCGTGGCGCGCTGCGTGGCCTCGAATTTGGTTTCCAACTGGCGCACGAGATAACGCTCCGCAAGCAGGTTCGCGAGAGTGGCCGACTTTTCCGCATCACCTGTTTCGAGCGCGATTTCAAATACCATGCTGTCAGGGACGTTTCGCACGATCAGCGCGTCGCGCAAGGATGCAATGGTCGCCGTCATCGCGCGCCTTTCAATGCGTTCCGTGGCGAGGGGTGGCGCGGGTGGCACGCCAATCAGATCAAGCGCACCGTTAATCGCCAGATCTGACAGGCCTGCGGGGCGTAGCGCCGGATTGAATTCCGGATCGGCCGTCAAATTGGCCTGCGTGACGACATCGGCCAACAAACTGACAGAGCGCAGCACTTCCAGTTCCGTGTTCACGACCGTTGCATCGCCGGTCATCATCGGCAGAAAATCTGAAAATTCGACCACCGGCTCGCGGCCACCGTCGAGCACCACGACGGCCGTTGCACGAAACCGGGGATCGGCCACGCCGATGGCCCAGACCAACCCAGCAATCGTGGTGAGCAAGGCGGCGCTGACGATCCAGAATTTCCCGCGCCACAGGGTCAGCAGCATTTCACCAAGGTCCATCACATCGTCGCCCCGTGCGGCAACTGGCATGCGCGCAACAGGTTCCATCGCGGCGGGGTCTGGCAAGGCGTTCATACAGCGCACCTTTCTGGAAACATCTATTTTGAACGACTTTAGGCGCGGGGAGTGGAGGATTTCTTAACCGCAACCCGAGAAATTGAAAGCGGAGTGAAAAAGAGGGTGACCAAATGAAACACGAGGTTTTCGATGTTCCCGGATTTGTGCAGCGCAATCCAGCGCGTGTGCGGTCTGCGCGCTATCTTTCCAACGGAAAACGCGCGCTTGATGTTATCGGTGTGCTGGCGCTCGCGCCGATTGCCGCCCCGCTTGTCGGGGCGTTGTGGTGCGCCGTACGGCTGGATGGCGGTGCGGGCTTTTTCGGGCATGAACGTGTCGGGCAGGACGGGCGGGCGTTTCACTGCTGGAAATTGCGCACGATGGTGCCGGATGCCCGCGCGCGCCTGCGCGACCACCTGCGGCACGATCCGGCGGCTGCCCGCGAATGGGCCCAAACCTACAAGCTGCGCAACGATCCGCGCGTTACGCGTCTGGGTCGGTTCTTGCGCAAAAGCAGCCTTGATGAATTGCCGCAGCTTTGGAATGTCCTGAGGGGCGAGATGAGCCTTGTTGGCCCGCGCCCCGTGCCACGTGCGGAACTGTTGGAATACGCAGGTTTCGAGCGTGCGTATTATGCGATGCGCCCTGGCATCACGGGCCTTTGGCAGGTGAGCGGGCGCAATAAGGTCGCATATGCTGATCGGGTTCAGATGGATATGACCTATGCGCGCAAGGCATCTTTGTTAATGGATTTGCGTATCCTTGGCCGGACGATCGGTGTCGTGCTGCGCCGCACAGGGTGTTGAGCAGTCAGGGCTGCGGCCGGAATGGCAAGCCATAGCCAGTTTGTGTAGACGCCACGGTATCCCGTCACCAACAGCGCTGTCAGAAAACTGCCGACAGCGATGACCGTGAGCGCCGCGATGATCGGATCCTGGGCGCGCGTGAACGCCGTGCGCAACAGAAAAGACAATGCAATTGCAAAGCTGATCACGGCGGGCCACCCTTCTTCAAAGATGCGGGCGATGATCTGGGAACTGACCCCTTGGGGTAGCTGGCCAAACCGGAGATCAAGTGCGCGACCGATGTCATAGGCGCGGCGCAGGATTTCCTGATTTTCACCGAGACCGACACCAAAGACCTCCCCTCTCCAGAGTGTTGAAAGCCCGCCCAAAACAGAAGCAAGGCGCATGGCAGCGGACCGCGAGGCCGCGGCGGTTTCAAGCCGTTCAGCGTAAAAGGTGTTGAAAAACACCGTCAATAGAAACGCCCCCAAGCCAGTGATCAACACAAGCCATAACAGCGTGCGTGAATCGAGCTTGCGCGCGTGTCCCGCCGCCAGTGCGCATAGGAGGGGCGCGATCACAAGAAAGCTGGTCGAGCGACTGAGGAGAAGAGCCAGGATCAGACCTGTCGCGAGCGCGATCAATGTTCGGGGTCGGTGCGCGGTTTTTTCCGGGTGAAGCAGCAGACAGATGCAAACGGCCAAGGCAATGATGCTATGGGTCGCGTATGTGGACACTTCGGGGAACAGAGCAAATCCGCGCCGATATTGTGGGGGCAGACTAAAGGCGGTGTTGGTGCGAAAATCAAGTGCTTCTGCCCCGATCAGGATTTGAGCGAAAAACAGCGCTACGGAACCGCCCGCACCGATCAGAAAGCCGTTCAGGAGACCCAGGCGCGCGTTGGGATACCGTAGCGTGATACCGACCAACAAAATGAACGGGAGCGCCAGCGCCAGCGCATGTAACAACACCAGCATTTCCCCGCCCGCCACGAAAAATGACATGCCAACAGATGCGACAAAGGTCATGGCGATGGCCCCAAGGCGAACGCATAGTTTCCGCCAGTTGATTGCGATGAGAGGGACACCGGCAAGCACGAGAAAATCCATTGGCTGCAGGGGCAGGGCGACCATTGGAACCCCTACCGCTGGCACCCAAAGAAAAAGACCCGCAAGGCAGGCCCAGGCCGTGATCAAACGTTCACTGCGCCGCATGTCGAACCCATCCTTCGTCAAGCCAGTCGCGCAGGACATGCAAGGCATTTTCGTCAAAGTTTACCGCGGCATTCAGGGCCGCACCGCGTTGAAGATCGGTTAACATCCGGTCTGCGCGGTCCGGGCGCAGGCAAAGTGCGGCGAGCTTGCTCGCGGCCTCACGGGTATCGCGGAACCGCAGCTGCGGCGTGGTGACCAGTTCGCAGATACCGCCATCGTCGAACACCAATGGGGTGACGCCGTGCAGGATCATCTCGGCCACGGCGATGCCAAAGTGTTCGCCGCGAAACATATGCAACCCAAAGCGGGCCTCGGCCAGCGCGCGGGCGCGGGTTGCACCATTGGCGTTTGGCGTGACGCGGACATGTGCCTTGCGCGATAGCTGCGCGACAAGGCGGCGGGCATATCGGCTATCTGCACGCCCCAGCACTTCGACTTCGATGGGGAAACCCTGCAAATGCAGGGTTTCGCACACCGCGATCGCATCTTCGATCCGCTTGTTCGGGACGATCCGGCCCAGAATCAAAACGCGGTAAGGCTTGCGCATGTTTAGCGGCGCGGTGGGGCGGTCAACTTTGGGGTAAAGGATGCCGTCACTTGGGAAGCCAGCGACATCGGCGCAGATCTGCGCGGTCCAACGAGTATTGCACAGCGTTGTCGTTTGATGGGGGCCTGCGATCGGCCCCGCAACCCGCCGACAAAGCTGAATATAGGCGCGCCGCACCCCGGTCGGTCGCGCGCCGACACAGGCAAGCAAACGGGCATCGGTTGCGAATAGTGTCGGGGAATGGCGCAGGGTCAGTGTGGGGACGGGCAGCGGTGGCCCTTCGCCATAGGCAAGAATGACGCGGTCATAATCCAGCGCGATCTTTGGAAGTGCGCGGCAGACCTGCGCCCAGTTCCACAAGGCACGACCTGTGATCGCAAGCGGCAAACGGCTACGCTTGCCGCCCGGAGGTGTATGGCCGCGCACATCAATGGTGCCAACCGCGTGCCCATCGTTGATGAGTACGTGCCTGAGGGCAGCTGCATAATTCTCGGCCCCGCCCTTCGCTGCGGCGCTCGCTTGGGCAATCAGGATGCGCATTGTGCCTCGAGCGCGGATTTCAGCGCTGCGATTTCAGCGGCATTTATGGGCGCGCGGCAATTGTCGTTAAACCAGAGCCGGCGCAGATAAGGTTTTACGGGTGCTGGCAGGATCTGCCGGAGTCGCGTTTTTAACCCGCTGCGCATCAAGAGAGCGTTCAGCTGCGCGAACCGGGGTTCGGCACCTGCGTTTTGTGCCCGGGCGGTGACATCAAAGCCAGTCGGGTCAATATCAAGGAGACGCGCAACCTGGGCCAACGCGGCTTGCGGCGATTTAATCATGGCCTCGAATTGCAGGGTTGTGGACCGTTTTGGAAAGATCCGTTCAAATCTGGCAACCCCCGGCAATTGCAATGACGGGCGCAACAGGTAGCACGCTGCGCATGGCAATTGGCCTGATATTTCTGTCTCTAGTTCGTCCATCAAGCTGGCCTGCGTTCGCCCCGTGCGCCGTGCCAATTGGTAATGCGACAGCGCGCGGGCAACCGGTTCACGGTGCAGCAGGATCACCCGTGCGTCGGGGCAGGCTGCGGCAATCAATTCTGGGGATTGCGGGCACGACAGGTAGCTTGTCGATGCCTCCATCCGCCAGCGTGTTGTCATGTTTTCAAACAACGCGCCATAGCGGGCTGGATCGCGGAAAACGGCAAATTGTGTGGGGCGCGTCACGGGCTTGGTGGGGTCGACGTCATCCAGGTGCGATGCACTGACATAGGCGGAGTCAAATTCATGGGCGGCAAAGAAGTTGGGTTCTTTGACAAGAGAGAGTGAAATGTCCGGATGGGTCGCCAGCCAGCGCGCCAATTGCGTTGACCCAGCGCGCGGCGCGGCGATCAAAAACAGGTTCGGCATGGTCATGCGGCGGCCTGACTGATCGTGCTGGTTGCGGACCTGATGCGCAATGCGGCAAGGCTGCCGAGTCCGAAACCAAAGTGCATGAGAATGCCAAGCCAGATGATGCGGAGGCCTGTGCGGGGTGCCAAACCTGCAGCGCGTGCTGCCAGCATTGCGAGCGCGCCAAGGTAGGCAAGCGCCGGGATTGTGAACGGAAACCAAATCCAGCCCAGGGCCAGTGATAGAGGGCAGGTGACCGTGGCGACAATCGGAAGAAGCTGGCGCAATGCGGGCCGCCGGCGGTGATGGCGCAGCATCCGCATCCGCCAAAACCCGTTGCGCCAGTATTGACGGAATACATCGTGGGGTGTCGCGCGCGGACAATAGCGCACAGGAAGATGTCCGGCGAGGAATATGCGACCGCCTGCCTTGATCAGGCGATGGTCATATTCGGCGTCTTCGTTGGCGCCGAAGGATGTATCATATCCGCCAAGTGCCCGAAATGCGGCCAATCGAAAGGCGGCGTGATGGCCATGCCCGACCCAGCCGGATTTCGCGGCGTTGCGATGGAGCGCCCCGCCATTCCCAAGCCACGACCGTTGCAGCAAGGCAGAGGCTTGCGCCCAAGGGTCGCGCTGGTCGGTGGCAATAAGGGGCGTGACGACACTATCGGCGCGCTCATCTTGAACCAGGCGGACCAGCGCATTGACGAACCCTTTTGGATATCGCGCATGCGCATCCACGCGCACCAGAACTTGCGCGCCCAGCGTTTGCGCCAGATGCGCGGCCGCGTTTATCGCATGTGCCTGCGTGCGTTGCGGATTGCGCCGGAGCGACACGCGCGCATGCTGCCGCGCAAAACGGCGCACGATGTCGCAGGTTCTGTCGCTGCTTCCGCCGTCGAACACGACAATCGGGAAGGCGTGGCAATCTGACAGAAGGTCCGAAAGCACCGCTGCGATTGTGTGTTCTTCGTTAAGGGTTGGGATGGCGACCAAGGCATGTGTCATGGGTCAAGCCGCACCTAGCAGGTTCGGTCTGGCATAGCCGAAATGCGCAATGTCCCATGCGTATCGCCGTGCCACAAGCGCGCTGGTCGAGGGCGAATACCACTGCGAGACATCGACCGGATCACGCGCGTTGTGTTGCGGTAAAGCAGCTGTCGGCGCCGCGATATCCAACGCATCGAGGAGTGGCGGAAGATCATGTGCGAGTGTTTCAAGGCGCAAGGTGTCACTGATCCTGTCACCGCACCAATGCTGCGCGGACCACGTGCCATAACGCCGCCAGCGTTGATGCGCCCGCCCACCGCCGCCGCGCCCGTTGGGCCGCGTGCTGCGCAACCAGGTTTCAAAATCCGGTTGTCCAAGTCCGGCCCTGCGCCGCAACCGCCAAAGCCCGTCCACATCGGCGATCATCCGGTAAAGCGATACGAGCCGCGTAAAAGGGTCGCGCACGCAGGTGATGCGCCGATAACTGCGAAAGGCGAGGCCGAGCGCATCAAACGTCCATTCCGCCTCGACGGGGGACATATGTGGGTAGAATGGCCGCTCCCGCGTGCGGGCGCGATAGGCCACGACGGGTTCTTCGGCGAAGGGGGCCAGAAGCGCGCGCATGGTTTCCGAGCCCGTCTTGGGGTTCGAGAAAAAAATGAATCGGCGACTGTGGCAAATGATCATGCCACTTTGCTAGCGCAGGGATGGTTAAGATTTGGTGGCTGTCAGCC
This sequence comes from Octadecabacter sp. SW4, assembly GCF_008065155.1. NCBI lineage: Bacteria > Pseudomonadati > Pseudomonadota > Alphaproteobacteria > Rhodobacterales > Roseobacteraceae > Octadecabacter > Octadecabacter sp. SW4. The sequence continues at coordinate 3,086,595 of NZ_CP042819.1, read as the reverse complement.
GCCTAGACATCATAATATTCGCGATACCACGCGACGAAGGCGTCGACGCCGTCCTGAAGGCTGGTTTGCGGCGCATATCCCGTCAGCTCGCGCAGCAGGTCTCCGTTGGCCCAGGTTGCGGGCACATCTCCCGGCTGCATATCGACCATATTGCAGATGGCTTTCCTGCCAGTGGATTTTTCGATGGCTTGGATGAACGCAATCAACTGCGTGGGTTCGCCATTGCCGATATTCACGATGCGGTAGGGCGCGACGGGGGACAGGCTATCGCCCTTGGCGGGCGTATCTTTGGGCCGTTCGGGTGCCGCATCAATCAGCAGGCGGATCCCCTCGACCAGATCGGACACATAGGTGAAGTCGCGGCTCATATCCCCGTGATTGTAAACGTCAATCGGATCTCCGCTCAGCATCGCGCGGGTGAACTTGAACAGGGCCATGTCGGGACGGCCCCACGGGCCGTAAACCGTAAAGAACCGGAACATCGTGATCGGGATGTCATAAAGGTGGGCATAGGAATGGCCCATCGCCTCGTTGGCCTTTTTTGTGGCGGCGTAGAACGACATCTGGCTGTCGGCCTTGTCGGTTTCGCCGTAGGGCATATCGGTATTGGCCCCGTAAACCGATGAGGTGGAGGCCATCAGCAAATGCGTGCAAGGCGTGGCGCGCACAGCTTCGAGCAGATTGAAGGTGCCGATCAGGTTGCTTTCGACATACGAGCGCGGCGCGTCGATGGAATAGCGCACACCAGCCTGCGCAGCGAGGTGGACGATGATGTCGGGCTTTTCCTGCGCGATCAGATCATGCAGCACACCGTCATTTTCCAACCGGTCGTTCACAGCGCGAAAGCGTTGCGATTGCAGCAGGTTTGCTTGCCGCCGCTGTTTCAGCCGCACATCATAATAATCGGTCATCGCGTCAAAGCCGATCACATCAAACCCGTCCGCCAACAGCCGCTGACACAAGTGATATCCGATAAATCCGGCGGCGCCGGTAACTAGGGCTTTGGGCATTTCGACCTCTTTGTGCGTGCGGGTCTGTGGTGTGGCACCCTCGCCGCGCTGTCAACCTTGTGATCGGTTTGGACCTGTTAACCCATGTGTGCCACAGTGCTGTCAAACTCAGCTGTTAACTACGATTGAATCGTAAGGGAGAGGGTGCAAGTGATAACCCCGATCATTTTGGCAGGCGGATCAGGAACACGGCTCTGGCCGCTATCGCGCAAAAGCTTCCCCAAGCAGTTTTCGTCGTTCGGCGGCGACAAATCCCTGTTCCAGGACACGGTGTTGCGCCTGTCCGGCAAGGGGATGAACCGCCCCATTGTGCTGACTTCCGAAGATTTTCGTTTCGTCGTGACCGAACAGTTGGGCGAGGTTGGCGTGCTGCCCGAGCAGGTATTCATTGAACCCGAGGGGCGCGATACGGCGCCTGCGATTTTGCTGGCGGCGCTGTCGTTACAGAATGACCCCGACGCGCTGATGCTTGTGGCCCCGTCCGATCATGCGATCCCTGATGGCCCGGCATTTTGCGCAGCGGTTGCTGCGGCACAAACGGTGGCGCGGGACGGTGCGATTGTGACATTCGGAATTTTGCCTGACCGCCCCGAAACGGGGTATGGCTATCTTGAGGTCGGCGGCGCACCCAAGGGCGGCGCGATTTCCCCGCTGACCCGTTTTGTTGAAAAACCAGATCGCGGCACCGCCGAACAGATGCTGGCGACGGGTCGGTATCTTTGGAATGCCGGGATTTTCCTGTTCAGCGTAAGACGTATTCTGGATGCCTTTGCCGCCCATGCGCCTGATCTGATCCCACCGGTGCAAGCAGCCCTTGACGGGGCCGAACGCGATCTGGGCTTCAAGCGACTGGATGCGCGCGCCTGGGCGCAGGCGGACAAGATCAGCATTGATTACGCGATCATGGAAAAGGCTGACAATCTGGTGGTGATGCCTTTCCCCGATGGGTGGACCGATCTGGGTGATTGGGAGGCTGTGCGCTGGACCAACGCTGACAAAGATGGCGTGATGGCGCAGGGCGATGTCACGGCGATCGATTGCAGCGATACGCTGCTGTGGTCGGAGGCCGAAGGGCAGGCGCTGGTCGGGCTGGGGCTTGAGAATATCATTGCCGTCGCTATGCCGGATGCCGTGTTGGTGGCCGATAAGCGCCGCAGTCAGGATGTGAAAAAGGTTGTCGATGCCCTGCGCGCCAAGGGTGCCAAGCAGGCCGAAACCTTTACCCGTGATCACCGCCCTTGGGGGTGGTTTGAAAGCCTTGCGATGGGGCCGCGGTTTCAGGTGAAACGCATTTGCGTGCACCCCGGCGGCAAGCTGTCCCTGCAAAGCCATGTGCACCGCGCGGAACACTGGATCGTTGTCGAAGGATCGGCGAATGTTACCGTGGGCGACACGCAAAAGATGGTGTTCGAGAATCAGTCGATCTATGTGCCTCAGGGTGATCTGCACCGTCTGGAAAACCCCGGCAAGGTCATGCTGACCCTGATCGAAGTGCAGACCGGCAGCTATCTGGGCGAGGATGATATCGTCAGGGTCGAGGATGTTTACAGCCGCCGCTAGCACCTAGAACAGAAAATCATCGTCGGTCAGATCGGCGATCAGCAATTGGCCGCTGTCGGCTTCAATGCGGAAACGGTCATCGCCGATGGTGATTAGCACGCCATAGCCCTTTTGGGTCATGTCCAGTTGTGCCATCGAGTAAAGCATCGGAAAATCACGCAGGTCGAGCTTGTCCTCGCCGGGGGTGAAATCGGTGACGATATCCATGCGTCCGTCGTCCGTGAACATGAATACGTCCGCACCCGTGCCGCCTGTCATCGTGTCCGCGCCCGCGCCGTCGATGATCCGGTCATTGCCACCCTTGCCGTCCAGTGTGTCATTGCCATCCTTTCCGGCGATCAGATCGTCCTTGCCGTTGCCGGTGATGAGGTCGGCATTATCGGTGCCGGATTTGATATCGGCGATATTGCCCATGTTGATGGAGAATTGGGTAAAGCCGGTCTGCGACCCACTGACGAAAACGATCACTTCACCGTTGATGACGGTGGCGGTGATTGCTTCAACGTCCATCAGGGTGGTGTTCAGTTCGTCGGGGATGCTTTCAATGAGATAAAGGCTGCCGCCCGGTTCGATTTCGAACAGCGACAGCCCGTCATCAGATCCGCCCGCCAGCAGGAAGGTGCGATTGCCGATGCTGAAGGTTTCCAGCGCGCTGACACCTGCGAAACGCGAGTTCAGGTCGTCCATTACATGATCTTCGATGAACAGGCTGCCCCAGTTATTGACGCGCAGAACGCTGAGTGTGTTGCTGCCGGCGGAACCGACGATAATGTAGAGCTTGCCATCAACGGTTGCCGTTGCCAGGGCGCTGGGCGCGGATACCCACAGCCCGTCCGACACGCCAATTGATCCGCGCTCCTTTACGTTGCCCCACTTGCCCATCCAGAAGCTGGTGACGCCTGCGTCTTGGGCCGAGGCCGCAAAAAAATAGCTGCGCCCGTCCACCGTGGCCGATGTCAGCGCGGAAATGTCGCCGACATAGGTATTGGCCGTGTCGCCCCATGTGCTCTTGTGTTCCAGCGTGAGGTTGTCGCGGATTTGGTAGGCCTGAAATCCGGCCTGACCCATCTGCGACGAGACCAAAAACGTCTTGCCCGCCACCTGAAGCGTGACCGACTGGTCAAGGTTGCCGATCAGGCTGGGGCTAGCCCCAAGGATCGTGACACCGTCAAATTCACCGGTCGCATTAAGTTCGTGAAAGGCGAGTCTGTCGTCATAGCTGCCCGATGGCACCAGAATATCCTGTCCGTTGACAGTGACCACATCCAGATCATTGACGCCGTAAGTGCCACGGTTTGGGGCGGCACCGATCTTGTCAAGGTAAGTCGTGCCCGTGCTTTCAACCAGATATGCGGTCAGGCCACCGTCAGCCTTGCTGGCGGTGTAAAGATAGGTCTCGCCATTGATCACGGCCAGCGCCATTGCGCTGATCCCGTCAAGATGCGGACCTGATTCCACTGTCGAGACGTGACTGAAAACGGACAAAACGTTCACCCCAATGGTGTGTTACCTGCGGGGGATAGATTGCCAGTGCCGTGGGTATTCGGTCGGGCAGAAACGTGGCCCAAAGTTGGCGTTTCAGGCGGTTTTGAATCAATCGCTGCCAGATTGCATCGGCAGGCGACCGATCGACACATAAGACTGAAAGCCCGCCTTCTTGGCGTCCTTGTTGGCATAGATATTGCGCAGGTCGGCCATGCGGGGCGTTGCCATGTGTTTGGCGATGCGTTTGAGGTCAAGCGCGCGAAATTCGTTCCACTCGGTCAGCAGGACGACCAGATCGGCGTTGCGCGCGGCCTTGTAGGCATCCGCAACCCAGTTGACACCGGGCAAGAGCGCCTCGCCCTCGTGGTGTCCCTGTGGGTCGGTGACACGCACTTTGGCCCCGCCGCCAACCAGTGCGGGAATGATCGTCAGGGATGGGGCGTCGCGCATGTCGTCGGTGTTGGGCTTGAAGGTCACGCCCAGCACGGCGACGACCTTGCCGTTGAAACTGCCGTCACACAGATCAAGTAGCTTGTCGACCATGCGGCGCTTGATCTCGTCGTTGACCTTGATGACGGCCTCGGTGATCTGCATCGGGACAGCGTTTTCCTGCCCGATGCGGGCCAGCGCCTTGGTGTCCTTGGGAAAGCATGACCCGCCATAGCCGGGACCGGCGTGCAGGAACTTGTTGCCGATGCGCCCGTCAAGACCCATGCCCTTAGCGACCTGTTTCACGTCGGCACCGGTGCGTTCACACAGCGCCGCAATTTCATTGATAAACGTGATCTTGGTCGCCAGAAATGCGTTGGCGGCGTATTTGATCATCTCGGCACTTTCCAGATCGGTCACGACAATTGGAAAATCGCGCAGGAACAGCGGGCGATAGATTTCGGCCATGACATCGGCGGCGCGGTCGGTCTGAACGCCGACAACCACCCGATCAGGGCGCATGAAATCGTCAATTGCCGCGCCTTCGCGCAGGAATTCGGGGTTCGAGGCCACGTCGAATGCCAAGTCGGGGTTGGCCTTGTGGACGGTCTGTTTGACCTTGCGGTTGGTGCCCACAGGCACGGTCGATTTGGTAACGATGACGATGTAATCCCTGACGATCCCGGCGATTTCCTCAGCGGCGGCCATCACGTAGGTCAGATCGGCGTGACCGTCGCCGCGCCGTGTCGGGGTGCCAACGGCGATGAACACAGCCTCGGCCCCGTCCAGCGCGCTGGGCAGATCAAGGGTGAACGACAGGCGGCCCGCCTCAACGTTTTTGGCCATGAGTTCTTCGAGGCCCGGTTCGTAGATCGGCACCTGACCGGTGTTGAGTTTGTCAATCTTGGCGGGGTCTTTGTCGACGCAGACAACATCATGCCCGAAGTCGGAAAAGCAAACACCCGACACAAGGCCAACATAGCCGGTACCAATAACTGCAATCTTCATGCTCGGACCCTTGTTTTTCTTTTTTGTTTGGGCGTTGGTGGCCCTTGTGTCAACTGATCCTGCTTAGGTTTGCAGGAAATCAACGGTGCCAGTGGGGCTGATTTTGGCGGCAGTCAGGGTGCCGGAATAATAGGCACCGGTGTCCACGGCGATCCGGCTGGCGGCGAAGTGCGGCTGGTCGATGATGGTGTGACCATGCGCGACCCAAAGCCCGTCGCGGCGCGGAAGTGTCAGGAAGTCGCGGTGCCCCCAGATGCGGGTGCGGTCGCTTTGCCCGTCGGGCGGTGCGTTTGGATCAAGGGCGGCGTGGACAACCACGAGATTGCCGCTGTCCCACTGCGTGGGCAGCGCGCGCAGCCATTCAAACATGGCCGGTTCTGTTAGGTTCAGGAATTGATCGCGCGCCGCCATCAGGCGATCAGGCGGGGCACTTTCAGTGATTCCCGACACGCCCATACTGGCGAGCGTCTGCAAGCCCCCGTTCCGCAACCAGCGCTGGCCCCGCTCGGCGGTCCGGTCAATGAAATCAAGCAGCATGCGTTCGTGATTGCCCATCAGGCAGACGAATGTTGCGGGTGTTGCGGTTTGGCGCGCGCGCAGCAACTCAAGCACCGCGCCGGATTGTTCGCCCCGGTCGACGAAATCGCCAAGGCAGATGCAGACCGCATGAGGGTCATGCCTGCGATCTGCGTCGATTTGCACAAGCAGGTTTTCCAACAGGTCCGCGCGCCCGTGAATGTCACCCACCACATAGGTGGTCTGCAGGGGGCGTGGCGCGCCAAGGTCGGTTGGGGCAGTGGCTGGCTTGGTGCCAAACAGACGCTTGAGCAGTGACATGACGGACCTGTGCGCGGTGGAAACGGTTAACCAAACCTATAGCGCCAGTTCGCGCGCTTAGGAATGCCACAACTGCTTTGCCGGAATGTTGCGCCAACTTGCAACAGCCCGATGGACACAGCAAATGCCAGATACAACGAACCGTCTTTCCCTGCCGACGATCCTTCCGGCGCAGGCACAAAAGCACGTCACCCATAACGAAGCCCTGCAAATATTGGATGCGATTGTGCAGTTGGTGGTGGTGTCTGATGACCAGGTTGCCCCGCCCTTTGGCGCGCTTGATGACGAGGTTTACATCGTCGCGCCCGGCGCAACGGGTGACTGGGCGGGGCAATCGGGTGCTCTGGCGATCCTGCAAGGTGGGGCTTGGATGTTTCTTGTGCCACGTCCCGGGTGGCGTGCGATGGTGCTGTCGCGCAACACGATGGTTTCCTTTGACGGCACGGCCTGGTCGGCGATGACGGCGTCGGAACTGGGCGATGTGCAGTCCATCGGTTTGGGTCAGGCAGTTGATCCTGCGGCGCCATTTGCCGCAACGCTGAATACCGCCACCTGGTCTGCGGTGACGGTGGGCGACGGCGGCAGCGGTGATATGAACATGGTCCTGAACCGCGAGGGATCGGGCGATGACCTTGGGTTCACATTTCAGACGAGCTTTACGTCGCAGGCGGTGCTGGGCCAGTTTGGCAGTGATGAAATCCGTCTTTCGGTATCCGATGACGGGATCACGTTCCGCGACGGCTGGTCGGTTGATCTGGCCAGCGGGCGGGTGGCGCAGCCCAACCTGCCGCGGTTCAAGGCACATATGAATTTCGACCAGCTTGTGCTCGCCGATACATGGGCCAAGTTGAGCGTGAACACCGTCGATCACAATGCCCAAGGCGTGTTCGATGCCACGACCAACCGTTTCGTTGCGCCGGTGATGGGGACCTATCTGATCGGCGGGTCGATCATTTTTGTCAAAGACTTTGGCGTGCCGCGCCATTCGATCCGCCTGGTCAAGAATGGTGTCACTGAAATTTATGGCACCTTTGCCGAAAACTCGGGTGGACATGTTGACGGGCGCACGGGCATGACGACCCACACGCTGGAAATGCTGAACGCCGGCGACACGGTCGAACTGCAAGGCCACAGTCGCATCTACGATTCCTACTTTGGGGCCAATCATACGGCCATGTGGGGTGTCTTGATCGGCTAGTGCGCCGATCGAGGGTGGTATTGTCGTCACATTCCTTGTGCCCGTCACTTTTGGCGGGCACTTCTCTTTCTTGGATCGTGATGCTGCTATAGGGTCGCTTCGAACGCGTCGGAGATCGGTCATGGGTAGTGTTATGCAAATCGCCAGACGAGGTGTTTGGGGCCTTGCTTTGGGCCTTGGCGGCGCTTTTGGCGCGCAAGCCGAAGACTGGCGGTCGAGTTACACAATTTTTGGCACACCCGGTCTAATCGAAATGCCCAGCGCGGGCGTGGCGCCAGACGGTGAAATTGGCATGACACTTGGCGGATTCGCGCTGCAGCAGCGTGGGTCATTCACCTTTCAGGTCGCACCACGCCTAAGTGGCACTTTTCGCTATTCCCGCTTTGATGAATTTACCGGTCCGGGGACCGACGATCTTTTTGATCGTAGTTTCGACATCCATTATCTGCTCATGGATGAGGGGCGCTTTCGTCCGGCCTTTGCCATTGGCCTGCGCGACTTTCTGGGCACGGGGCTTTACAGTTCCGAGTATGTCGTCGCGACCAAAACCGTCACCCCAGATCTGCGCGTGACTGCGGGCCTTGGCTGGGGGCGCATGGGAACACGCAATGGGTTTACGAACCCTTTGGGCGTGCTGGACAGCGGCTTTGAGGTGCGACCGTTCAACGATTTCGGTCTTGGTGGCAATGTTGCCTTTGATCAGTATTTCCGTGGTGATGCAGCCGTTTTCGGCGGTGTCGAATGGCGAGTTGCTCCCGATTATACGCTCAAGCTGGAGTATTCGTCCGATGCTTACACCGAAGAGACAGCCGACGGCACCTTCGCGGCCAATTCGCCGTTCAACGTTGGTCTGACATACAGCCCGCGCCCCGGCTATGCGCTCAGCGTTTATTATCTTTACGGTAGGGAGGTTGGCTTTAGCGCGACGACCTATTTTAACCCGCGCGGTGCCGATTATGTCAGCGGTCTGGATGTCGCGCCGATCCCCGTTGCCGTGCGTGCCCAAGACCGCGCAGCCGCCGCAAGTTGGGATCGCACCGCCGAACCCGCCGGCGAAATTCGCGCGACTTTGGCCGAGGTTCTGGCCCGTGACGGGATCATTCTGGACAGCACCGAAATCACTGACCAGCGGATGCGCGTGCGCTATACCAACACCCGCTATCGCGCCGAAGCGCAGGCGATTGGTCGTGTCGCGCGCGTATTGACTCAATTGGCACCTGCGTCGGTTGATACCTTTGTGCTTGAACCCATGCAGCGCGGAATTGCAATGTCAGCCACGACGATCCAGCGCGGCGATATGGAAGACCTCGAGAACGAGCCGGATGCCGCGTGGACATCCTTTGCCCGCGCCCAGATTGGCGAAGCCGAGGGCGCTGACGGTTTGGTCGATGTTGCACCTACAGAGCCCACCTTCTTGTGGGGGCTTACACCTTATACCGAGGTGGCGCTGTTTGACGGCGATCAACCCGTCCTATGACGGGCTGATGGTGGCTGGCCTGCCGGTCAAGTCGCCCGGCGTGTTGCGCAGCGCTGCGGCCAGCTGGACGCCCGCCGAACCGACGCCATAGATTGCAACTGGAAGGCGAGTTGTTCCACGTTCACGTAACTTGTCGAGGATGGCAATCGCGATCAAACGCGTCCCAAGCGACATACCAAAGAACAGGGCGCCAAAGATAAGTGGAACCGAGCGCGGCTCGCCCGAGGCAATGAGATAGCTGGCAACGATAGCCGTGACCGAAAGTATCGCTGCCGTGAGGGCAATGCGCGCGACCGCTTGCACTTCAAGTGACTGAAGTTTGATACGTGGCAGCCCCATAGCGATGATGATCGCGCCTGACAAAATCGTCACCAGCACCACCAAAGGAGTTTCGTTCAGGACGACTGGTGTAGGATTTGGCATGCCGTATCGCAGCGCAAATGCACTCACCAGCGCGACCGGCACAAGGGCAACATCCATGATCAAAAGAATGGTGCGCTTTACTGGTCGAGAGAGACTGTCAAGAAAATCGATCATACCGGGGGCCAATTCGCTAACATTCACCCTCGAAGGTATACAACTAGAGCGCGCGGATCGCAAAATTTTTGCGGCGGTGCTGTTTTTCGCAATGATCCGCCCAAAAGCAATTCTTAACAGATTGCGTGATAGCTTGGTTGCGAAGCGCTGCGTTCCCCGCTGCGTGGCCACATCAACTTGGGAAAAAATGCCAAAACGCCTGTTAAATAACGTGCTTGTCAATGCGATCCGCCTGTTAGTGACACTTGGCATAGGCCTTTGGATGATCCGTCTGGTCGCAGGCTTGGGACAGGATGCGCTTGCGCTTTATCTTATGGTTCTGGCGTGGCGATGGATTGCAATGTTGCCGGGCAACATCGCCGAAACGGTCTCTGTGCCTCTGCTCGCACGCGCACAGGCCCATGTGAACCAAAAGATTCGCCGGTTTCTGGTGATCCTGCTTGTGGCTGCGGGTCTGGCATCGGGTGTCGTGCTTTTTGCGGGGCAGGGCCGGTTTGCGACCAATGCCTTGGCTTGGGGGTTGGCCAGTTCGCTGATTTGGGGGCTGGTGCACACCGTCCTGTCGCCCAAGATGGCGGGTTTTCTAATCGCCGGCCAGCAGTTGACATATACCTGTCATATGGCTTTGCGGCGCGGTGTTGAAGTGGTTTGTCTGTTGGCAATCAGCCGAGCAATCGGTGACGCTCCACCTGATCAAATGATGCTGTGGTTCTTTCAGGCGCTAAGTCTCGCTTTGATTGGGGTGATGGGTGTTGGCCTTGTCTGGCCCGTTCCGGCGATCACCCGACAGGATCTGGACCCGGTAAATCCCTGGGTATTATTACGCCAAACCGCCCTTTTGGCGGTGTCGGGGCAGTTCACCTTGCGGTTGCCGGTGATTGCTGCAGGGGCGCTTGTGGCACCGGCGAAATTTGTGACACTGGCGTTGATTTTTGTGCTGTTGGGGTATCTTCGGCAATTGGCGACCGTGCTATTGATCGGGCTTGACGGTCTGGCAGCGCGGCTTGGACCTTTGCGCGCGCATCGGCTGCTCTGGCGCGCCACAGCGGTGCAGGTGATTGGGATCGGGGCGGCGGGCCTGACGCTGGCGATCTGGCTGCCCGAAGCTCTGGCGATCCTGTCGCCATATGGCCCCGCACCGCTGCCATCGGATCTGCTGTTTGCACGATTGATGCTGGTCGCGTTGGTCTTGCGGGCCGTCACCGAAACATGGGTCAAGATTGCGGTCGGTCGCGGCAGTTTGGACAAAATCGCAGGCCCGGTCGTGTGGACAAGCGTTGGATTTTTCGGCGCTGTGGTCCTGGGCGTTTGGGTTGCGGGCGCTGCGATTGGTCTCAATCTTGCGGCTGGCACGCTTTTGGTCGGCCAGCTTTGGCTTGTGATCCGGGTCTTGCCGCCGCGGATCGGGCTAGCGCGCGGTGCGTCGGGCCAACATGGCGATTCGGATCAACATTCTTTCGACCAGCGCGCCTTTTGGCGCCGTATCGGCCGAGCGTAGCTGGAGATCGGTATCAATCAGATGCGCCAGGGCCTCTTCAAGGTTGGCGCGGCCCCATTTGCTGGCCTGGCGCGCCATCCTTTCGCGACGTGGGCCAAAGACGGGTGGGCGCAGCCGACCGATACCCGCATTCACGCCGCCGGGATCACTGGCAACGGTGTGGAGCGCGCGAAAATGCCGGTTTGCACCAATGCACAGCGCGACAGGGTTCACACCCTGGGCATAAAGTTTGCGCAGGGTCGGACCGATCTGGTCCGCTTTGGCCTCGGCCACGATATTGAGGACATCGTCCAGCGCGGCCTCGCTTGATTGGGGTGCGCAGGCGTTGATGTCGGCGATGCTCACCTCGGTATCATCACCATGCTTATACAAGCCCAGCTTTTCCACGGTCTGGCGAAAATCGCCGGGTTCAAGCATGCGCGACAGCACGGTCAACTGCTCCATCGCGTCGCGGCCAACGGTGGGAAGCCTGGCAGATTTCATGATCGCCTCGATCTCCTCACGTGACGGTGGATCGTCATAAAGGCCTACGCAATAAGCGTTATTGTGCCCCTCGAACAGCTTGCGCAGGGCCGACTTCGCGGTCAGTTGGCTGGCGGTGACGATGATCTGCGCGTCTCCCTTTTGCCAATCATCCAGCGCGGCCCCGATGGGTTTGGCCAGCGCATCGCTCGCGCCCTCAACAAAGGCCACGCGCGCGCCCGGGAAAAACCCTTGTTCCTTGATCGCGTCCCCCAGCAGGGCGGGATCCTTGCGCAGATCACCCGCGTTGATGCGGGTCAGGCGCATCTCGGCCTCGCCCTCGGGGCCGACAAGTGCGGCAATGACCTCTTGGCGGCGGGTGGCCACGCGTATGGCGTCGGCGCCGAAAATCAACAGGCCGGTGCGGTCGGGATCTGGCTTGCGGAAATAGCGGGATGCGTCGCGCGGGGATAGCTTCATCGCGCTACAGGTCCTGCGCGGCGATCATCAAGCGCGTGATGATCAGGTCGGCGAGGGCCGTGCCAAGCCGGTCGCGCGCATCCCCTTCGGCTTCGCGGGTTGCAACCGTGGTGCCTGCCGCGGAATAGGCGGTAAAGGTGTCGACTCGCCCGCTGGCGATGGCGGTATCGTCACCCATTTCCATCAACGTCCATGTGGCGATGCCGGGTAGGTTATAACGGGTCGTGTCTTGCTGCGTCGTGATCGCGATTGGGCTTGCGTCAATATCCAGCGTAACCCGCAAGCGGTAGCGGGGCGATGTCGTGCGTCCCAACCGGTCTTCAACGCGGGCGCGCAGCCGGAACCCTTCGCGGGTGGCGGGCGTTTCGATATCGACGGCGTTGCGCAAGACCCCGCCCGCGCCCTGCGTGCCATAGACCGGCGTAAAGCCGCAGCCGCCCAAGGCTAGCGCCCCAAGGATCACGGCGCGGCGGGCGATGGCAGGACTAGATGACGACATTGACGATCCTTCCGGGCACGACGATCAGCTTTTTCGGCGCGGCCCCGTCAAGGGTGCGCAGCACAGCTTGGTCCGCGAGCACAAGTTTTTCAATCTCATCCTTTGCCATATCCTTGGGCACGGTGATTTCCGAGCGCCGCTTGCCGTTGATCTGGATCGGCAGGGTTACGCTATCCTCGACCAACATCGCATCATCCGCAACGGGCCAGGGGGCGTTGGCGATCAGGCCGTCACCACCCAGCATCGCCCAGATATCCTCGGCCAAATGCGGCGTCATCGGCGACATCAGCTGCGCAAGGGTGCGCATGGCCGTGCGTTTGGCCTCTGCCCCCGCCTTGGATTTCGCAAGGGTGTTGGTAAAGGCGTAGAGTTTCGCGATAGAGGCATTGAAGCCAAAGGACTCAACGCCTTGGGTCACATCAAAGATGGTTTTGTGCATCTCGCGCGCAAGCTGCTCGTCAGCTTCGCGGGTGGCGGATTCGCTGGATTGCGCAATATCATTTGCAATCCGATGCACCCGCGACAGATGTTTGAACGCCGCTTCGGCACCCGACGCGGTCCATTCCACATCGCGTTCGGGTGGGCTGTCGGACAACACGAACCAACGCGCGGTATCGGCGCCGTATTGGTCGATGATGGCAACGGGATCGACCACGTTGTTCTTGGATTTCGACATCTTGGCCGATGGGATCACCTCGACCTGCGTGCCATCCGCAAGGAACGCGCCACCGTCACGCAGCTCAACCGTTTCGGGATAGTGATAGACAGGGCGGCCATCTGCGCCGGTCGTTTTGTAGATCGCGTGCGTCACCATGCCTTGGGTGAACAGCGCATTGAACGGCTCGATTGCCTTGGCAGGCAAGTGGCCTGTTTTCGCCATCGCGCGGGCAAAGAACCGCGAATAAAGCAGGTGCAGAATCGCGTGCTCGATCCCGCCGATATATTGATCGACGTTCATCCAATAGGCAGCGTCTTCGGCATCGGTGGGCGTGGCGGCATGAGGCGAGGTGAAGCGCGCGAAATACCAAGACGAATCCACAAATGTGTCCATCGTGTCGGTTTCGCGTTTCGCGGGCTTGCCGCAGGACGGGCAGGGCGTGTCGCGCCATGTGGGGTGGCGGTCAAGCGGGTTGCCGGGGATGTCGAAACTTACATCATAGGGCAGCTCGACAGGCAGGTTTTCCTTTTTCTCGGGCACCACACCGCAGGCATCACAATGCACAACGGGAATCGGGCACCCCCAATAGCGCTGACGCGAAAGGCCCCAATCGCGCAGGCGGAATTTGGTCACGCCCTGCCCCACGCTATTTGCTTCGCAGAACGCGATCGCGGCGTCGATGGCATCGGTGCCGGTGGTCGCGGGTTCCCAATTGAATGGTGCGACCCAGTGCACCATTTCGGTCTTCGTCGGCACGAAGGCCTCGACCAATTGCGGATCGCTATCGGCGCTGGGCAGGAAGGTCGGGATGATGGGCAGACCGTATTTCGTGGCAAAGTCGAAATCGCGCTGGTCATGCGCGGGGCAGCCGAAAATCGCGCCAGTGCCGTAATCCATCAGGATGAAGTTGGCGACATAGACCGGCAATTCCCATGCGGTATCAAACGGGTGGCGCACCCGCAGGCCCGTGTCGAACCCCATTTTGTCGGCTTTTTCCAACGCTTCTTCAGTGGTGCCACCTTTGCGACATTCGGCGTTGAAGGCGGCAAGGTCGGCGTTGTTCTGTTCCAGCTGTTTGGCCAGCGGGTGATCGGGCGAAATACCGATGAATGACGCACCCATCAGGGTGTCGGGGCGGGTGGTATAAACTTCGATCCGGTCATGGCCTGCGGGGCCGTCGATCATCGAAAAGGCGAACTGCAGGCCGCGGGATTTGCCGATCCAGTTGGCCTGCATCAATTTCACCTTGGCAGGCCAGTCGTCCAGCCCGTCAAGCGCGTCCAGTAGTTCTTCGGCCATGTCTGAGATTTTGAAGAACCACTGGGTAAGGTCTTTGCGTTCAACCTCGGCACCGGACCGCCAGCCTTTGCCGTCGATCACCTGTTCGTTGGCCAGCACGGTCATATCGACCGGGTCCCAGTTCACGGTGGCGTTCTTGCGGTCAATCAGGCCCGCATCCAGCATGTCGATGAACAGGGCTTGCTGCTGGCCATAATAGTCGGGATCGCAGGTCGCGAACATGCGCGACCAATCAAGCCCGAACCCCAGCGGTTTCATTTGCGTGACCATGTCGTCGATGTTTTGATAGGTCCAGTCCTTGGGGTGGCCGCCGCTGGCCATCGCCGCGTTTTCGGCGGGCATTCCAAAGGCGTCAAAGCCCATTGGATGCAGCACGTTATGCCCCGTTGCCAGTTTATAGCGCGCGATCACGTCACCCATCGTGTAGTTGCGCACATGGCCGATGTGGATACGACCCGACGGATATGGGAACATCTCAAGCACATAGTATTTCGGTTTGTCGGCGCTGCGCACCGCCCTGAAGGTGCCGGCCTTATCCCATGCGGCTTGCCACTTTGCTTCGATTTCGGCGGGAGTGTAGGGGGACATATGTCGCGGTCCTTGAATATGAAACGCCGGGCGCGTTGCAGGCCCGGCGTGGTCGTTAAGAGAGGTGCCGTGCGGGCCTAGAGACTACCGTCCGCGATGCGAAGCTGGCGCGCGCGTGCGAGGATCGCATCCTCGACCGCGCGGGTTGTTTCAACGCTGGCGGGGCCAGAGCGCGTCAACAGTGACAGGTTCAGCGAGCGGGCATCAAGCGCGGGATCGGTGATGTAGATCGTCGCGCGATAGCTGCGGCTGCCACCGGGCGGCGTGCCATAGCCCGTGGAAATCACGCCGGTAAAGGGATCAACGCTTTCGATCGGCAGAAAGCTCAGCACATCAATCGACGCAGCCCAAAGATAGCGGTTCACAGCCACATTTTCAGCGCCGCGTGTGCGCACGGCCTGGCGGGTCGCCGTATCTGTCGAACGCGCACCCCCGCCGGAAATGCCAAGACTACCGATGCTACCCAGCGGGTTGCTAGCAAGGCTGCCCGAACTGCCACAGGCCGTCAGTGCAGTCAGCGCGCCTACGGCGACGAGTGAACGAAATGATAGGATATGTGCCAAAACCCGGCCCCCGTTGTATTTGTCCCTGAATACCTAGCCAATGTTGCCAGTCCTCACAAGAGTCTGTCGCGTGCCTTAGTCGGGCAAAGGCACGCCAAATTCCCGCAACGCATCAAAGAGTGGTGCAAGATCGTCCGCATATCTCTCCCAACTACGCACAGAACTGCGGTAAATTGGCTGCCGGACCTGATAAACTGACAGGGTGCGCACCGAATTGTCGGACTTGTGAAAGTCGAGCACGCCATCTTCCCAAGGCAGGTCACAATAATCGAGCAGCTTGCGCGCTTGCCCCTCGGGGTCAGCGGTGAGTTCGTCATAGTCCAGCACATGGAAACTGTCGGGCCACAGCTCCTGCCAGAACTCCAGCCATCTCAGGAAACGGGAATAGTAATAGGCGAGCGCTCGCAGGTCAGTGTTGTAGTGCAGCCCGTGCGCGTTGAACCGGTTCTTGTAGATTGAAAGCAGGTTGTCGCGCGGGTCACGTTTCATCACCACAACGCGTGACTTTGGCATCGCCGCCCCAAGCAGGCCGATATGCTCGTGGTTTCCGACGACCTTGTCGACGATGCGCAGCGCATTCGGGGCTTCTTCGTCAGACATCGCCTGATAGGCTTGGCCCGCCGCAATCAGCGCAGTGTTGATCTGTGCTGCGCTCCATTTTCCGGACTCGCCGTTGGCAATGAGCGGATGCAAGGCGGCACGGCTCCAGAACGCCTCGCCCACACCCGTGGTTGTGCTATGCGCCCCAATGATCTGTTCGGTCAGCGTCGTGCCCGAGCGGGGCAAGCCAGTGACAAAAATCGGATCAACCGGATTCCTGTTGGTCGTTCCAAGCGCGCGCAAGTCGGTGCTTGTCGCAATCGTTTTGATATGATCCTCAAGTCGGTTGTATTCGTCGTGGTTCCAGGGGGTTTGCGCCGCGAGCGCATCATTTGCGGATCGAAGATAGGTGAATACCTTGTCATACTGTTTGGTATCTTCGTGAATCTTGGCCATTGCATATGATGTGCCGGGATCCTGCGCTGCTGCCGGAGATCGTGCGATCCGGTCTTCGATTTCCGTGATGAGCGGGTCGCCAGCCGTAAATTTTGTGCCCATGACAAGCTGATAGTAAAGATCGGTAAGCGTTGGATCGATATCGATTGCGCGTATAAAATCAGCGACGGAGGCCGCGAATGCACCAACCTGTTGATAATGACCGGCTCGCAAAACAAGCGCTTGTGGCAAGCCACGGTCATGCGCGATCAAATCATCGAAAAGCGCTTCGGCCTCTTTTGTTTTGCCATTAAGCGAACACGCGCGGGCAAGAATCATCTGGCAGTAGGCGTCTTGCGGCAGTAATTTGACGGCTTTGTGCGCGGCATCTTCGGCTTGCTGCGTCTTGGAGGTTTCGCAAAGCGTATCGGCAAGCAACGCGAACAGTATGCCGTTTTCGGGTTGAAGCTGTGTGGCGCGCTGCAAGTGCTGTTCGGCTGGCAGATACTGTTTTTGTTCTTTCAGAAAGCGGGCATAATTGGCGCGAACCGACACTGCGAATGGATCGCGCAAAATCGCGCGGCGAAAAAGCAGGTCCGCGCTGACAGTATCGCCCAACAGATCGTGCGCGCTGGCAAGGCCGTTGATGATCAGGGCGGTTCCTGGGTGTTTGCGATCAAGGGCCGTCGCAAGCGTCAGGGCCATGTCACCGTCACGATTCACCAGTGCGCGAATGAGAGCGTCCATGTCGGCCTTGCTTGCGCCGCCGAATTCCGGTGGCCGGTTGATTGCCATCTTGGCTGTCAATTCAGCTTTGACCGTGGCGGGGATCGGGGCGGACTTGAGTTCGGATTTGAAACGCTCGATTTTTACGGCATCACCCAAGACACCCAAGGCAATCGCGCTCAGCTGCCAGACGGGGGGCTGTTTTGGTGCGGATTTACGTGCGGCGGACAGGTGTTTTGCCGCGCCCTGGGGGTCGTTTGCGTCCAGCAGGATTCGGGCCAGTTGAAACCGCGCCTGTGCCATGTTGGGAACCGCTTTGACGATCCGCTCAAAGCCCGCCTTGGCCTCCGCCAGCTTGCCGGCTTTGTGGGCGGCTGCGGCGCGCGCGAATGCTTGATCAAGCGCTTGTTTGTTCATGGATGTCATTGCGGTCGCGGCCCTTTGGTTTTGTCAGCCCTGCATAGCCCGCCAGCGGCACAAAAGAAAAGAGCGGCCCCGAAGGACCGCTCTCTCTTTAGGATAACTTCGGAGTTCTTAGAACTCGAAGGAAACCTCAACAGTTGTGCCAACCTGGTATTCGCCAGCACCGATTTCGTCTTCATCAACGTTGTCGTCGTCTTCAGCATAAGAGACGAGGAGCGAAGCGCCGCCACCAAGGTCATAGCCACCTGCAACGTAGAAACGATCTTCAGTTCCGTCTTCGGTCAGGTAACCAGCATAGACCATCAGGCCGTTGCCAACATCATACGAACCTTCGACTTCGATCTTCTCGACGCCTTGGTCGTCCTGGTAATCAAGACCAACAGAGATTGGGCCGTTTTCGTAGGCTACGTTGATGCCCCAGTTGTCGCCGGTTGGGTCGGACTCGGACACGTAGTATGCGCCAAGAACAACAGGACCGACAGGGTAAGAAACGCTCAGACCGGTTGAATCTTCACCAGAAGTTTCGTTCGAGGCATAGGCCAGACGGAAGTCTGCACCAGCGAAAGCTGCGCCAACGGAGATACCGAAGATTTCGTCATCGCTGAAGTCGCCGTTTGCAGCATAGAAACCGCCAGCTTCACCGGAAGCTTCCTGATAGGCCACAGCAACGTCAAAGTTACCGAAAGTTGCGACCATACCCAGCGACAGCTGGTTCAGATCGTCAACCATGTTAATTGTGCCACCGCTTTCGGCCAGAACGTAAGAAACAGATGCTTCAACGGGACCATAAGAGATGTCGCCGCGCAGTGCTACTTCACCGTCAGCTTCGGAGAAGCCGTCAGCTTCCATGTCACCGGCAGAAACCCAGCGGGTTTCAGCAGCAAATGCTGTGTCGCCAAAGAACAGGCCAGCTGTGTCGGATTCGACGAACAGAACATAGCCGCCGGTCGTCAGTGTTGTGCCCAGGTTTGTGGCTGCAACGTCAAAGTCGAAAGTTGCGCCAGCGGTCAGGCCGTTGTCCAGTGTCTGCGACAGGGTCACAGCAATGTTTGCTTCCCAATAGAAGCCGAAGTTATCACCGGTTCCGTTGTCAAAGTCGTTGTAGCCCAGGGTGGCTTCGCCACCGAAGGACACTTCAGCTGCAGCAGCGCCGGCCAGGGCGATTACGGCAGTCGAGGCGAGAAGGATGCTTTTCATGGATATATTCCCTCGTGTTGTGCATTCTCAGAATGCCAGATAGCCCAGCATTGAGGATGTCTTTGCGCGCATCGGGCCGCTCACTCAAGTCAATTGCGCCTATTTTCGGGCAGTCCGTTAAAAATGATGCATCAGTGCCACACACCAATTTCGACAGTTTTACCCATGACAGAGGGCCGATTGCCGCCTATGACCAAGGGAACAAGGAAAACCTGAACGATAACAGGAGGCTGGGAATGTCCCTGCAAGAGATACGCGAGAAAGTCGCCAAGCAAGAATCCGCCTGTGGCCGTGTCCCCGGGGCAACGACCCTGATTGCCGTGTCCAAGATGCAACCCAACGAGAGGGTGCAGGCGATTCTTGATGAGGGCCACCGCGTCTTTGGCGAGAATCGCGTGCAAGAGGCCGCAAGCAAATGGCCCGCCTTTCGCGAACGCTATGACGGAATCGAGCTGCATTTGATCGGTCCCTTGCAGACCAACAAGGCGCGTCAGGCGATGGAACTGGCCCAGGCCATTCACACGCTTGATCGCCCCAAGCTGGCCGGGACCATCGCGCGCCTTGCTCAGGAAATGGGCGCGTGCCCGGATTTGTTCGTGCAGGTCAACACCGGAGAGGAGCCGCAAAAGGCGGGCGTCCTTCCCGCCGCGGCCGATGGGTTTATCAAGGAGGCGCGGGCCTTGGACCTGCCGGTGCGCGGACTGATGTGTATTCCGCCCGTGGATGAAGAACCCGCGCTGCACTTTGCCCTGTTGGCCAAGATTGGGGCACGCAACGGGCTGACGGGCCTCTCGATGGGGATGAGCAGCGATTTTGAACGCGCGATTGCGCTGGGGGCGACGCATATTCGTGTCGGCTCCGCCATTTTCGGTGAACGGGCGCCCGCCTAAAGCACGACCAGCCGGGTGTGATGCCGGATGCGCGGGGCGATCCAGTGCAGATCGGTGCGACGTAAGCCGATGCAGCCTTCGGTTGGGTAACCGGCGCGCCGCCATTGATGGATGAAGATGGCCGATCCACGCCCCTTGACCGCATAGGGCCAGTTCCAATCGGTCACGATCACCAGATCATAAAGCGGATCCGCGCGATCCAGCCTTTCGTGACTATATAAGTGTGGCACGCGGACCATTGTATTATAGGCGGGGTCTTTGACGTCATCGGACCAGCGGTCACCGGGGCGGATCGGCACGGCCCAATCGCTTGGCTTTGCCAGCCGGTCAGGACGATACAGCATTCCGACAAGGCGGTGTTGCCCGCGCGGGGTGGCGCCGTCACCTTCCTGTTTGCGATCCGAGATCCCGCCTTTCCCCCGGGTGCAGGGAAACCTGCGCCCCAAAAAGCGCAGATGGGTCGGCGTTACGATCAGATCACAGGGTGTCATGGTGCGGACACTAAGCGCGCGACGTCAGGTGGCGCAATCCTTGCAAAACGGGGTTGCGGGCAACAGATCGAGCCGCAGTTCGCTGATTTTCGCCCCACATTTAACGCAAAAGCCGTATTCTCCGGTCTCAAGGCGGGCCAAGGCGGCGTCGATCTGCGCGATCTCGGATTGCGCGGCGTGGCCAATCCCTTCGAACACTTCGTCCTGTTCGCGTTCAGTCGCGCTGTCTTCCCAATCCTTGCTTGTGTGGGAATCAAGCTCGGCATCGGCATCAATCATGCGCTGTTGCAGTTCGGCGCGGCGCTTTTCCAGCTCGGCCTTGCGTTTGTCATGGGTCGTCATTGCAACTCCTCCGTTTTGTGAAAGCATGGCGCAAGACGCTGGCCCGCACCTTGATCCCAATCAATCCATTGCCAATCAGGCACAGATTTGCACATCTAGGCAAATGACAACATCCGTGATCCTTGCTGTTCTTCTGGCCGCCGTGCTTCACGCGTCGTGGAATGCGATGGCCAAGGGTGGCAAGGACAAGACCCTGAGCATGGCGGCGGTGATTATCGGTCACTCGCCTTTTGCGCTGGTTGCCTTGGTTTTCGTGCCGCTGCCGACCGTGGCCAGCCTGCCGTATCTGGCGGGCGGGATGGTGCTGCACTTTGGCTATCAGGTGTTTTTGATCAACTCCTACAAGATCGGTGATCTGACACAGGTTTACCCCATTGCCCGCGGAATAGCGCCGCTGATCGTGGCGGCGGTGTCGGTGCTGTTCTTGAATGTGCATCTGGGGTGGACGGAAACTTTTGCCGTGCTGTTGATCGGTCTGGGAATCCTGAGCCTTGGTCTGGTGCGCACACATGGCGGCGGGCGCAACCCCAAGGCGGCAATGCTGGCCGTTACGACGGGTTGTTTCATCGCAGGGTATTCGCTGGTTGATGGGATGGGCGCGCGGGTCGCGCAAACGGCCGTCGGGTTTTACAGCGTGTTGGCCCTGCTGAACGCGGTGGTGTTTGCGATCTATCTGCGCTGGCAGCGTCCCGGCGTGCTGTCACGCTTGCCCCGCGAGGGCGCGCGCACGTTTGTCTTGGGCGGGTTTGCATCATTCGCCGCCTATTCGCTGGTGGTCTGGGGGTTCACGCAGGCCCCGATCGCGCTGGTCACCGCCCTGCGCGAAACAAGCATTATCTTTGCACTGTTGATCGGTGTATTCTTCATGAAGGAACGGCTGGACCTTGCCAAAGTGCTGTCCACTTTTATGACTTTGGCGGGCGCGATCCTGCTACGCTTCGCAAGATCCTAAAGCAAATGCCCTGATTTCGTGGCCTTGGTGGCAAGGTAGTGATGGTTGTGGCGGTTTTCGCCGACCTTCAGCGGCACGCGTTCAACCACTTTGATGCCGGCTTCCTCCATCCGCGCGACTTTGGCGGGATTATTGGTCAGCAGGCGTACACTGGCAAACCCCATCCGTTTCAGGATTTCGGCACCGATGCGAAAATCGCGCTCGTCATCCTCGAATCCCAGCCGGTGATTGGCCTCGACCGTGTCAAAGCCCTGATCCTGCAGGGAATAGGCGCGCATCTTGTTGGCAAGGCCGATGCCGCGTCCTTCCTGGTTCAGATATAGCAGCACGCCCGTGCCTTCGGCCCCCATTTGTGCCAAGGCACCACGCAGTTGCGGGCCACAGTCGCATTTCAGGCTGCCCAAAAGGTCGCCGGTAAAACAGGCGGAATGCAGGCGCGACAGGACAGGCTGGCTGCGATCCGGGTGGCCGATTTCGATGGCGTAGTGTTCTTCGGCGCCGTCATCGGGGCGGAAGATGTGCAAGCGTCCTGCTTCGGAGACTTCGAGCGGCAAGCGGGCGCTGATCACCGGGTTGAGCGGGCTAAAGTCCGTGTTGAGGGCCGCATCGACAGGCAGGACCGTCAAATCGTGGGCGGCAGCAAAGCCGGTGACATCGCTGAGCGGGGCCACCACAGCCGCGGGCAAAAGCCGCGCGGCCTTGGCCAGGGCAATCGCGGCGCGGTGAAGGTCGGCAGGCCCATCACGCTGGCTGCGCAACGGGCCCTTCATCGGTGACTTCAGATCATCGGCGGGGTCGGCCACTGCACGTACCCAGTGCAGCGCAACATCCGGCGGCAGGACAATCCGCGCAACATCACCGTCATAGGCTGGGGCGTGCAGGGTCTGCGCGCGCCACGATGTGATCGCCAGCACGCCGCCGCCCAGTGCGCGCAGTTGCGCCAATCGGGCAGCGTCAAGCGTTTCGGCGGCCAGCACAATCGCCCCTGTGCCACCCGCGTCAGACAGCACAACCGGCACCCCCATGCGCAGATCAGCGCGGGCGCGGGCAAGGCGTTCTGTAATGTCGGGCGCAAATGTCATGGCAATCCGTAACCTGTTCGCCCCTCAGATAGTGGATTTTGCCACAAAGTGAAACATTTGCGGCATTTGCCACACGAGGGCGTGAGCAATTTGCAGCATCACTTGTCGGAACCGTGTCTTCGTCACATTTGTAACGCAACAATACCGGAGACTGTTATGGCACAACTCAAGAAAATTCTGCTTGTCGACGATGACGAAGACCTGCGCGAGGCGCTGAGCGAACAGCTGATCATCACCGAAGATTTCGATGTTTTCGAGGCTGGTAACGGTTCCGAAGCGATGAGCCGTGCCAAGGAAGCGCTTTATGATCTAGTCATCCTTGATGTGGGCCTGCCCGACACGGATGGTCGCGAACTGTGCCGCCTGATGCGCAAGCAAGGCGTGAAATGTCCGATCCTGATGCTGACGGGCCATGACACCGACAGCGACACCATTCTGGGCCTTGATGCCGGTGCCAATGATTATGTTACAAAGCCGTTCAAGTTTCCCGTTCTTTTGGCCCGTATCCGCGCGCAGCTGCGCACACACGAACAATCCGAAGATGCGGTGTTCCAGCTTGGGCCATATACGTTCAAGCCCGCGCAAAAGATGCTGTTAACGGATGATGACAAGAAAATCCGTCTGACGGAGAAAGAGACAAATATCCTCAAGTTCCTCTATCGCGCGACTGAAGGTGTTGTCGCCCGTGACGTGCTGCTGCACGAGGTTTGGGGCTATAACGCCGGCGTCACCACGCATACGCTGGAGACCCACATCTACCGTCTGCGTCAGAAGATTGAGCCTGATCCGTCAAACGCGCGCCTGCTTGTAACAGAAAGCGGCGGCTATCGTCTGGTTGCTTGATCTGGATCAATTCGCGGTATGCGAATGCATACTATCAAGATACTGTTCCCCGTGGTGATGGGGCAAATCACCAACCTCCCTGTTGGACTTCGCCCCGGCCCTTTGGTCGGGGCTTTTTTCTGTTTGGGGGGGGGTGTGTAAATGACCACTTTGCGGACAAAGCGACGGGACAGAGCTTTACGACAAAGGTCTGCTTTAGGCGTAAGTAAGAAAAATACGCTGCCAAACTCACGCAGGCTGAATAAGCTGAAAGTTAACCACATTTCTGGACACCAAAAAAACGCGTATGCGTTAGCTTACTTGAGTTGTGACCTTAAAAATGGATTGGATGGAGAATGAACCGAGATGTGACAATGACCGGTGGCTGTATGTGCGGCGCAGTACGATACGCAACCACAGGAGACGCATTTATCGTTGGCCATTGTCATTGTGAGAGCTGTCGCAAACACAGCGGTGCCGGGGTTGGGACCCTCGTGGGTTTCAAGGCCGATCAGGTGACCTTCAACGGTAAACCGCGCGACATCTACGAGTCCTCCCCAGACGTTGGCAGGGCTTTTTGCAGTAAATGCGGCACACCTTTGACATGGGAGGGCGAGGGCGGCGACATCGGGCCGATTGTGGAAATTCACATCGGCACTTTTGACAGCCCTCACATTTTTGTACCAACGAGCCATGCGTTTTACAATGAACGTTTGCCTTGGGTCGACAAACCGGAACAGTTGCCGCGTTACGAGGGTTTTCCGGGCGATAGCCCGATCCTGCAACACGGACCAACAAAGGAGGGTCCGCTCAAAGCTTGAATGCAAAGCAATCCTGTGCGGAACGTTTCCTCAAGCGGACGGACAGACTTATTGTAGCATCGGTCAAAGTGGGCCCAGAGCCGACCTTTGGCATAACCGAATTCTCTTGAGCACTTCCCCTCCTCCACGCTCCTGCTATGCTTTACGCAATACCAGTCAGGAGCAGCCTCATGTCATTTACCCTCGCCACCTGGAACATTAATTCGGTGCGGTTGCGCGAGGGGTTGGTGGCGCGGTTGATGACCCAGGAAATGCCGGATGTTTTGTGTTTGCAGGAATGCAAAAGCCCTGTGGAGAAGATGCCTTTGGAGGCCTTTGCCGCACTGGGCTATACCCACCACGTTGCGCGGGGTCAGAAGGGGTATAACGGCGTTGCAATCCTGTCGAAACTGCCCATTGCGGAGGTCGGGGCCGAGGATTTCGCGTCCCTTGGCCATGCCCGCCATATCGCGGGACGGTTGGAAAACGGTGTGACGATCCACAACTTTTACGTTCCCGCAGGCGGCGATAAACCCGACCGCATGATCAACGACAAGTTCGGTCAAAAGCTCGACTACCTTACCGAGATGCGCGATCATTTCCACGCCAGCGCGCCGAAAAAATCCATTCTTGTCGGGGACTTGAACATCGCCCCGCGTGAAGATGACGTATGGGACCACAAGAAACTTCTCAAGATCGTCAGCCATACTCCGGTCGAGGTCGAACACCTTGCCCAGACGCAGGATGCGGGCAAATGGGTCGATATCACGCGGCAGGATATTCCGCAGGGTAACCTTTACAGCTGGTGGTCGTACCGTGCCGCCGATTGGGACGGGGCCGACAAGGGCCGCCGCCTTGATCACGTTTGGGCCACGCCCGATATTTCCAACGCCGCCCATTCCAGCCGTGTTTTGCGCGATGTGCGCGGATGGCAACAGCCCAGCGATCACGCACCGGTTTTCGCGACGTTTGACCTTTAGGTAATCGCTGCAGCGACCGCTTTGGCCAAAACCGCGTGGCTTTCGGCCTCGAAATGCACACCGTCTGACGGGCTGACAGCGATATGCGCGCCCGCGTCCAGAAACCGCATACCCCGTGTTTTGGCATAGATTTCCAGCAGGGGCGCAAGCGCGCGCGATTTCGCCTCGCAGCCGATGAATTCATCCGCAAGCAAGCCAGCCTCGACACAAACGGGCGGACAGATCAGCAAGATGTCAAAGCCGCCATGGCGCTGCTGGATGTCCTCTTGCATCGCGATATCGACCAGCGAGGCGAGGCCCGCAGTGATTGCTTCAGCAGATGCGCCAAAGCGCGCCTTGCTGTCGTTGGTGCCCAACATGATCGTCAGCCAGTCAATCGAGCCGTGGCTGGCCAGCGCCATTTTCAGCCCCTCGCGCCCGTCCATATGCGCGCCCATCACAGGGTCGGGCATTGCGGTCGTGCGGCCGGGCAGGCCTTCCTCGATCAGGGTCCAATCATCACCAAGGGCGCGGGCCGCTAACGTGGGCCAGCGGGTTTGCGGATCAAAACGCTGATAGTCGCGTGTATCGCGGAACGGCGCATTGCCGTGGGTGTTGCTGTCGCCGAATGTTAAGAGTGTTGGCATGGGACCCCCTGTTTTGCCCGAGGCTATGTTGCCATGCGAATTGGGTAAAGCCTCCCCCTTGGCCTTTGCGCCATCACAGCCCATATAGGGCGCAACACAGCAATTGATGGGGGCTAAAATGCTCAACCTTGGTGATACGGGCGCGGAGGCGCCAGCAACAGATTTGATCAAAGACGGTGGCGATGCCACATTCATGCAGGACGTGATCGAGGCCAGCAAGACGGTGCCGGTGATCGTCGATTTCTGGGCGCCGTGGTGTGGTCCGTGCAAGACCCTTGGCCCCGCCCTTGAGGCGGCGGTGACCAAGGCAGGCGGGCGCGTCAAGATGGTTAAGGTCGATGTGGACCAGAACCAGCAGGTCGCGGGCCAGTTGCAGGTGCAATCGATCCCGACGGTTTACGCGTTTTATCAGGGCCAGCCGGTTGACGGGTTCCAGGGTGCGCTGCCCCCGTCCGAGATCGAGGCCTTTGTGAACAAGGTTGCCGATATGGGTGGTGAAGAAGACAACGGCCTTGCCGATGCATTGGACGCCGCCGAAACAATGCTTGCCGAAGGCGAGGCGGCTGACGCGATTGAAACATTTGCCGCGATCGTCGACGAGGATGGCACGAATGCCGCCGCTTTTGGCGGTCTGGCCCGTGCGCACATCGCGCTTGATCGGCTGGACGAGGCCGAAGCCGTGCTCAATGGTGCGCCCGCTGAAATCGCGACAGCGCCGGAAATGGAAGCGGCCCATGCGCAGCTTGATCTGGCCCGTCAGGCCGCAAATGCCGGCCCGCTGGACGCCCTGCGCGCCGCGGTCGCCGCCGACGAGGGCAACCATCAGGCGCGGTTCGATCTGGCCACGGCGCTGCATGCCTCGGGTGATGTCGAAGGTGCGATCGCGGAACTGCTGGAACTATTCCGCCGTAACCGCGAGTGGAATGACGGCGCAGCGAAGGCACAGTTGTTCACGATCTTTGATGCGTTGAAGCCAACCGATCCGGTTGCGTTGAACGGGCGGCGCAAACTGTCGTCAATGATATTTGCCTGACGGGTTTCACACGCTAGGTTAAGGGCATGATCACAGAGACCGACCTGCCCGACACGATTCCGGTTTTTCCATTGCCCGGTGCGTTGCTTTTGCCGCGCTCGCGGCTGCCGCTGCATCTGTTCGAGCCGCGCTATCTGGCGATGCTGGATGATGTGCTGAAATCGCCCGCGCGCCTGATCGGGATGATCCAGCCGTTTGATGGGCCCCATGGCACCAGTAAACTGCACAGTATCGGCTGTGCGGGCCGTGTTACCGCGTTTTCGGAAACCGAGGACGGGCGCTATATGATCACCCTGTCGGGTGCCTCGCGGTTCCGCATCCTGAAAGAGGTTGAGGGGTTTACCCCCTACCGGCGCTGCGATGTGTCATGGGAAGGGTTTGGTCGCGATCTGGGGCCTGACGAAAAAGACCCCGGCTTTGATCGTGCGAAACTGATGGCGCTGCTGGAACGGTTCTTTGAGGAACGTGGGTTGTCGACCGATTGGGACAGCATGAAAGAGGCGGACGATGAATTGCTGATCAATTCCCTGTCGATGCTGTGCCCGTTTGATCCCGAGGACAAGCAGGCGCTGCTTGAGGCCCCGTCGCTGACGACCCGCCGCGAGACCTTGTTCACCCTGATCGAATTTGCAATGCGTGGCGGCGACAACGAGGAGATCATGCAATGAGCGACACGCAGGCCTTCGACCCCAAGATGCTCGAGGCTTTGGTTTGCCCGCAAACGCAAGGGCCGCTGAGCTACGATGCGGAAAAGCAGGAATTGGTTTCCAAGGCCGCGCATCTGGCCTATCCGATCCGCGGCGGTATCCCTGTGATGCTGATCGATGAGGCGCGGGAACTGGATTAGGTTTTCATCAGGCGGGGCAAGTCACCGCTTAGCCCTGCTGCCTCGCGGATGAATGACCGCCGCGCGGAGGGGATGGCGTTGACCACGCCCATGCCGATGTCGCGGATCCCGCGAAGCAGGGGATTATCGTTTGAAAACAGGCGGTTGAATGTATCCGTTGCCACGGCGAGCGTGGCTGTGTCGAACCGCCGCCATTGTTGATAGCGCTGCAAGACTTGCGCGCTGCCGATGTCTTCGCCGCGCGCACGGGCATCTGACAGAACCTCGGCCAGAGCGGCCACATCGCGCAGGCCCGCATTCAGTCCCTGGCCTGCAATCGGGTGCATCCCATGTGCCGCGTCCCCCACCAACGCGACGCGATCAGCGATGAAATGATCGGCGAGCGTCAGGTTCAGGGGGTAGCTGAACCGCGCACCCGCAAGGCTGATGTCCCCTAGGAAACTGCCGAATGCGGGGCGCAGGGCATTCAGAAAACCGGCGCCGTCCATCGCCGTCAGTTCGGCCGCGCGGGCGTCTGTTTCGCTCCAGACAATCGAACTGCGGTTGCCCGTCAAAGGCAGGATCGCAAGTGGGCCGTGCGGCATAAAGAACTGATGCGCGATGCCGCCATGGGGTTTTTCATGATTTACGGCGCAGACAACGCCGGTTTGCCCATAGCCCCAGCCGGTGCGGGTGATCCCGGCGCGCTGGGCGGTGCCGCTGCGCCGCCCGTCCGAGCCGATCAAAAGCGCAGCCGTCAGTGTTTTGCCAGAGGCAAGCGTGACCGTGACGCCCGCCGCGTCGACGGCTTGCGCGACCACGGTTTCACCGGCGAGTTGGGTGATCCGGTCGTCGGCGGCCAGCGCATCAAGGAAGGTGCGGCGCAGGTGGCGGTCCTCGACCATATAGCCCATCGGTCCTTCTTCGATTTCGGCGTGATCGAAATGCAGCATCCAGGGGCTTGGCCCTTCGCCCGCGCGCCCGTCTGTGACCTTGATTTCCAGCATTGGTTGGGCGTGATCGGCCACACCGCCCCAAACGCCCAGGTTTTTCAGCAACCGCTGCGAGGCGAGCGCAAGCGCATAGGCGCGCCCGTCGAAATCCGGGTCTTTGCGCGTATCAAGGGCCAGCGTGTCGATGACCGTGACGCAAAAGCCGCTTTGGGCTAGGGCCAGCGCAAGGGCCGGGCCGTTCAGCCCGCCGCCGACAATCGCGATGTCTGTATCATGTGTCATGCCCTTGCATATGACGCGGCGGGCGGGATTGTCCATGCGCCCCTTGGCCGCTACCCTGCGGCAAAACGGGGGCTTTTATGCAAGACTGGGTGTGGATGTCGGCGGCGGATCTGGGTCGCGGGATTGGCGCGGGTGACATCGACGCCGTGGCGTTGACGGACACATATCTGGCGGCGATTGACGCCCACCCCCTGCGCGACCGGATCTATGCGCGCGTCACGGCGGACCGGGCGCGGGCCGAGGCGCGCGCGGCAGCGGCGCGGGCCAGGAATGACCAGCGGTTGTCGCCGCTCGATGGTGTGCCGGTATCGTGGAAAGACCTGTTCGACACTGCGGCCGTTGGTACCGAGGCTGGCACGGCCCTGATGGCGGGGCGTGTGCCGCAAATGGATGCCGAGGTATTGCGGAATGCCACGGCAGCAGGACTGGTCTGTCTGGGAAAGACGCATATGTCGGAAATCGCGTTTTCCGGTCTTGGCTATAACCCGATCACCGCCACGCCGCCCTGTGTGAATGACGCAGATGCGGTGCCCGGCGGGTCGTCATCGGGTGCGGCGGCCTCGGTTGCGTTTGGGTTGGCGGCGGCGGCTGTTGGCTCGGATACCGGCGGATCGGTGCGGATTCCGGCGGCGTGGAACGATCTGGTGGGGCTGAAAACCACACACGGGCGGCTGTCGCTGCAAGGTGTCGTGCCGCTGTGCCTAACGTTCGATACGGTCGGCCCGCTTTGCCGCACGGTCGAAGATGCGGCGCTGATGCTGGCTGCGCTTGAAGGATCAAAGCCGGTTGATCTGGCTGGTGTAGACCTGAAGGCCGCGCGGTTCATGGCGCTGGATACGATTGTCATGGATGATATCGAACCCGCCCCGGCTGCCGCCTATCAGGCAGCGATTGACCGCCTGCAGGACGCCGGTGCCCAAGTGGTGCGCGCCGAGGCGCCGGAATTGGCGGAAGCCTTTGATTTATCGGCCGTTCTTTATACCGCTGACGCCTATGCCAACTGGCGTGAGTTGGTCGAGGATGCGCCGGAAAAGATGTTTCCACAGATTCTCGAACGGGTCAGAGCCGGGCGCGACGTGCTGGCGCATGACTATCTACATGCGTGGAAACGCCTGCATGCGATCCGCGCGGACTACGTCGCGGCAACGGCGGGGTTTGATGCGGTGATTTGCCCGACAGCGGCGAATATGCCGCCAAACCTGGACCGTTTGATCAGCGATAATACGTATTACAAGGCGTCCAACCTGATGACCCTGCGCAACACACGGGTGGCAAATTTGATGGGTTTGGCAGCGCTGACCCTACCAACGGGCCAGCCCAGCACTGGCCTTATGCTGAACACCGCACCAGAATCTGAGGCGCGATTGCTGCGTCTTGGGGCGGCGGTTGCGGCGGCTCTGGCCTGATCGCCTGACCCAAAAGACACAATCGCTTTTGGCAACCCCTAAAAATCGCGGTGTTTTTCTGGACAGCGCCCTGCGATGCGCGCTAGTTTGAGAAAAAGCGGGACACTAATGATCCCGTAACCAGAGGCAGCGATGTTGTACCCCGAGCGGTTCTCGAACCTACCGGCCTATGCGTTCCCGCGTTTGCGGGCTTTGCTTGACGTCCATGAACCGGGCGGCGCGCCCATCGCCATGTCCATCGGTGAACCGCAGCATGATTTCCCTGTCTGGGTGGGTGATGTTCTGGCCAAACACGTTGACGAATTTGCGAAATACCCCCCCAACGAAGGTGCGCCTGAACTGCTGGCTGTCATCGCGGGCTGGCTTAATACCCGTTATGGGGTGAGCATCGCGCCTGATCAGATTATCGCCCTGAATGGCACCCGCGAAGGGCTATATAATGCGGCGATGGCGCTTTGCCCTGAAACCAAGAACGGCAGAAAACCGGTGATCCTGACGCCGAACCCGTTTTATCAGGTTTATGCCGTGGCGGCGCTGTCGGTCGGGGCCGAACCTGTTTATGTGGCGGCCACGCCCGAAAGCGGAAATCTGCCCGATTATGCCCGGTTAGACACTGAAATTCTGGAGCGCACGGCCATTGCCTATGTCTGTTCGCCCGCCAATCCGCAGGGTGCGGTGGCCGGTGAGGATTACTGGCGCGACCTGATTACGCTGGCGGAAAAGCATGATTTCCGCATTTTCGCGGACGAGTGTTATTCCGAGATTTACCGTGATTCCCCGCCTGCGGGCGCCTTGGAGGTTGCGGCCAAGATGGGCGCTGATCCTGAACGGGTCGTGGTGTTTCACTCCCTGTCAAAGCGGTCGAACCTGCCCGGTTTGCGGTCAGGCTTTGCGGCCGGTGGTGTCGAGAGTATCGCGCGGATGCGGCAGTTGCGCGCCTATGCGGGCGCGCCCTTGCCCCTGCCGTTGCAGCGTGTGGCCGAAAAGCTCTGGGCCGACGAGGCGCATGTGATCGAGAACCGGGCGCAATACTGCGAAAAATACCGTCTGGCGGACAAGATCCTAGGCCACATCGACGGCTACTCCAGCCCCGAAGCGGGGTTCTTTTTGTGGTTGCCCGTCGATGACGGCGAAGCGGCGGCCCTTCGGTTGTGGAAAGAAACAGGCGTGCGGGTCCTGCCCGGCGCTTATCTTAGTCGCGATGTTGCGGGCGATAACCCCGGCACGGGATTTATTCGGGTTGCGATGGTGGCCCCAATACAAGAAATGCAGCGCGGTCTGACCCAGATCCGCGACTGTTTGTACGGTTAAGGCGAGGCACGAGAATATGGCGTATCAAACACGACAGCGCGACCCATTGCTTGATAGCAAAATGCAGGCGGCCATCGAAAAGCGTGGCAAGGAACTGCTGGGGCTTGGCCTGATCGTGCTGGGTGTGCTGGCGGCGATGATGTTCGTATCCTACAGCCCCGACGATCCCAACTGGATGTCGGCCACCGATGCACCCGTGCAGAACTGGCTGGGTCGGTTCGGGGCCTCGGTTGCGGCACCGATCTTTATGATTGTCGGCTGGGGTGCCTGGGGTATTCCGGTGACGCTGGTCGGCTGGGGTGCGCGGCTGGCGTTGCATCGCGGTGAAGAACGCGCGCTGGGCCGTTTGATTTTCGCACCGATCGCGGTCGCGGTTCTGGCGGTTTATGCATCGACATTGGTGCCCGGTGCGGGTTGGAATCACTCGTTTGGTTTGGGTGGCATGTTTGGTGACACGGTTCTGGCGCTAGCCCTGACGATTGTGCCGTTCAGCGCTGCATTCGGAGCCAAGTTGATGTCGTTCATCACCGGTGTTTCCATCGTTGCACTGGGTGCGTTCGTGCTGGGTTTCACCTGGCGCGAGATCAAGGTTCTGGGCCGGGTTCTGCTGATCGGCTTTATTATGCTTTATGCGTTGTTTTTACGCTTGTTGGGGCAGGGCGCCTCGGCGTCGATGCGCGCGGCCCAAGGGACCTATGCCAGCGTGCAGCAACGCCGTGCCGCCGCGGCCGAACGTGCCGAGGCCGCACAAGAAACCGCCGCGTATCACGCCGTTCCCGCGCCACAAAGTGAAGCGGCCCGCGTGGCCGCCGTGGTGCGCGCCGCCCCGGCCATGCCGACGCGGGAGGCACCCTTGACCGCCCCCGAACGTATGGCCGAACCGCAATCGGGCGGCTTGCTGGGCGGCTTGATGCCGTCCCTGCGCAAGCGTGAAGCCATGCCCGAACCCGAACTGGTTGAACCACGTCTTAGCGTGAATCTGGCCGAACAGCCCCCTGACGAAGACCGGATCAGAAGCAAGATCAGCGATGTGATCCGTTCGCGCGTGCGCCAGCCGATGCAGGCCACGCCGCCGCCTGCCGCCGCCCCTGCGGGTCGTGTTGAACCCGTGCTGGCGCGACGCCGTGGCCCCGATCCGCTGTTGCTCAATACCAATCGCACGCCCGAAGGGTTGCCCGCCGAACCGCCGGTGATGGCCGCCTTTGACGAAGCGCCGATGGATCTTGATGTGATCGACGATGACGTTGCAGTTGCGCCGGAAATGCCCGTTGCGACGCAGCCAGTGTTTGTCGCTCCCGAGCCGCGCAAAGTTGTGCAGCACCCTGTGAAAAAGCCCGTGCAGCCCAGCCAGAAGGCGAGGGCCGAGGCACAGCCAGCGCTGCAATTTGAAGAAAAGCGCGTGGCCTATGAAATCCCGCCGCTGGGCCTGCTGAGCAGCCCCGAAACAGTCGAACGCCATCACCTGTCTGACGACGCGCTGGAAGAAAACGCGCGGATGCTGGAAAGCGTGCTGGATGATTACGGTGTGAAGGGCGAGATTGTGTCGGTGCGCCCCGGTCCTGTCGTGACGATGTATGAATTGGAACCCGCCCCCGGTTTGAAAGCCTCGCGCGTGATCGGTTTGGCCGATGATATCGCACGGTCGATGTCGGCCCTGTCGGCCCGTGTGTCCACAGTGCCCGGACGGTCGGTGATCGGGATTGAACTGCCCAATGAAAACCGCGAAATGGTGGTGCTGCGCGAAATCCTGTCGGCCCGTGATTTTGGCGATAGCAACATGCGCTTGCCGTTGGCGTTGGGCAAGGATATCGGCGGTGATCCGATCGTTGCCAACCTTGCCAAGATGCCCCACCTGTTGATTGCGGGGACAACCGGTTCGGGTAAGTCCGTGGCGATCAACACGATGATCCTGTCGTTGCTTTACAAGCTGACCCCCGAGGAATGCCGCCTGATCATGATCGACCCCAAGA
This sequence comes from Octadecabacter sp. SW4, assembly GCF_008065155.1. NCBI lineage: Bacteria > Pseudomonadati > Pseudomonadota > Alphaproteobacteria > Rhodobacterales > Roseobacteraceae > Octadecabacter > Octadecabacter sp. SW4. The sequence continues at coordinate 3,052,920 of NZ_CP042819.1, read as the reverse complement.
TGCTGGAACTGTCCGTCTATGACGGCATCCCGCATCTGCTGTCGCCCGTTGTGACCGACCCGAAAAAGGCGGTTGTGGCCCTGAAATGGACCGTGGGCGAGATGGAGGAACGCTATCGCAAGATGTCGAAGATGGGCGTGCGCAACATCGAAGGTTATAATGGCCGCGTGCGCGATGCGCTGGCCAAGAACGAAATGTTCAGCCGCACTGTGCAGACCGGTTTTGACGATGAAACCGGCGATCCGATCTTTGAGACCGAAGAATTCCAGCCCGAGGTTCTGCCCTATATCGTCGTGATCGTTGACGAAATGGCCGACCTGATGATGGTCGCGGGCAAAGAGATCGAAGCCTGCATCCAGCGCCTTGCGCAGATGGCGCGTGCATCGGGTATTCACCTGATCATGGCCACGCAGCGTCCGTCGGTGGATGTGATCACCGGCACGATCAAGGCGAACTTTCCAACGCGGATATCGTTTCAGGTTACATCGAAAATCGACAGCCGCACCATTTTGGGGGAACAGGGCGCCGAACAGCTGCTGGGCATGGGTGACATGCTATATATGGCGGGTGGCGCCAAGATCACCCGCGTCCACGGCCCGTTCTGTAGCGACGAGGAAGTCGAGGAAATCGTCAACTACCTTAAAGGGTTCGGCCCGCCCGAATATATGTCCGGCGTGGTCGAAGGCCCCGACGAGGACACCGAAAGCAGCATTGATCTGGTGCTCGGTCTGGGTGGCAATACCGATGGCGAAGACGCGCTTTATGACACGGCGGTGGCCATTGTCGCCAAGGATCGCAAGTGTTCGACGTCCTATATCCAGCGCAAACTGGCGATTGGCTATAACAAGGCCGCGCGACTGGTTGAACAGATGGAAGAAGAAGGAATCGTGTCCGCCGCCAACCATGTGGGCAAACGCGAAATCCTGATCCCTGAACGGCAATAAGGTGCGGCACAGAATTGGCGGGGTCCGGGATTACCCTTCGGACCCCGTTTTTGTGTCGGCTGCGGCTGCGATAATGGCTTTGATTTCGGCCTCGAGATCGCTCTGCCAGTCGTCAGACATCGCGCGAACACGGGTCATATAGGCTTCGTTCTCGGTCGGACGCACGTCTGGGTCGTAATGCTCGGCCATTTCGATCATGACTTTGCGGTCCATTTCGTCAAAGGTATCGCGGATCTGTTCGGCGGTCTGGCGCGAATGGCCCAAAGCCTCGAACAATGATCGCCCCATGCGCAAAGAACTGTCATAGGTTTCGCGGATAATATCGCGGCAACCGGCAGCATAAATTCGTAGACGTGGTTGCGATCTACCGCGCGGGCGATGATGTGAACATGCGGGTGGTTCATGTGCACGTAGTGGACCAGTTCCGTGGTCTGGTCTTTGCCGTCGATGGCGATGACCAGCACCTTGGCGTCCTCGATGCCAGCGGAATGCAATAGATCGGGTCGCGTCGCATCGCCGAAATAGGCACGGAAACCGAACTTGGCGAGCATGTCGATCTGGGCGGCCGAGAAATCAATTACCGTCGCGCCGACCCCCGCGCCGCGCAGCATACGGGCCACAATACCGCCCACGCGGCCGTGGCCTGCGATAATGATGTGGTTGGATTCTTCGATCGTGTCCGTGTCGCGGTCTTGATCGGTGTGAGAACGCGGCACGATCACCCGGTCATGCAGAATGAACAACAGCGGCGTGAGCAGCATCGACAGCGCCACGACCAGCAGCAATTGGTCGGCCACGCCCGTCGGGATCACATTGTTGGCGACGGTAAAGGACAAGAGCACAAAGCCGAATTCACCGGCTTGGGCAAGGCCCAGACCGAACAGCCACTTATCGCTGCCTTGCAGTTTGAATATTTGCGCGAGCGCCAGCAACACGACAATTTTCAACGCGATCAGCCCGAAGGTCAGCGCAAGGGTCACCCCAAGGTTTTCCGACAAAAGCGCAAAATTGATGCCTGCGCCGACCGTCATAAAGAACAGCCCCAAGAGCAGCCCCTTGAAGGGATCAATGTCGGATTCAAGTTCGTGGCGGTATTCACTGTTGGCCAAAACGACCCCTGCAAGGAAGGTGCCAAGCGCCGGGGAAAGCCCGACGAGTGACATGAGCAGAGCGATGCCGACGACCATCATCAGCGCTGTCGCGACGAACAATTCACGCAGGCGAGCGGCGGCGATAAAGCGAAAGACAGGCCCCGTCAGGAAAGACCCGCCAAAGATCACGACGGCGATTGCGCCAATGGTGACGCCCGCAGTTTGCCAGCCATTCAGGCCCGCGACCAGGCTCAGCTCTGCCTCGTGGTCTTCGGTCACGGCTTCGCTAGCAGTTTGCATCAGATCGGGCATGGCCAGCAATGGGATCAGCGCCAACATCGGGATTACGGCGATGTCCTGGAACAGCAGCACGGAAAAGCTGGACTGCCCGCCATCGCTTTTCATCAGGCCCTTTTCGTTCAGGGTTTGCAGCACGATCGCGGTGGATGACAGCGCCAGCACCAAACCGATTGCCAGCGCGATCGTCCAGGGTTGCCCCAGCACCAGCGCCACACCCATCACGGCCAGTGCTGTCAGTCCGACTTGCCCGCCGCCAAGGCCCAGCAATTTGGCGCGCATGTCCCAAAGCAGGCGCGGTTCAAGTTCGAGCCCCACGAGGAACAGCATCATCACCACGCCAAATTCCGCAAAGTGCTGAATGGCAACCACATCCACCTGCAGTAACGCCAGCACCGGACTGATCAGGATACCGGCAATCAGATACCCAAGTACCGATCCAAGCCCAAGCCGCGAGGCAATCGGCACGGCGATCACACCCGCCACCAGAAAGATAAACGCCAGCATCAGAAAATCGATCATGAAACAGCCCCCCGCTTTCACATCTTGGTTAGTCTAGGCGGGAAAGGCGTTTGCTGTAAGCGCGAATTTTCCAGCGTTCCTGTCGCGTTATCCCATAGCATCTGGCGTGATATCGCCTAGCGGCTGACAATGCGCCATCTTTCCCCCTATGTGATGGGATGCAATGATGCCCCCAAAGACTTAGGTAGGGTTTATGAAACAGTTACGCCTTCTTTTATTGCTTGTGCCGCTTGGCTTGGCCGCACTTGCCGCACCGTCCCATGCGCAACAATTGTCGCTGGCGGCGATCTCGCAGTATTTGAACCAGTTGCAGACGGCGACGGGGGAATTCACCCAGATCAACAGCGACGGCACCATTTCGACGGGCACGATCTATATCAAGCGGCCCGGGCGCGTGCGGTTTGAATATGCGCCGCCGGAACGGTCGCTGGTGGTTGCCGGCGGTGGGCAGGTCGCGATATTCGATGCGCGCTCTAACGATGGGCCGGATCGCTACCCGCTAAACCAGACGCCGCTGAGTGTCATTCTGGCGCGCAATGTTGATCTGACCCGTGCAAGTATGGTCACGGGCCAGACCAGTGACGGCACGACGACGACCGTGACGGCCCAGGATCCCGATAATCCCGAATACGGCACGATCCAGCTGGTGTTCACAAGCGATCCGGTCGAGCTGCGCCAGTGGGTCATCACCGATGACCTGGGCGAGCAGACAACCGTGATTTTGGGTGATCTGGCCACGGGCGGCAATATCCGTGACATCCTGTTCAACATTCAGGCCGAGATGCGCAGCTGGCAAAACTAGCCCCGCCGACATGATAGAAAGGGGCGTCCGGTCGGGCGCCCCTTTTTTTGGTTCAGCGGCGGTTACAGGTCCGCAGCTGGGCGTCATACATCACCGCGCGGTCGGCGACTTCGCCCGCGATACGCACCAGCCATGCCTTGCTGTTGTAAGTCCCGCGCTTAAAGCCCGAGCGCCCTTCGTGATAGGCAAGGTATTGGTTGCGCGTGTCTGACAGTGCCACGCCGGTTTCACGCACGGTCTGCGCCATATACCAGCCCATGAAATCGGTCGCATCGCGGATATTGTCGCGGCGCGCGCTGCGTCCGCCTTGCCGGCGCTGGTATTCTTCCCATGTGCCGTCAAGCGCCTGCGAATAGCCATAGGCCGACGATTGCCGCCCCATCGGGATCACACCCAGCGCATATTGATGCGGCGGGCGGTTGTTGCCGATGAATTTGCTTTCCTGATAGATGATCGCCATCAGGGTAGGGATTGGCACACCCCAGTTGCGTTCGGTTGCGCTGAATGCGCGCAAATAGTCGGGATTCTGGCGCACAATACTACAGGCGTTATCAATGTCGCGCGGCGCAGAGTATTGCCTGCTGCCGCAGCTAGCCACCAAGACCAGTAATATCATCGCGCGAAAGATTTTGCTCATCTGCCTCTCGCTCGTTTTGTTTTTATTGCGACTATTCTAGCTGATCAAAGACGGTCTGGAAACAGGCTTGTCATGACACAAACGCGATGACGCGCCTGACTGTCTGGCGTGGGTTCACAGACTGTTTCCCTTAATTTGGCCGCGCAGGCGTGGACAGTGCCCCTCTTGAACGTCTAGTAACGGGACGGGAGCTGTGAATCGATGCTGAAAACGCGCGCGAAATATCATCTTGGGCAGGTTGTCCGTCATCGCAAGCACCCCTTTCGTGGGGTGGTGTTTGATGTGGATGCGATGTTTGCCAACACTGATGAATGGTACGAGGCGATCCCTGAAGAGGCGCGCCCCGAAAAGGACCAGCCGTTTTACCATCTGCTTGCGGAAAATGACCAAAGTTACTACGTGGCCTATGTGTCCGAGCAGAATTTGGTGGCTGATTATTCCGGCGAACCGGTCGATCACCCTGATCTTGACGATCTGTTCGGCCCGTTCGAGGACGGTGGCTATCCGTTGCAGTTCCAGATGAATTAGGCTGGTGGGGGAAACCCCGCCCGACGCCTAATACCCGATTGCGCAACCGTCCTTGCGCGGATCGCTGCCGCCTTCGAGAACTTCGTCGTGAATCCGGATCGCCTGTGCGCCGCCAATGGGGCCGGCGGGCCGCTGCACGTTGTGGCCAAGGTCCGACAGGGTGCGGGCCACGTCATCGCCATAGCCGGTTTCCAGTTTCAGAATGCCATTTTCGGCAAAGGCGCGCGGAGTGTCGATCGCGGTCTGCGGGTCCATGCCGAAATCGGTGATGTTGCTGACGAACCGTGCATGCCCGGTTGACTGATAGGACCCGCCCATCACACCGAACGGCATGATGGTTTTGCCATCCTTGCGCAGCATCCCCGGAATGATCGTGTGCATCGGCCGCTTGCCTGCACCCGCTTCGTTGGGGTGGCCCGTTTCAAGGGTGAACCCCGCGCCACGGTTCTGGAACAGGATGCCGAACCTGTCACTGGCCAGTCCTGACCCAAAGCTGTGAAAGATCGAATAGATGAAGGAAACCGCCATGCGGTCGCGGTCGACAACGGTGATATAGACCGTGTCCTTGTGCACGGCCCCGGCGCCTTTCAGATCAACGGTGAGCGCGCGTTTGGGGTCAATCAGCGCGGCGAGCGATATGGCGGTGTTCTTCGACAGCATATGATCGACGCGACTGGTATGATCAGGGTCGGCGATAAAGCGGTTGCGGGCATCATAGGCAAGTTTTGTCGCCTCGGCCTCGATATGCAGGCGCTGGGCACCCAGCGGGTCCATCGCCGACAGATCGAACTGTGACAGGATGTTCAGCAGCAGGATCGCAGTGGCACCCTGACCGTTTGGCGGGTGTTCGACCAGTTCGATGCCTGCGTAAGTCCCGCTGACTGGCGTTGTGTAGTCGCAGACGACCTGCGCGAAATCATCCAGCGTGTGGCTGCCGCCCATCGCGCGTAGCGAGGTGACCATGTCTTCGGCCACTTCGCCCTCGTAGAACCCTCTGCGCCCCTCGGTGGCGATGCGGCGCAGCACCTTGGCCTGATCCGGCGCACGGAATATCTGGCCGATGCGTGGCGGTTTGCCGTTCCACAGGTAGGCGCGTTTTGCCGCGCCCTGCAACACGCCGGATTCCTGGGCATAGTCGCGCGCGACGCGGGGTGCGATCGGCACCCCTGCCTCGGCGTAATGGATCGCGGGGGCCAGCGCGGATGCCAGCCCGATCCGCCCCCAGTCTTTGGACAGGCGACAGATCGCATCGATTGCGCCGGGCAGTGTCACGGCTGCGATATCATTGAGCGGCACGGTGGTATGACCCGCCGCGCGCAAAGCGTCCGCGTCATAGCCCGCTGGGGCGCGGCCCGATCCGTTCAGCGCGACGATCCTGTCGCTGTCAGGCGGGGAGATCAGCGCAAAGCAATCCCCGCCGATGCCGGTCGATTGCGGCTCGCACACCCCAAGCAAGACCGCGCCTGCGATGGCGGCGTCTACGGCGTTGCCGCCAGCTTCGAGGATTTGCACAGCCACCTTGGCCGCAAGCGGGTGCGAGGTGGCACAGATGCCGTTGCTGGCAAAAACGGCGGATCGTCCGGGTTGTTGGAAATTGCGCATGAGCCCCCCTGTTTTTCGACAACCCTAGGGGCGGGATCGCGCAAGGGGAAGTATCCCGACGGCCCGCACTGGGTGGGGGCTGTTCACGCGCCGCCGGGAGAAGCCTATGCAGCTACGGGGATCAGGGTGCACCGGGTTTCGGGCGGTCGTGTGATTGTGTCATGGCGCTTTTGTGGCTTTTCGTTTCAATTGCGTCCTTGTCGGTCTTGTGTTCAAGAATGTGCAAGTTCCTGCCCAGCCAAAGGTTCAGCCCATGCCTGATTACGCGACGCTTGCCAAAACCATCGCCAGCCTGACCAAGGGCGAGGACGATCCGGTTGCATTGATGGCGACCGTGACCTGCGAGGTGCATCACAGCGATCCGCGCTTTGACTGGACGGGCTTTTATCGTGTGACGGCGCCCGAGATGCTGAAAATTGGCCCCTATCAAGGGGGGCACGGCTGTTTGCAGATCCCGTTTTCGCGCGGGGTTTGCGGTGCGGCGGCGCGCACGGGGCAGGTGCAACTGGTGGCCGATGTTGACGCCTTTCCGGGGCATATCGCCTGCGCCAGCTCCACGCGGTCGGAACTGGTCTTGCCGGTGTTTAACGGTTCGGGGCAGGTGATTGCCGTCTTTGATATCGACAGCGACCAGCCCGATGCCTTTACGCAGGCGGATGCCGATGCGCTGGTGGCGATTTTGCACGATGTCTTTGCGCGATCGTGAAATTTTGCTTTGAGATTTCACGGAATCATGGCAGCGTGAAATTCCGGGCAATAATTTCACGACGGTTCCATGATTCACGCTACCCCACAGCACGGAACACTGGGCGCTGATCTGCGCGCGTTGCGCCGTGCGCGGGGGGTGACGCTGGCCGCCTTGGCCGATCAGCTTGGTCGCTCGGTGGGGTGGCTTAGCCAGGTTGAACGCGATCTTTCCCAACCCTCGATCACTGATCTGCGCGAGATTGCGGGACTTCTGGATGTGTCGGTCAACAGCCTGTTTCGCTCTGACGCGCCAAGTGGCGAACAGGGCTTTATTGTGCGCCGCGATGCACGCCGCCCGATCGGGTCGCGCGCTGCGGGTCTGGTCGAGGAGTTGTTGTCGCCCGATCTGACGGACGATTTTGAGGTGGTGCATTCCACTTTCGCCCCGCATTCCCAGATCAAGACCCCGGTATGCCGCGCCACCCAAGAGGTCGGCTTTGTGATGAGCGGACGTATGGATATCTGGATCAAGGGCCAGACCCATCACCTGAATGCAGGCGACAGTTTCCGTGTGCGCGGAGAGCCGTTTCGCTGGATGAACCCCTATGATGCCCCTTGTGTCGCAATCTGGGTTATCGCCCCGCCGGTGTATTGATGACCTTTGCGGGGTGGAGCATTTTCGCGACCTTCTGGCTGGTGTTTGTCACTACGCCCGGGCCGAATGCCGTCAATTGCATCACCAACGGCATGACGCTGGGATTTTGGCGCAGCCTGCCTGCGGTCGCGGCGATCCTGACGCAGGCGGCCTTGTTTCTGGCGCTGTCGGCATTTGGGGTCACGGCGCTGATAGCCGCGTCACCACAAGCGTTTTCGGCCGCAAAGCTGGTCGGTGCGGGGTTTCTGGTTTTCCTTGGGCTACGCGGCTGGCTTTTGGCCAATCGTGCGCCGAAAATCGCGCAGGGCGGCGGGTCGGTCTATTGGCGTGCCTTTGCCATCGCGACGATCAACCCGAAAAGCGTGGCCGGATATCTGGCTGCGTTCAGCCAGTTCGTGCAGCCTGATGTGCCGCTGGGCACGCAGATGTGGGTGATTGTCCCCACGGCGCTGACCCTAACCGCCTGCAGCTATATGACCTATACCGCGCTTGGTGCGGGGTTGGGCCGTGCGGCGCTGGGGGCTGTGTTCAACGTCTGGCTGCGGCGCGGGCTGGCGGTGTGTTTCATTATCTACGGTGTGCTGCTGGGCAGCGCGCAAACCCCGGGGAGGGTCTGATGCAAGGATCATGTTTGTGCGGCGCAGTGATGTTTGAGGTAAAGGGCACCGCCCGCGACCCCGCCGCCTGTCATTGTTCACAGTGTCGCAAGCAGTCGGGCCATTACTGGGCCGCCGTGCAGGTGATGGACGATGATCTAACGATCAAAGGTGATGTGCGCTGGTATCGTGCCAGTGACGCCGCCAAGCGCGGGTTCTGCCCGACCTGCGGGTCGTTCCTGTTCTGGAAAGGTCACGCCGACCCGGACACAGGTGTTGCCCTAGGCGCGGTTGATGGCCCCACGGGTCTGCACCTTGAGCGCCATATCTTTACCGCCGACAAGGGCGATTACTATGACATCACGGACAACGTCCGCCAAGAGGAGCAAGAAAATGGCTGATTTCCCGACAACGGCCCGCGTGGTCATCATTGGTGGCGGTGTCGTCGGCACCTCGACGCTGTATCATCTGGCGCTGGCGGGCTGGACCGATTGCGTGCTGCTGGAAAAGAACGAGCTGACCGCCGGGTCCACGTGGCATGCCGCGGGCAACTGCCCGTCGTTCAGCACGTCCTGGGCGGTGATGAACATGCAGCGCTATTCCCTGGGTCTTTATGCGGGTCTGGCCGAGGCCGTGGATTATCCGATGAATTACCATGTGACGGGATCAGTCCGGCTGGCCCATGACAAGAACCGGATGATGGAATTTGAACGCGCCCGTTCTATGGCGCGTTATCAGGGTCTGGACGTCGAGATGATGTCGATTGCCGATATGAAGGACGCCTATCCCTTTCTGGAAACGCATGATCTTGCGGGCGGCCTTTGGGATCCCGATGATGGCGATATCGACCCGGCACAGCTGACTCAGGCTTTGGCCAAGGGTGCCCGCAGCCTTGGCGCGCGGATTGAACGGTTCTGCCCGGCCACCGGCGTGACCCGCGATGGTGATGAATGGATCGTGCACACCGAAAAGGGCGATATCCGTTGCGAAAAGGTGGTTAACGCTGCCGGTTATTATGCACAGCGCGTCGGTGAATGGTTCAAGCCCTATGGTGGCCGCACTGTGCCGATGACGGTGATGTCGCACCAGTATTTCCTGACCGAGGAAATCCCCGAACTGGCCGCCTGGACCAAGGCGCAGGGCCGCAAGGTGCCGCTGCTGCGCGATGTCGACAGCTCGTATTATCTGCGTCAGGACAAGAATGGCCTGAACCTTGGCCCCTACGAGCGCAACTGCAAGGCGCATTGGGTCACCCCCGACGATCCCATGCCCGAGGATTTCAGTTTCCAGCTATACCCCGACGATCTGGAGCGGTTGGAGTGGTATATCGAGGACGCGATGGCACGTGTGCCGCTTCTTGGCACCGCCGGTGTTGGCCGCGTGATCAACGGCCCGATTCCCTATGCCCCCGATGGCTTGCCGCTGATGGGGCCGATGCCCGGCGTGCCAAACGCCTATGAGGCTTGCGTGTTTACGTTCGGGATCACCCAAGGGGGCGGCGCGGGCAAGGTCATGGCCGAATGGATCATCGAGGGCCAGACCGAGTGGGATATGTGGGCCTGCGATCCGCGCCGCTATACTGACTACACCGATCAGGATTACTGCGATCAAAAGGCGCGCGAGGTTTATGGCCACGAATACGCCATGCATTTCCCGCAGCACGAGTGGCCCGCCGGGCGCGACAAGAAACTGTCACCCGTCGATGCCAAGGTGCGCGCGCTTGGCGGTGTTATGGGTGCCTATAACGGCTGGGAGCGGGCGAATTGGTTTGCCAGGCCGGGCGATGATACCTCCGAGGACTCAACGCATACATGGAGCCGCAAAGGCCCGTGGGAGGCCCGCGTGCGCGAAGAATGTGAAGCGGTGCGGGATCATGTGGGTGTGCTGGATCTGCCAGGGTTTTCGCGCTTCAAGTTTGAGGGACCAGGTGCGGACGAATGGCTGCGCGGTCTTGTTGCTGGTGCCTTGCCCAAGGTGGGTCGTGCGGGGCTGGTCTATTTTGCCGATGATCGCGGCCGCATTCTGACCGAGATGAGTGTATCGAGAGAAGCGGAGAACCTGTTCATTCTCGTGACCGCCGCCACTGCACAATGGCATGACCGGGAATGGCTGGAACGCCATATGCCCAGCGACGCCGCTTTCACAATGACTGATTGGACCAACAAAATGTCCACTCTGATCGTCACTGGCCCCGCGTCACGCGATCTCATGGCGCAGATTTGCGAGGCCGATCTGGATTTGCCGTGGCTCAGCCTTCAGGAAACCGCGATTGCCGGAGGGTGGGCGGCGCTGGTTCGGCTTTCGTTTGCGGGCGAACTGGGTTGGGAAATACACGCGGAAAACGCAGATATCGCCGCCATTTATGATGCAGTGCTGGCCGCGGGGGCGAAACCGTTTGGCATGTATGCGCTGAATTCCTTGCGGATCGAAAAGGGGTATCGCGCGTGGAAGGGCGATCTGTCGACGGATTATTCCCTGCTCGAAGGTGGGCTGGACCGGTTTATCAAGCTTGATAAGCCGCAGGATTTCCCGGGCAAGGCGGCGATCATGGCGGAAAAACAACGCGGTGTGGCCAAGCGGTTCGTGACCCTGATCGTTGATGCGGGTGATTGCGACGCGCCCTATATGTCGACCCTGTCATACGATGGGCAGATCGTTGGCGAAACCACTTCGGGCGCTTATGGGCACCGCGTTGGCGCATCCATCGCGCTGGGCATGGTGCGCGCCGATCTGGCGGTGCCGGGCACCCAATTGCAGGTCAATATCTTTGGCGAAATGTGCCGCGCGGTGGTGCAGGAGGATGCGCCGCTGTGGGATCCGTTGAACGAAAGACTCCGTGCATGAACATAGCCCTTCTGGATGGCGGCATGGGGCAGGAACTGGTGCATCGCGCCGGTGACCGGCCGACCCCGCTGTGGTCAACGCAGGTGATGGTCGATCACCCCGGCATGGTGCAGCAGGTGCATGCGGATTACTTTGCCGCCGGTGCCACGATCGCCACGGCCAACACCTATGCGATCCACCATGACCGGCTGGCGGGCACGGCAATGGACGGGCAATTCGCCGCGCTGCATGACGCGGCGCTGGCCGAGGCCGAGGCCGCGCGCGCAGCCCAGGGCAGTGGGCGCATCGCGGGTGCGATTGGCCCGCTTGTCGCCAGCTATCGCCCGGACACCCACCCGCCGCACGCCGAGGCCGTGGCGAAATACGCTGAAGTTGCGGCATTGATCGGCCCGCGCGTTGATCTGATCCTGTGCGAAACCGTTGCATCTGTGGCGCATGCGGTGGCGATTGCCCAAGGCGCGCGGGCGGCGGGAAAACCTGTGTGGCTGGCCGTAACGGTGAGCGATCGCGACGGCACTGTTCTGCGATCAGGTGAACCGATTTCGGCGCTGGCGGGATTGGCAAAGACCGGACAGGTTGCCGCCTTTCTGGCGAATTGTTCGGCCCCCGAAGTCATGGCGGATGCGGTGCGTGAACTGGCGGCGTTCGGGCTGCCGGTGGGCGCCTATGCGAACGGATTCACCCAGATCACCGAGGATTTTCTAAAGGAAAAGCCGACCGTTGATGCCCTGTCGCCGCGCCGTGATTTAGGGCCGGATGTCTATGCCGACTATGTTCTGGACTGGGTTGATGCGGGCGCCACAATCGTCGGGGGCTGCTGTGAGGTTGGCCCGGCGCATATCGCTGAAACGGCCCGCGCGTTGCGCGCGGCGGGCCATGAAATTGTCTGAGGTGCCATTATGACTCTTCCAACCCACGCCCGCGTTGTCATCATTGGTGGTGGCGTGATTGGCTGTTCCGTCGCCTATCATCTGGCCAAGCAGGGCTGGAAAGACATTGTCTTGCTGGAACGCAAGCAATTGACCAGCGGCACGACCTGGCACGCGGCGGGGCTGATCGCGCAGCTGCGCGCGACCGCGAATATGACGAAACTGGCGAAGTATAGCCAAGAGCTTTACGGCAACCTTGAGGCCGAAACCGGTGTTGCCACCGGGTTCAAGCGCTGTGGATCAATCACGGTGGCGCTGAGCGCGGAGCGGCGCGAGGAGATTTTCCGCTCTGCGGCGATGGCACGGGCGTTCGGCGTGGATGTGGACGAAATCTCGCCTGACGAGGTCAAGGCGATGTATCCGCATCTTAATATCGCGGGCGTCGCGGCAGGTGTTTATCTGGACAAGGACGGGCAGGGCGATCCGGCCAATATCGCGCTGGCACTGGCCAAGGGCGCACGCCAGAACGGCGCGGTCGTGGCCGAGCGAACCAAGGCCACAGGCGTGACACGCGACGGGCGGCGCATCACCGGCGTTGACTGGCAAAGCGGCGGCGAAAACGGCCATATCAGCTGTGATCATGTGGTGAATTGCGCAGGTATGTGGGGCCACGAGGTTGGCCGGATGCTTGATACCAACGTCCCGCTTCATGCTTGCGAACACTTTTATATTGTGACCGAGGCGATCGCGGGGCTGACGCAAATGCCGGTGCTGCGGGTGCCTGATGAATGCGCCTATTATAAGGAAGACGCGGGCAAGATCCTGTTGGGTGCGTTTGAACCCAATGCGAAACCCTGGGGTATGGAAGGCATATCGCCGGACTTTGAATTTGATCAACTGCCCGAGGATTTCGACCACTTCGAACCGATCCTCGAACAGGCCGTGAACCGTATGCCGATGCTGGCCGAGGCCGGGATACATACGTTCTTTAACGGGCCGGAGTCGTTCACGCCTGATGATGCCTATCACCTTGGGCTTGCGCCCGAGATGGACAATGTCTGGGTTGCTGCCGGGTTCAATTCCATCGGCATTCAATCGGCGGGTGGGGCCGGTATGGCGCTGGCGCAGTGGATGGATGAGGGCGAAAAGCCCTTTGATCTGGGTGACGTCGATATCAGCCGGATGCAGCCATTTCAGGGCAACAAGACCTATCTTTTTGAACGCTCCAAAGAAACGCTGGGACTGCTTTACGCCGATCACTTCCCCTTTCGGCAAAAGGCCACGGCGCGCGGTTTACGGCGCACGCCCTTCCATCAGCAGCTTTTGGACCAAGGCGCGGTGATGGGTGAATTGGCCGGGTGGGAGCGGGCCAACTGGTTCAGTAATCTGGGTCAAGACCCAGCTTACGCCTACAGCTGGAAGCGCCAGAACTTTTTTGACAATGTCGCTGCCGAACACCGCGCGGTGCGTGAAAATGTCGGCATTTATGACATGTCGTCGTTCGGTAAAATTCGTGTCGAGGGGCGTGATGCCACGGCGTTTCTGAACTACATCGGCGGCGGCGAATATGACGTGCCGGTGGGCAAGATCGTCTATACGCAATTTCTGAATAGTCGCGCTGGGATCGAGGCGGATGTGACCGTGACGCGGTTGAGTGAAGTCGCCTATCTGGTGGTCACGCCTGCGGCCACGCGGCTGGCCGATGAAACATGGATGCGCCGCCATCAGGGTGATTTCAACGTGGTGATCACCGATGTGACCGCGGGCGAAGGTGTGCTGGCCGTGATGGGCCCGAATGCGCGCAAGCTGTTGCAGACCGTGTCGCCCGCTGATTTCAGCAATGACGCGAACCCGTTTGGCACAGCGCAAGAGATCGACATTGGCATGGGCCGCGCCCGCGTTCATCGCGTGACCTATGTGGGCGAGCTGGGTTGGGAGGTTTACATCAGCACCGACATGGCGGGCCATGTGTTCGAGGTGTTGCACGGTGCCGGGAAGGATATGGGTGCGAAACTGTGCGGGATGCACATGATGGACAGCTGCCGGATTGAAAAGGGTTTCCGCCACTTTGGACATGACATCACCAGCGAGGATCACGTGCTTGAGGCGGGTTTGGGCTTTGCCGTAAAAACCGAAAAGTCGGCGTTTCTCGGGCGTGATGCGGTCTTGCGCAAAAAGGACGAAGGGCTGAACGCGCGGATGGTGCAGTTCCGGCTGACGGACCCCGAACCGCTGCTGTATCACAACGAGCCGATCGTGCGGGACGGACAGATTGTCGGCTATCTGTCGTCGGGGGCCTATGGCCATCATCTGGGCGGCGCGATGGGGCTGGGCTATGTGCCGTGCAAGGGGCAAAGCCCGGCGGATGTCTTGGCCAGCACCTACGAGATCGACGTGATGGGCACGCGCGTGCGCGCCGAGGCGTCATTGCGGCCGATGTATGATCCCAAATCGGAGCGGGTGAAGGCGTAACGTGGGTTGAAACCCACTTTACCACTGATATGAGGGGGCATGAGCCATCCCAACGCCCTTGCAACACCGATCCAGAGCGGTGATAGCCCCGCTGGTCTGGGTTTTGCCATTTCGGCCTATGTGCTGTGGGGGTTTCTGCCGCTTTACATGAAGCTGGTGGCGCATATCCCATCCGCCGAAGTTGTCGCGCATCGGGTGATCTGGTCGGTGCCGATCGCGGCGGCAGTGCTGGTTGTCCTAGGCCGCACGGGTGACATTCGCGCCGCGCTGTCATCGCCACGCACGATCCTTTTAGGGTGCCTGACAGCGGGTCTTATTTCCATCAACTGGGGGATATACGTCTGGTCCATCGCCAATGATCAAGCGCTCGAAGCTGCGCTGGGCTATTATATCAACCCGCTGTTCAGCATGTTTTTGGGCGCGGTGTTTCTGGGTGAGAGGTTGAACCGTCTGCAATTGGTCGCCATCGCGCTGGCCGCCAGTGCGGTGCTGGTGCTGACCTTTGATCGCGGCGGGTTGCCGGTTGTGGCTTTGGCGCTGACCCTGACCTGGGGGCTTTATGCGCTGTGCAAGAAATCCCTGCCGATTGGCCCTAATCAGGGTTTTCTGCTGGAAGTGCTGATCTTGCTGTTTCCGGCGCTGGCCTATTGGGGCTGGCTGGAAAGCACAGGCGCAAGCCACTTTACCGTGTCGGGCGGTGATGTCTGGCTGCTGCTGGGCTGTGGTGTGGTCACGGCGGTGCCCTTGTTGCTTTATGCCAATGGGGCGAAACGTCTGCGCCTGACCACCATCGCGATCCTGCAATATATCGCGCCGACGATGATCTTTCTGGTGGCGGTGTTCCTGTTTGACGAACCCTTTGGCCAGGCCCGCGCGATTGCCTTTCCGATGATCTGGGCGGCGGTTGCAATCTATTTGCTTTCCGTGTTCCGGCGCCGACGATGAGCAGCAGCGACTATGACCCCCCAACCGATCCGCTGGTGATCCTGCACGAGGACCATGAGGTTATTCTGGTGGATAAACCTGCGGGTCTGCTTTCAGTGCCGGGCAAGGGTGAACATCTGGCCGATTGCCTTTTGGCGCGGGTGCAGGCGGTGTTTCCCACGGCCCTTCTGGTGCATCGCTTGGATCGCGATACGTCGGGTGTGATGATTTTTGCCGCGACGCGCCATGCGCAGCGCCATTTGGGCCTGCAGTTTGAAAAACGCCAGACGAAAAAGACCTATGCCGCCCGTGTCTGGGGCGAGATGGCGGAGAAGACCGGCACGGTCGATCTGCCCTTGATCGTCGATTGGCCCAACCGGCCGCTGCAAATGGTCTGTCACGAAACGGGCAAACCAGCGCAGACTGATTGGCGTGTTGTGCGCAGTGGCGGCGGGGAAACAAGGGTGCGGTTGATGCCAAAGACCGGGCGGTCGCACCAGTTGCGCGTGCATATGCTGTCGCTGGGCCATCCGATTTTGGGCGATCCGTTCTATGCGACGGGTGTGGCGCGCGATTATGACCGGATGATGCTGCATTCGGAAACCTTGCAGTTCCGCCATCCTGACGGCGGCAAGGGGATGCGGATCACGGCCGCTGCGCCGTTTTAGGGTGGAACACTCGGCCCGGACTCAAGCCGAAGCCGCCGATCACCCGTCTTGCATCGAATCAAAGAGAACGGGCGCGAGGTTTCCCCCGCGCCCTGCTAACCTGCGGTGTGCCTACTTGGAGACCCATCCGCTGACGGCTTTGACTTCAAGGAAATCTTCAAGCCCGAACGTGCCGCCCTCGCGCCCGTTGCCGGATTGTTTGTAGCCACCAAAAGGCGAGCCTTGGGCAAAGCCCTGACCGTTGGTTTCCACCATGCCCGAACGCAGGCGCCGCGCGACCCGCTGACGTTTTTCGTCGTCTGGCGTCTGGATGTAATTGGTCAGCCCATAGGGCGTGTCATTGGCGATGGCGATGGCTTCTTCTTCGGTATCAAAGGGGATGACCGACAGGACCGGGCCAAAGATTTCCTCGCGCGCGATGGTCATGGTGTTGTCCACATCGGCAAAAACGGTCGGCTTGACGTAAAAGCCGCGGTTCAGCCCGTCAGGGCGGCCAAGACCACCGGCGGTCAAGCGCGCCTCGCCCATGCCGACCTCGATCAACCCTTGGATCTTGTTGAACTGTGCCTCGGACACGACGGGACCGATATGCTTGCCTTCCTCGCTGGCGGGGCCGACGCGGGTGTTGTTGGCGACTTCGCTCACGACCTCGACGGTGCGGTCATAGACGGACCGTTCGACCAGCAGGCGGGTTGGCGCATTGCAGGACTGGCCCGAGTTGCGGAAACACCGGTCGGCGCTGTAGTGCATCGCGTTTTCGCCCGCATCCGCAAAGAGGATATTCGCGCCCTTGCCACCCAGTTCAAGGCTGACCCGTTTCAGCGTATCCGCAGCGGCCTTGGAAATGGCGATACCTGCGCGCGATGATCCGGTAAAGCTGACCATGTCGACCTCGGGGTGGGTTGAAAGCTGGGTGCCGACACCCACGCCGTCCCCGTTCACAAGGTTAAACACGCCTTTGGGGAAACCGGCCTCATCGCAGAAATCTGCGAACAACAGACCAGACAGCGGAGCGATTTCCGATGGTTTCAGCACAACAGTGCAGCCCACGGCCATCGCAGGCACGGCCTTGAGGACGATCTGGTTCATCGGCCAGTTCCACGGCGTGATCAGCGCACAGACGCCGATCGGTTCCAGCAGGGTCTTTTCGGTCGCGGTGAAGTCGCGCTCGAATTCGAAGTTTTCAAATGCTTTCAGGAACCCTTCAAGGTGCCAACTGCCCGCGCCGACCTGATTGACGCGGCTCATGGAAATGGGGGCGCCCATTTCCATCGACATGGCCTGCGCCATTTCTTCCTGCCGGTCGTTGTAGACTTCAAGCAGGCGCTTGATCAGGGCGATGCGGTCGCCCTTGGGCGTAAAGGCCCAGCCATCAAACGCGGCGCGTGCGGCGGCGACGGCTGCGTCGGTATCGGCTTGACCACCCAGCGAGATTGTCGCGCAGACTTCCTCGTTGGAGGGGTTGATGACATCAAAGTCATTGGCTTTGGCCGGGTTCACCCATGCACCATTGATGTAGAATTTGCGGTTGTCGACCATGACAGCTCTCCCTTGAAATTTGCGTCACACTGTCACCGCACAAAACGAGGTGCAAGCGGTGGTAGTAGTGCAGGTTTCGCCCCCTTATATAGGTGGATGAGACGGCCGATACGAGTGGCCGCGACATTGGCATAAGGAGTTACGACATGAGTCTGCGTATCAACGACACGATCCCGAATCTGACAGTTGAAACCGATCAGGGCACATTCGATCTGCACGAATGGATTGGCGACAAATGGGCGATCCTGTTTTCCCATCCCAAGGATTTCACGCCGGTTTGCACAACGGAATTCGGTGCCGTGGCGCAACTGGCCGATGAATGGGCTGCGCGCGACACCAAGGTGATGGGCATATCTGTGGACGGCGTGGCCGAACACAAGGAATGGAAGACCGACATCGAAGCTGTCGGGGGTGCCAAGGCCGGTTTTCCGATCATCGCTGACGAAGACCTCAGGGTTGCCAAGGCGTTCGATATGCTGCCCGCCGAGGCCTATTTGCCCGATGGCCGCACGCCTGCTGACAGCGCGACCGTGCGCGTGGTTTTCATCATCGGTCCCGATAAAAAGCTGAAACTGTCGATGACCTACCCGATGAACGTAGGCCGTAACTTTGCCGAGGTGCTGCGCGCCCTCGATGGATTGCAGACAGCGGCACGCGAAAACGTGGCCACGCCTGCAAACTGGCAGGTTGGTCAGGATGTGGTTGTGCCGACAACTGTGTCAGACGCCGATGCGATCGCGAAATACGGTGCGATCGATACGAAACTGCCCTATCTGCGGATGGCCAAGCTGCCGTCCTGAGCCGGTTGAAATTGCGAATGAAAGGCCCCGTTAAGGCGGGGCCTTTTGCGTTTCGACGGCTGGACAAATGCTGGCGCAGGCGTAGTGTGGATAAAACTGAACAGGACGGTTTAGGTGCAGGATATCAAAACCAATACCGCCACAGACCTGCCCGATCTGGTTGTGCGCCATGACGGCACTGAAAACGAAATGTCACAGGTCGCCCCGCCAAAGCCAAGCCGCTGGCGGCATCTGCGCCTTTTGGCGATTCCCGCGTTGTTGTTTCTGGGCGCTGTTATCGGGCTATATTTTCAGCCTCCGGGCCTGCAAAAGTTTTTTCAGATAACTGGCCTGCAACCCGGTGCGGGGACCAGCGCGCCGATTGCGCTGCCGCCTGAAATTTCCCTACCCGCTGACGTGATGCAGACCCTGCAGGTGACTGATGTGATCGGTCTGGCCCGTCTGATGCCGCGTGGCGATATTTCGACCGTCGCGCCGCCTTTTGGTGCGGGCGATGCCCGTGTTGCGCAGGTTTTGGTGGCTGAAGGTGACCGTGTCGCCGCTGGCGATGTAGTTGCCCTGCTGGATAACGCTGCGCAGTTGGAAAGTGCGGTTGCCCGCGCCCAAGCAACCGTGGCGGTGCGCGCCGCGAGCCTGCTGCAGACCCGTCAGGCCGTCCAGATTTCCACTGACGAGGCCCGCGCAAGCCTGGAGCAGGCCGAGATTGCAGCGCTTGAGGCGCAATCGGAATTGATCCGCAGTCAGGAATTGTTCCAGCGCGGTGTGACCACGCAGGCCGCGCTTGATGTCGTGCAATCGGCCAGTCTGCAGGCCGATCGCGCGGTTGATCGCGCCCGTGCCACGCTTGCCCGCTATGAAAGTGCCGATATCGATGCCCAGCCCGACGTCCTGGTGGCGGCGCGCAATCTGGACGCCGCGCGCAGTGACCTGGCCAGCGCACGCCGCGATTTGTCGCGTGCCCAAGTGGTCGCGCCGATTGATGGCGTCGTGCTGGATGTGCATGTCCGCGCCGGTGAAAAACCGCCCAGCGACGGGATTCTGATGATGGGCGATACCGAAGTGATGATGGCCGAGGTCGAGATTTATCAGGATCGCATTTCGATGGTGGCAGTCGGTCAGCCGGTTGAACTGGTGGCCGAAGCGATCCAGCGCACCCTGTCGGGGCGGGTCGTCAGTATCGGCCTGACGGTTGGCCGCCAATCATTGTTGTCAGACGAAACGGCGGCAAACACCGATGCGCGGGTTGTTACGGTGCTGGTGGAACTGGACGCGGAGTCTTCGGTGATAGCGGCGCGGTATACCAATCTAGAGGTCATCGCGCGGATCGACACGCGGGCGGCGCAATGAGCCGGTTACTTGCTGTGCTATTCGGGCGCTTGCCGATTGGCTGGCTACAGCTGACCCATTCCAAGGGGCGGTTGGCGGCGGCGATTACCGGCGTCGCCTTTGCCAATGTTCTGGTGTTTGTGCAGCTTGGGCTGGCGTCGTCCATTTCGACGGCGACGCTGCGCCCTTATGACTTTTTCAACGTCGATATCATGATCTCGGCGCAGGACGCGAATGCGTTGACCGAAGGTGACAATGTTGCCCGCCAATGGATGTTTCAGGCTTTGGCCGACCCGGATGTCATTGCCGCCACGCCTGTCTATATCGGCATGATGAACTGGCAGCAGTCCGACCAGACACTGGGGCTGTTGGCGTTTGGGATTGACCCCAACAGCGATGGATTTCTGTCACCTGATCTGCAGCGCAAACTTGCGCCGTTGCGGCTGCAAAACGGTGCGATCATCGACATGAACACGCGCGGATTGTCGCCCGATATCGCCGCGGCTATCCGCCCGCAATCACCGCAGACATTCGAGGTATCGGGCCAGACTGTGACCCTGTTCGATACCTTTCAAGGTGGCGGCGGATTTATAAGTGACGGGCATATGGTCATGTCGGACCAGTCGTTTCTGGCGTTGTCGAACGGGCGCAGTGCGGGTGCGCCCGATCATATCTTTTTGCAGGTCGCAAGCGGGGCCGATCCGGCAATTGTGGCCGACCGGTTGCGCGGCGAAATATCGGATAAAAGCCTGCGCATCCGTAGCTACGCGGACGCCATGCAAGAAGACATTACCTATCAAAACACGCAGCGCCCGACGGGGATCATTTTCGGCTTCGGTGTGGTGATTGGCATTCTTGTGGGGATCGTCATTGTCTATCAGGTGCTGTCCACGGATGTGGCCGATCACATGCGCGAATACGCGACCTTCAAGGCAATGGGATACGGGCAGATGTTCTTTCTTGGGATCGTTCTTGAGGAGGCGCTGATCCTTGCGGTCTTTGGCTTTATCCCGGGGTCTATCATCGGCTATGGACTTTTGTCGGGGATGCGCGAGGTGACAACACTGCCGATCGTTTTGACGGGTACGATGGCATTTCAGGTGTTCTTCGGCACGCTCGCGGCCTGTGCCCTGTCGGGTGTTCTGGCCACACGCAAGCTGGCTGCCGCCGATCCGGCCGATCTGTTCTAGGGGCGTCGCATGGGTGATGAAGTGTTGCAGATCGCGGGGCTGAACCACTGGTTCGGGACGGGCGAGGCGCGCAAACAGGCGATCTTTGATTTTGACCTGAACATAGCACGGGGCGATCTGACAATCCTGATGGGGCCGTCCGGGTCGGGCAAGACGACGATCCTGACGCTGGCCGGTTGCTTGCGTGATGTGCAGGACGGATCAGTGCGTCTGCTGGGCCATGAATTGAATGGCGCCCTCAAGGCGACGCATGAAATGCTGCGTAAGCGTTTGGGGTTCATTTTTCAGGCGCACAACCTCCACGAAAGCCTGACCGCAGAACAGAACGTGCTGATGGGATTGCAGGTGCACGGGCTGCAGGGGCCGACCTATACGCAGGCGGCACGCAAGGCGTTGGAACTGGTGGGTTTGGGCGACAGGATGACCTATCTGCCGCAGAACCTGTCGGGAGGGCAAAAACAGCGGGTTGCGGTGGCGCGTGCGCTGGTGGGCAACCCCGATATCATCTTTGCCGATGAACCAACTGCCGCGCTGGACAAGGACAGTGGCGTTAATATCGTGCGGATGCTTAAGGAACTGGGCCGGGTGCGCGGGACGACCACGGTGATGGTGACCCACGACAATCGCATTTTGGACATGGCCGACCGGATTTTAACGATGGAGGATGGCCGCCTGATCAAGGATAGTGCGGCGTCAGTGTAGAACCGCGCACGGGATTTTTTGGTTCGTCGTTCCGTCCGGTTTGTTTGGGTCGGATGCATCTCACATCAAAAAAGCCCCGATGGTTCCATCGGGGCTTTCTAAATTTCGCAAAGAGTTGGGGATTAGCCCTCGGCTTTTTCTTCTTTGGCCTCTTCACCGGTTTCCTGATCGACGACTTTCATCGACAGGCGCACCTTGCCGCGGTCGTCAAAGCCCAGCAGCTTGACCCAGACGTCCTGACCTTCTTTCAGCACATCCGAGGGGTGGTTCAAACGGCGGTTTTCGATCTGGGAGACGTGCACAAGGCCGTCCTTCTTGCCAAAGAAGTTCACGAAGGCACCAAAATCGACGATTTTGACGACGTTGCCCTTGTAGATTTTGCCTTCTTCTGGCTCGGCGACGATGGACCAGATCATGTCGTAGGCTTTCTTGATCGCCTCGCCGTTTGGCGATGCGATCTTGATGATGCCTTCGTCGTTGATATCGACCTTTGCGCCGGAGACTTCGACGATCTCGCGGATCACTTTCCCGCCCGAGCCGATCACTTCGCGGATCTTGTCGGTGGGCACCTGCATCGTTTCGATGCGTGGTGCGTGAACGCTGAAATCGCTGGCCGAGGTCAGGGCCTTGGACATTTCACCAAGGATATGCATGCGCCCGTCCTTGGCCTGCGCGAGTGCCTTTTCCATGATTTCGGGCGTGATGCCCGCAACCTTGATGTCCATCTGCAGCGAGGTGATGCCGTTTTCCGTGCCGGCAACCTTGAAGTCCATATCGCCAAGGTGGTCTTCGTCACCCAGGATGTCCGACAGAACCGCATATGAGCCGTCATCTTCGAGAATCAGACCCATCGCAACACCGGCAACTGGTGCCTTGAGAGGCACACCGGCGTCCATCATCGACAGCGAACCGCCGCAGACAGAAGCCATTGAGGACGACCCGTTGGATTCGGTGATTTCGGACACAACGCGGACTGTGTAGGGGAAATCGGTGGCGGCGGGCAGAACAGCCTGAAGGGCGCGCCAAGCCAGTTTCCCGTGACCAATTTCACGACGACCCGTGAACCCAAAGCGGCCCACTTCACCAACCGAATAGGGTGGGAAGTTATAGTGCAGCATGAAGTTTGACTTGTAGGTGCCATGCAGCGCGTCGATCATCTGTTCGTCGTCGCCTGTGCCCAATGTGGTCACAACCAGACCTTGGGTTTCGCCACGTGTGAACAGGGCCGACCCGTGCGTGCGGGGCAGGATGCCGACTTCGCTGATGATCGGACGGATCGTATCAAGGGCGCGCCCGTCGATCCGCTTGCCGTTCTTGACCACGTCACCGCGCAGCACGCCAGCTTCCAGCTTTTTCATGGCTGACCCAAGGTTTTCATCAGCAAGCTGTTCTTCGCTCAGCGCGGCTTTGATGGTTTCGCGGGCCTCGGCAACAGCGGTCGTGCGCTCTTGCTTGTCGGTGATCGCGAACGCGGCGCGCATTGCTTTTTCGCCAGCCTTTTTGACTGCAGCAGACAGGTCGCTGTAGTCAGGTGCCTGAAAATCAAACGGCTCTTTGGCGCAATCTTCGGCCAGATCAATGATCAGGTCGATGACGGGCTGGATCTGGTCATGGGCGAATTTCACCGCACCAAGCATTTCAGCCTCGGAGAGTTCGTAAGCTTCGGATTCGACCATCATCACGGCGTCTTTGGTGCCTGCAACAACCAGATCAAGGCGCTGCTCGGGGTTGTCACGCAGCTTGTGCATGTCGTCGATTTCGGGGTTCAGCGTGTAGTCGCCATCCTCGAAACCAACGCGGCACGCCGCAATCGGACCCATGAAGGGTGCGCCGGAAATTGTTAGCGCAGCGGATGCGGCGATCAGGGCGACAACGTCGGGGTCATTGACCAGATCGTGGGACAGCACCGTGCAGATCACGAGGACTTCGTTTTTGAAGCCTTCGACGAACAGCGGGCGGATCGGACGGTCGATCAGGCGGCTTGTGAGCGTTTCCTTTTCGGTCGGACGCGCTTCGCGCTTGAAGAACCCGCCGGGAATTTTGCCGGCAGCATAATACTTTTCGTTGTAGTGCACGGTCAGCGGAAAGAAGTCCTGCCCCGGCTTTTGCTGTTTTGCGAACGTCACGTTCGCCATCACAGAGGTTTCGCCATAGGTGGCGATCACGGAACCGTCTGCCTGACGGGCAACCTTCCCCGTTTCCAGTGTCAGCGTTTCTTCGCCCCACTGAATGGATTTTTTCACTTCGTTGAACATCTATCGTTTCCTATCCGGGCCTATCTTGGCGTTCCAAGTGCCCTATTGCATGGCGGCCCCATTGCCGCCGATCCCTGTCCTTTGCACGATGCCGGGATCAAGCATCACGTCTCAGATGGCTGCGCCATATACTGGATTGGGCGCTTTGGGAAGGGGAAGGTGAGTCTGTTGGGGGGGACAAGGGAGGCCTTCATCGCACGGTGCGCCAAAGTCTGCCTTGGAAGGCGGGTCAATTGGCGGCCGTTCTTACGACGAATTGCCCATATCCTGATCATAAGCTTCGCGCGCTGCTGCGATCCTGGTCAGATTGTTAAGGGCCCAATGGCCTAGCGCGCTCACTGGTTCACGAAAGGACTGCCCCATCTCGGTGAGGGTGTATTCCACCTTGGGCGGGATCGTCGGATGGTAGGTGCGGTGCACGAGGCCGTCGCGTTCCAGTTCTTTCAATGTCAGGCTTAGCATGCGTTGCGAAATGCCAAGGTTCCGCTTGAGTTCATTGAACCGCAGCGTTCCGTATTGAGACAGCGAGATAATTACCAGAACGCTCCACCGGTCGCCGACGTGTGACAGAACCTCGTTGATCTGTTTGCAGTCGGGGCATTGTTTGCTGTCCAGCATGGCGGTTCCCTTTTTGTGACCGAGGCTCAGAAATGTGCCTTCTTGTAGCGCAATACGGTTCTCATTACATCGTCGGTTACAAATGTATACTGCCCGTGACGGGCTTTGCCAAGAGGACCAAAACCATGACGACTAAGACTCTGAACGACCATCTGAACTGGCGTTACGCCACCAAGAAAATGGACCCCGCAAAAGCCGTGCCGCAGGATAAGGTCGAGGCCATAATCGAGGCGGCCCGCATGGCCCCTACTTCGAGCGGGACCCAGCCGTTTGAAATCATCGTCGTGACGAACCCGAAGATACGTGGCCAGATCGCCGAAGCCGCTGGTGGGCAGGCACAGATCATCGATGGGTCACACCTTTTGGTGTTTGCAGCCTGGGACAACTACACTGACGCGCGCATTGATGAGGTTGTTGGGCTGAACGTCGATGCCCGTGGCGATCTGCCGATGCTGCATGCCTACTATGATCAACTGAAAGCCAACTACCTGCCGCGCGAGGCCGAGGTGAACCATGCTCACGCTGCGCGCCAAGCCTATATCGCGCTGGGTGTCGCGCTGGTGGCCGCTGCCGAACAGGAAGTAGACAGCACGCCGATGGAAGGGTTTGACCCAGAAGCCGTGGACGCGATCCTTGGTTTGAAAGAACGCGGCTTGCGGTCGCTGGTTTTGATGCCTTTGGGTTACCGCGATGCGAGCGGCGACTGGTTGTTGCCGATGAAGAAAGTGCGCAAATCGGTTGATACGATTGTCACCCACGTCGACTGAGGCAAAGCCGTTACCATAGAACGGGCGTTCGGCGAAGATTGGCCGCCCATTTTCAGCAGTGGCCCGCAAGGCGCATCACATACCCTGGTGCGCCTTGTGGCATTCCGCAAACCGGACAGTCACCCCACCAAACGCAAAACGCCCGCCAGAGTGGCGAGCGTTTCAAATCGTAACCGATTGTGCGTTTAGCGGCGGATGCCAAGGCGTTTGATGAGGTCCTGATAACGGGCTTCGTCTTTGGCTTTGGTGTAGTCCAGCAGCTTGCGGCGCAGGGCGACCATTTTCAAAAGGCCACGGCGACCGTGGTTGTCTTTCTTGTGGGTCTTGAAATGCTCGGTAAGGGTCGCGATGCGGGACGACAGGATAGCAACCTGAACTTCGGGCGAACCTGTGTCGCCTTCTTTGGTTGCAAATTCTTTCATCACGCGTGCTTTTTCTTCAGCAGTAATCGACATCGGGGTCTCCTTGGTTAAGGGTGATGGCGCAAGCCGGGATGTCGTCCAGCAGGGCCCTTGGAGGGTATCGCGGATTCGCCCGCGATGGGTGCTGATAGGGGCAATCGCACCAAAAGAAAAGGGTGTTTATCCCGCGACCAGTTGCACGGTGGCCAGATCAAGCGTGTTGATGCCAGCAAGCATGGCCACGGGCATCCCGTTGGCAAACAGCGTCAGGCCGGTCGCATCGGTCGCGGTGGTCAGGACAGGGGCGGCGCCGCTGTAAAGCACGACCAGCGCGTCTTCGCCCGCGTCATAGTCCATGACCGACAGGCTGCCCTGTGTGTTGTCCATCGCAAAGATATCGGCACCTGTGCCGCCGCTGAGGATGTCACCGGCGTTACCGATCACGGTATCATTTCCCGCGCCGCCATTGAGGTAGTCAACCGCTGCCGTATCTTCGCCGGTAGCGCCGTCGATCACATCGTCGCCGGACCCGCCGTGCAGCACGTCCTGACCGGCGCCACCGATCAGCATGTCATCGCCCAGCGATCCCAGCAGCGCATCGTCACCGGCGCCACCCATCAGCGTGTCATCGCCGCTGCCGCCATTCAACTGATCGTCGCCTGTGCCGCCATCAAGCGTGTCGTTGCCGATATGGCCGAACAGGCTATCGCTGTCATTGCCGCCATCGATCAGGTCATCGCCCGCCCCACCATGCAATTCATCGGTGCCATCGCCACCCGCCAACGTGTCATTTCCGCCTTCGCCAGCGACATAGTCGTCGCCCCCCAGCGCGTCGATATCGTCATCCCCGTCGCCGGAATAGATCACGTCGCCATCGTCTGAAGGGCTGTCGATCAGTGGCGGGTCTTCGTCCATATTCGCCGTTTCCGCTGCCGCATCGTCGGCTTCGGGGCTAATCAGCGCGGCACCGGCAAATGCAATTCCAAGAAGTCCAAGAAGGGCAAGCATCGTGATCTCGATTTCATGAAGGGGCGGGCCAGCTTTGGGCCGCAACGGTTTTCAGGAAATTTCATAGCACTTTTCGATAGTTTCGCGGCATGCAAAGTTACCAATTGGTTAATCCGACTGTGCCGCCGTCCAAAGAGCGGGTTGCTGCGTGTAGGCGATATAAAGCGGGTGTTTTGGGTGGCCCGCCTTGGTGAGCCCAAGGTGAAACAACGGCTGGCTGGTGGCGCGCAGCAGTGTTTCGACCGCCGCCCCACGTTTCATGTGATCCCCATGCGCGCCCCATGCGGCGATGATCTGATCGGCCCATCGCGTGCCCTCGAGGATTGCCGCGTCATTGGCGGGGCCAACCGGATCGGCGACAGCGCGCATCTTGCGCGGATCAGTGTCGCGCCATGCAAAGATATTGGTCACACAGAACCCGCCAAAGCCCAGCGCACGGGCGCGCCTTTCACAGCGCTCGACGGTGGGGTCGTTTTGCACTTCGGTCGCTGTTGACGGGTTCAGCATCACGAAAAGCGCCTTGCGGCCGCCTGTGTCCCAGACTCGCGTCAGGCTATAGCGATAGCGCTCGCAATCGGAATAGACAGCGGTGCTGGGCGCATCGCCCTTGGTATGTGTGCGGATGATCATGAGGCTGTTTAGCAAGCCTTTTGGGTGTCGTCACGGCAGCATCTTGATTTCTGTGGAAAGAATATGTATATTCCTTGCCAAGGAGGTGCATCATGCAGCTTGAAACCAAATCCGTCTTTGATGCCAGTCCCGAAAGGGGCCGGGTTTTGGCCAAGGCCACGTTCAACGCCGCGCGTGAATTGGGCATGACCCAAAAGGAACTGGCCGAGGTCATTGGCGTCAGCGAGGCGACCGTATCGCGGATGAAAGACGGCGGTTTTGACCTCAGTGGCAAGCCGTTCGAGTTGGCCGCCTGTCTGGTGCGCCTGTTCCGGTCACTGGATGCAATCGCGGGCGGTGATCCCGATACGATCCGTGGCTGGATGAAAAATCCCAACAGTGACCTGCATGGCGCGCCGCGCGCCCTGATCATGCAGGCGGCGGGGTTGGTTGGCGTTATGAACTATCTTGACGGCGCCCGTGCCCCGACCTGATACGCCTTATGCCCCCTATCATCGCAATGTCTGGCGCTTGATCGAGGGGCAGTATCGGTCAGCCACGGTGCGCATCGTCGATACCGATCCCGAACATGCGGTGCTTGAGGATATTCTTGAGGAGTCCAAACCGCCGGTTCCCGAGGCCTGCAAGCATCTGGATTATCAATTCTGGTCGCCGTTTCGATATGGTTGCTATCCGCGCGCATCACGGTTTCGCCGCGCGGGGCAGACGCCGGGTGTGTGGTATGGGGCCGAAACTGCGCTGACGGCTGTCATCGAAAGCATCTGGGGCGCGGTTGCGTTCTTTCGTGCCTCGCCCAGCACGCCGATGCCGCGCCGCCCCGTCGAACATACCGCCGTTCAGGCGGATATTCGCGCCGCGGTGGCGGTGGATTTGACCGATCCGGTGATGGTCGGGCAGGGGCGCTGGGCTGACCCAAGCGATTACAGCGACTGTCTGGCACTGGCTGATCAGGTGCGCAGCGATGGCTGCGAGGCGATCCGCTATCAATCAGTGCGCGATCCGGCACGCCGCGCCAATGTCGCCGTGCTGTCCTGCGCCGCCTTCGCCCAACGCGCGCCGATTGCGCAGCAGACATGGCATATCATCCTGCGCCCGACCCTTGTGCGCGCCCATTGCGAAACCCTGCGTCAGCGTCACCAGTTCGCGCTGGGGGCGGATGCGCTCGAATTGTGCTAGGATGTGACTGATAGCTGAAAGGACAGGCGATGAAGCTAGGTGCATTTTCGATCAGTCTTGGGGTCAAGGACCTGCAGGCCTCAAAGGCATTCTACACCAAACTGGGGTTCAGCCAGTTTGGCGGCACGGATGAACACCACTACGCGATCATGAAAAACGGCGACACGCTGGTCGGGCTGTTTCAGGGGATGTTCGAGGGGAATATGCTGACATTCAATCCCGGCTGGGATCAAAGCGCGGGCGAGGTGGACCCCTTTACCGATGTGCGCAAGATCAAGGCCGCGCTGGCAACTGCGGGTATCGCGATTGAACAGGAACAGGGCGAGGCTGAAGGCCCCGCCAGTTTCGTGGTGATTGATCCGGATGGGAACCCGATCCTGATTGATCAGCACCGGTAAGACGTTTCGAATTAACATTGAATCGCTTGTTCGCCGCCTCTCCCTTCGGGCGAACGCGAAAAGCGATCTGCGGTGTCTCGATGTAAAATCGAAACGCTTTAGGCGGCGAAAACCCGGCTTGGGTGCAGTTCGCCGCCCTTGAACACGCCCACAGCGATCGCACGGCCATCGTGGGCGGCCCAACATTCGTCGCCGTATTCCACATCGCCCATGACCATCGCCGGATTGCCGTTGCGCAATTTCGTGACACTGTCGGCAGGGCAGTGGACCTGTGGCAGGTCTTGGAGTCCTTCCTCAAGCGGGCGCAGAAAGGCATCAAGCGCGGGTGATTTGGCATGCGCGTCGATCTGGTCCAGCGTGATGGCATCGGCCACATCAAAGGGGCCAGACCAGATGCGGCGCAACTCGCGCACATGGCCATAGCAACCCAGTGCCGCCCCCAGATCGCGGGCGATGGCACGCACGTAGCCGCCTTTGCCGCAGGTCATCTCGAGCGTGACATGATCGGGGTCGGGGCGGTCGATCAGCAGCAGTTCCTCGACCCAAAGGGCGCGCGCGGCGATCTCGAAGTCCTCGCCGTCGCGGGCGCGTTTGTAGGCGCGTTGCCCGTCGATTTTTACGGCGGAAAATGCAGGCGGCACTTGCATGATATCGCCGACGAACTGACCCAGTGCGGCTTTGATTTCATCATCTGTGGGGCGGGTGTCACTGGTGGCGGTCACTTCGCCCTCGGCGTCATCGGTGTTGGTAGATTGGCCCAGCCGGACAGTAAAGGTGTAGGCCTTGAGCGCATCGGTGATATAGGGAACGGTCTTGGTCGCCTCGCCCAGGGCGATAGCCAAAACGCCGGTCGCATCGGGATCGAGGGTGCCGGCATGGCCCGCCTTCTTGGCGTCAAAGGCCCAGCGCACCTTGTTCACCACGGCCGTTGATGTCAGGCCCGCGGGCTTGTCCACGACCAGCCAGCCGGAAATGTCGCGCCCCTTGCGTTTGCGTGCCATCGAAGTCTCCGAAGGTAAAAGGGCGGGTTAGTCGGTCGCGTCCGCGCCGTCAACCGGGGCCAGAACGCCAACGATCGGACCCATCTGCCAGCCAAAATCATTGCGCCCTAACACGGGCGAAAAGAGGCGGCTGACCTTGCCGTCAAAATATAGCGCATTCGGCAAGTCCAACGTGTCGCGGAACAGCGTCGCGAAATCGTGGAAGTTGACCGGTTCGTTTGAAATGGCAAAGACGGCGCGGGTGCCGCTGGCATCGGTGCCAACGCCATTGCGATAGTATCGCGATGTGCCGTTCGGGATCAGGCTTGGGTGCAGATTGCCGTTCTGCACCAGCAACGGGCCGGATTGGGTGGCATAGGTGCAGGCGGGGGTATCGTTCAGATAGTCACCGGTTTCGATAACCTCGATCACGCCGGGTCGGATGCAAAGGACCCCGTTCGGAAGCATCCCGAAATTGCCCGGCCCCGCATTGGGGATCACGCGCATTTCCTCGATGCCGTCCTCGATGTAGTGGCCCACCGGCGCACGGTCGGGGTGATACATGCCCGCGTTCATCGCAAACAGCAACGCGCGTCCCGTAGCCTGTTCAACCGCGCCAAACGAACCAAGGATGCTGCCGTCCGTGTCGCGCAGGAAAAGTTGCAGATCGTCGGCGGGATCGACCTCGCAGATGGTGTAAGATTGACCAAGATGGGTGATATCGGAACAGACGACCGCCCAGGCGGGGGCGGCAAGCAGGCCAAACAGAACGGCAAGTCGCAGCATCAATCGTCCAGATCCTGACGCACGTGATCTTCGGCCAGCAAAGCACGGGTGTGATCCATCCGGTCAAAGGTTTCATCGATAAAGAACCGCAGGTCGGGCACGTGTTTCAACGCCAGCGCCTTGGAGACCAGATGGCGCAACTCGCCCTTGTTCTTTCGCAGGGCAAGCAAGGCTTCCTCGGCGTTATCCCCGCCCAGGGGCAACACATATGCCGTGGCGATGGACAGATCGGGCGTCACCCGCACCTCGCCCACGGTGATCATCATCCGCCCGAGGTCAAGGTCATGCACTTCGCCGCGCTGCAGCACTTCGGACAGTCGGCGCCGGATCAGTTCCCCGACCCGCAGTTGCCGCTGGGAAGGGCCGCGCCCTTCGTGTGATCTGTTCTTTGCCATGACGCCCATGTAAGGAATTGCGTAACACTTGCCAAGACACAGCTTGGCGGGGTGCCAAAGACGTGAGGGAAAGACTATGCATCATCAGGACGGAATAGTCATCACCGGCGCTTCGGGGCGCATGGGGCAGATGTTGATCAAGACGGTCATGGGGTCTGACAAGGCCAAATTGGTCGGCGTGCTGGAGCGCGCGGGCCACGATTGGATCGGCCGTGACGTGGGCGAGGCAATGGGCGGGCCCGCACTTGGTATCACTGTGACCGATGACCCGGTCGAGGCATTCGCACGCGCGCAGGCGGTGATTGATTTCACAGCCCCCGCCGCCACCGTTGAGTTTGCCGGATTGGCCGCACAGGCCCGTGCGGTGCATGTGATTGGCACGACAGGGCTATCGGATGATGATCTGACCAAGATCAGGGCCGCCGCGCGCCATGCGGTGATTGTGCGGGCGGGGAATATGTCGCTGGGCGTGAACCTGTTGGTGCAGCTGACGAAAAAGGTCGCCGCCGCGCTGGACGATGATTTCGATATCGAGGTGATCGAGGCGCATCATAACGAAAAGGTCGACGCGCCGTCTGGAACGGCCCTGATGCTGGGCGAGGCTGCGGCCGAGGGGCGCGGCGTGGTTCTGGCAGATGTGCGCGACAGCGGACGGGACGGGATCACGGGCGCGCGCAAACGGGGTGACATTGGTTTCACGGCCATTCGTGGCGGCGATATCGTCGGCGAACATGACGTGCTGTTTGCCGCTGCCGGCGAACGGATCACCCTGCGCCACGTGGCGACGGACCGCGCGGTGTTCGCCCGCGGTGCGCTCAAGGCGGCGCTCTGGGGGCAGGGCCAGAAACCGGGAGAATATGACATGGTGGATGTGCTGGGGTTATAGAGGGGCGGACGGAAAGGCTGGTTTGAGTCCGACCAGGTGGGGTTTCGACTTGCGGCGAATGTCTGCTATTTGATCCCTGCCAACTTGATGGCATCGGTCATACGCCTGCGGTGCTCATTGTTGGAATAAGGATAGCGCTCGTCATAGCGTTGAAACGAGTAGTCGGAGTCAATGGCCAAGAGATCCGCGATCTGCTCTTTGGCTTCGTCGAGACGTCCAGCTTCGACAAGTATCGCAGACATCACGATTCTTGCCGGCGGGAATGAGGGCGCCATCCGAATGGCCCGTTTGTTATACTCCTCTGCTGCGTCAAGGTCTCCGGACAAAAAATAGCCATGCGCGATGTGATACAGCGCATTGGGCGGCGCAACCGGGTCGAACTGCAGACCTGTCAATCCGGCTTGGATCGCACGTTCGGGTTGCCCGGCGTAATTCAACGCCTCGCTGAACCAGCAGTATGTATCTGCATTGTTCGGATCAATTTCCAATGCCGTTTCGAAGCTTTTGATAGAAGCCTCTGGATTGCGAAGAAATGTTTGGACCCAGCCATAGCGGCTGTTGGCCAATGATGACCTCGGCGCTAGATTGATGGCCTGTTGGGCCTTTTCAGCCGCGTTCTTGAGGCCGTCATCGTAACCCGGCCAAGCGAAGGACCATCCGCTTTGATAAGGGAAAACCAGTCCAGCCCATGCGTCGGCAAAGGTCGGGTCAATCGCCAGCGCTTGCTCAAAAAGCGAAATGCACTCTCGATTTGTTTCTGGGGAGAACATGAAAAACTTGGCACGTCCCTTAAGGCTCAGCTCGTAGGCCTCGACACTATGAGTGCTACGGTTCTTGTCCAAGCCTTGCTTTAGATTGACTTGTAGGGCGGCGATTATCTTGTCCGCGATTTCGTCCTGAAGTGCGAAAATATCCTGAACGTCGCTGTCATATCTCTCGGCCCAAACATGCCCCCCCGAGCTTGCATCAATTAATTGCGCGTTGATCCGAACGCGATCGCCTGCCTTGCGAACGCTTCCTTCTAGAACATGGCGAACGTTTAGCTCCTGCCCGATTTGCACGACATTCTTGGGCGAGTTCCTGTAGGCGAATGACGAATTTCGAGCGATGACGAACAAGTCATCAATCTTGCTGAGATCCGTAATCAGATCTTCTGTAAGCCCATCGGCAAAATACTCCTGCTCCTGATCGGCGCCTATATTGACGAAAGGCAGCACAGCAATGCTCGCACGCGGTCTGGTAGTGTCAATGACCGGAGCGGTGGCGGCCGGTTCTTGATGTGTATCGCCAAGTTCAGCGACAAACCGAAATCCCTGGCGCGGAAAGGTCTTGATTACGGACTGCGAGTGCCCGTCATCGTTCAACGCCCGCCGCAATGCATTAATGCGGGCATTCAACGTGCCATCGCCAACAATTCGGCCCTGCCAAACCGTTTCAAGAATGTCGTCTTTGGAGACAACCCGATCCGCATTTTCAATGAGATATACAAGCAGCGAAAAGGCCTGTGGTTGGAGCGCAATGACCTCGCCAGCTCGTGCAAGCTCAAGGCGTTCTGTGTCGACGCAGAAGTCTCCAAACTTGAAATTCATGTGCCAGCAAGCTTACGGCAAGCAAAATTCATGAATTGGCAATGCATTAATAATCTTCCGTTCAAGCGCTCGGTGACCCGGCTCTGTAGTTTGGTTTCATAGCAACACAATGAGGCCAACATGAAACTCGCAGCAACCACAGCAAATGCTAACATCCATCCGCAATCTCTCAAAGCTATTTCAAATGATCGCGACAAGCCAACGACGACTGACAACAGTCCCCGGCTATCATTGGCGGCACGCTTTTGGGCCTATACCGAAGAAACCGGCAAGGCCGATACGACATCTTTTGAAGGTCTGCTCTGATTGCATCAAGTCAGTATCGTTGCAGATTCGGCGCGCTTCGAAGCAGCCATTGCGATAGTCAAAGCCAACGGTAATCAAGACCGCCACGTAAAGCATGCCAACCGTCCCAAAGGGCCAACGCAATCGTCGGCCCTTTTGTTTTTTACTTTAGGTAATCAAGCCACGGGCTTTGTTCGGCGATCATGTGATCGACCAGTTCGGGGATGCCCCTGGACACGGTCACGACCGGATCGACCAGCAGCGCCTGCACTACGAGGTCTTTCTTTTTCTGCAAGATCGCCTCGGCGGTCATGTTGTGGATGCCGATCTGGTTGGACAGCAACCCACGGATACCGGCGGGGATGTCCACGGCGATGCCATGCACGCCGTTCTTGTCCACGTTGGCGGGGACTTCGACGGCGATCCAGTCGGGCAGATCCTTGATGAAACCGGCGTTGGGGATGTTCACGGCGGCCTCTTCGTAGGCGTTGCCGGTCACCAGCCCTTCCATGATCGGGACGACACGTTCGTGCAGGTCCTTTTCGATGGTCGGCGTCACGTGGCCCAGGTAGTTGCGGTAATAGGTGTAGAAATCGAGGATTCCGCGATGGTCGGAACAATCATGCGCCCACTGGATGTATTCGCCAAAGTGGCTGTCATATGTGATTGGCAGCGCGCCGAAATTGTCCAAAATCACCTTGAACAACCAACGGTCGGACCACGGGCGCACTTCGGTGATGTGTGACAGGTCGATGTCCATCCAGCCTTCAGTATCCACGGCCTTGCCGGTCTTGCGCGAGGCTTCGAGGATTTCGGAATAACCGGGCTGTTTGCCAAAGTAGTCTTCGGCTTTGGCGCGCACATCGCCGTAAGCCGATTTGCCGCTGTCCAGATACGTCACGTCGGTCATCACCGAGAAGTGGTTGAGGCCGCCGGCGCGGTAATGAATCTTGTCACGTGCAACGCCCAGAAGCGGCGGCAGGTGACGTTCGAGCGAGGCGATTTCGTGGCACATGCCGATGAATTTGATGCCGGGGTAGGCGCGGTGCACGGTGGTCGTGATCCGGCTCATCGGGTTGGAATAGTTGAACACGGTCGCGGTGGGCGCGTGTTCCATCACCTTGCCGCAGATGTCCAGAATGGGCGGGATGATGCGCAGGGCGTGGAACAGCCCGCCGGGGCCACCGTTTTCGCCGTAAACCTGACCGATGCCGTATTGCTGCGGGACTTTCCAATCCATGTCCCAGAGCTTGAAACGGTCACCGACTTCGATGGAAATCACTACGAAATCCGCGCCGGGCAGGGCCTTGGCAAGGTTGGATTCCACGCTGACCGTCTGTTTCAGGCCGTTATCGGCAATATAGGCGTTGGCCACCGTTTCGGTGCGTTTGGCCGCTGCTTCGTTGATGTCATTGAGGATGATCTGCGCATCGGTCAGATGGGCGGATTGAAAGATATCCCCCAGCATGCCTGATCCGAATTGCAGGCTGCCTGCGCCGACGAGAACAATTTTAGTCATTTTCCATAACCTCTGAGTGTCCGGAATCCCACCGGAGCGAATTTAGGTTGCGATTTCAGTTTCGTTTCAGCCGAGTGGCTTGTCGTCCTGCCCAAAGCGGTGAACGTTACCGTCCACCGGCCTGAGCGATACTTCGGCGCCCAGTTTGCCAAACCATTTGCCTGATTGGCGCACGATGACCGGTTCATCCGAACCGATTTCGACAAACAGGAAGTGGTCCGAACCAAGGTCTTCGGTGTGGATCACCTTGCCGTTCCAGATGCCGCTGCCATCTTCGACGATTTCGATGTGTTCAGAACGGATACCAAGCGTCTTGCAATCAAATGCGTCCGCAAAAGCGCCGGTCATAAAGTTCATCTTGGGCGAGCCGATGAACCCTGCGACAAACGTGGAATTTGGGCTGTCATAAAGTTCGGCAGGGGTGCCGACCTGTTCGACCATCCCGTCACGCAACACGCAAATCCGGTCGGCCAATGTCATGGCTTCGACCTGATCGTGCGTGACGTAAACCATCGTCACGTCCTGCATGTCGTGGTGCAGTTTGGCGATTTCCAGGCGGGTCTGCACGCGCAGCGCGGCGTCAAGGTTGGACAGCGGTTCGTCAAACAGGAACACACGCGGATCACGCACAATCGCGCGGCCAATGGCGACGCGCTGGCGTTGACCGCCGGACAGCTGTTTGGGCAAACGATCGAGCAGGTGATCAATCTGCAATAGGTCTGCGGCCTTGCGCACGCGTTCGTTCTGTTCGTCCTTGGTCGCCTTGGCCAGTTGCATCCCGAAGGCCATGTTATCAAACACGGTCATATGCGGATAAAGCGCGTAGGACTGGAACACCATCGCGATGCCACGCTTTGACGGGATCACGTTATTCACGCGTTCGCCGTCAAACATCATGTCACCCGAGGTGATTTGTTCCAGCCCGGAAATCAGGCGCAACAAGGTGGATTTACCGCAGCCCGAGGGGCCGACGAACACCATGAATTCGCCTTTTTTGATATCAAGGTCGATGCCTTTGATCACTTCGACCGCGCCATAGGACTTACGGACAGCTTTGAGTTCGATATTTGCCATGAATACTCTCCGATTAGCCTTTGACGCCGCCAGCGGTCAGACCCGCGACGATCTTGCGTTGGAAAATGAGGACCAGAACGATCAGCGGAACCGTGACGATAACGCTGGCCGCCATGATCGAGCCCCAGGGGATTTCCTGCTGGCTTGCACCCGACAGCAAGGCGATGGCCACGGGCACGGTGCGCTGCGTTTCGGAAATCGTGAAGGTCAGGGCGAACAGAAACTCGTTCCAAGCGCCGATGAAAGCCAGAAGGCCGGTTGTCACAAGTGCTGGCCACAAGAGCGGCAGGAACACCTTGGTGATGATCACCCAAGGGGTTGCGCCATCGACGATCGCCGCTTCTTCGATCTCGACGGGCAGGTCACGCATGAATGTGGTCAGCACCCAGACCGTAAAGGGCAGCGTAAAGATCGTATAGCTGAGGATCAGTGCGTAGGGTTTATTGTAGATGCCCAGCAGGTTGACCAGTTCATAAAGGCCCGACAGCACGGCGATCTGCGGGAACATCGACACGCCGAGGATTGTCATCAACAGTAATCCGCGCCCGCGAAAACGCACGCGTGCCAAAGCATAGGATGCCGTCACCGCCAGAAGCAGCGCAAAGCAGACCGTTACACCGGCAATGAAGACCGAGTTGACAAGCGAGCGAATAAAGCTGCTTTGCCCCAGCACATTCTTGTAGTTGGACAGCGAGAATGACTCAGGCAGGAAGTTCGGCGTGAACAGCGCGGTGCCACTCTCAAAGCTGGTGATCACCGCATAGTAGAACGGATAAACCGCGATCACGACGATCAGAAAGACCGCGAAGTAGAACATGATGTTCCAGAAAAGGGTGCGTTCCATCAGCTTTTCTCCCCTGACAGATCGACCTTGCCGAGCTTGATATAAAGCAGCACGAACAGGGTGATGATGAGGAACAGCAGCGTAGACATGGCCGAACCTTCGCCGTAGTCGCCAAATTGCTGGAGTTCACGATAGGACAGCACAGACATCGTCACCGTCGAATCCGATTGCGGTGTCAGCAGGTAGATCAGATCAAAGATGCGCAGGGCATCCAGCGCGCGGAAAATCACCGCCACAAGGATCGCGGGCCGTAGCAATGGCAGCGTCACGCGGAAGAACACCTTGACCGGATGGATACCGTCAAGTTTTGCGGCTTCATACATGTCGCGCGGGATCATTTGCAGACCGGCCAGCATCAGAAGCGCCATAAAGGGCGTGGTTTTCCAGACATCGACGATCAGCACGGCAATCATTGCCGTATCCGAACTGGCGGTCCAGGCAATCGGTTTGTCGATCAACCCCACGCCCATCATCATGTAATTGATCACGCCGAACTGGTCGTTCAGCATCCAGCCCCACATCCGGGCCGACACTACTGTCGGGATCGCCCAAGGGATCAGGATGGCGGCGCGGACAAGCCCGCGGCCCCTGAACTCCATGTTCAAAACAAGGGCGACAAGCAGGCCCAGAACAGCCTCGAGCGAGACAGACACGACCGAGAATCGCACCGTGTTCCACACCGCGTTCCACCAATCGCCATCCACCAGCACACCGCGCCAGCGCACATCGCCGTTCGAACGCACGCGCCGTTCAAGGTAATTGTCAAAGCCGATCCATTCGGACTGCCCATTGAAGATGGTGTCCGCCGTGGCATCGGTGAAAGAAAAGCTGATCGAGCGGAACAGCGGCCAGGCCGCCACCAGCGCAAGCATGATCAGCATCGGGACCAAGAAGGTATATGCGGCGCGGACCCGCTGCTGTTGCAGGTTCAACTCGCGCTTGCCGCCCGTCCCGGGCGCTTTGATATCTGTAGAAGCCATTGTCCCTCCCAGGTCTTGCTTGCCCCGTTTTGTCGGGGTCGGTGCAAGGGGTGCATCGGGCAAGCTGGCCCGCCCGATGCATTATTGTGGGTCGGCAGATTATTCGAGCAGATCTTCGAGATCGAGCTCGAGGTCAGCCAGCGCTGTTGCGGCATCTTCGTCGCCTGACAGAACCGAGTGAACGGCCGAGAAGAACAGTGTCGAAACTTCGTTGTAGTCCTGACGGGTAGGGGCCGATGGACGTGGCACAGCCTGCAGAAACACGTCTTCCCACTGTGGGATGATCGGCTGCTGTTCGGCGATATCAGCATCTTCGTAGAGGCTCATGATCGTCGGCAGGTTGGATGCTACCAGCGCGCGGGTTTTCTGTGCTTCTTCCGATGCCAGATAAATGGCAAGACTGATCGCCGCTTCCTGGTTTTCGGAATACTTGGATACGGCAACGTTCCAGCCACCCAGTGTGGCGGCGGATGTGTCATAGCCCTGGCCAGTTGGCAGGGTTGTCACGCCGAACAGGCCCGCAACCGCGGAATCATCGCCGTTGCCCAGACCGTAGGCATAGGGCCAGTTCCGCATGAATACAGCGTTACCGGTCTGCCAGACGCCACGCGAGTCTTCTTCCTGATAGGAAATTACACCCTCGGGCGAGATTGTCCCGACCCAGCTCGCAGCCAGTTCGATCGCCGCGATCGCCTTTTCGTTGTTGATCGAGATTGTGCCATCGGGTTCGATGATCTGTCCGCCGCCCGAGGATTTAACCCACTCGAGCGCGTCAGCGGTCAGACCTTCGTAGGCGTTGCCCTGCCAGACGAAACCCCAGATGTCGTCGTCGCCTTCGGAGCGTTCGCCATCCTGGATCATTTGTGCGGTGACTGTCAGTTCTTCCCAAGTGGTTGGCACATCTGCGCCATATTTTTCAAGCAGGTCGGCGCGGTAATAGAGCGCCGGTGCATCGGTAAAGATCGGCAGGGCGACAAGTTTGCCGTCAACGGTTTGCGATTCGATGATCGACGGGAAGTGCAGGCCGACAAGGTCGGCAGCAGCCTCGGACAGGTCCACAAAGTGGTCGGCCAGTTGTGGTGCCCAGATCACGTCGGTCTGATACAGGTCGATGTCGCCGTTTCCGGCAGCAAGCCACAGGCGATACTGGCCAAACTGGTCAGTGGTCGACGAGGGCATCGGCACCAGCGTCACGGTGTTACCCGTCGCTTCTTCCCAAGGGGCGACGATTGTTTTGAAGTCTTCGACGGCGTTGCCGACGGCACCCGAAACATAGGTGATCTCGACGGCCGCGACAGCGGTCGCGCCAAAAGCCACGGCAAGAGCCGCAGCAGTGGTCCGCATCATTGCGGATTTCACAGTGATAGTCATGGATTTCCTCCCAGTTGCGTGAAGCAGGGTCTCCCAACCCCGGTCCGAAAAACGATTCATCGGAAAAGATCACCCGAAACGTTTAGGTAACGTTAGAGCCAACACCCCCGATGCGTCAATATGATTCCTTGCGAGCGTTATGTCGGCCTATGACGCCATCGTGGTTTCTGGTGCCGGGGCCTAAATGTTGCGCACCGAGGCGCGCTCGAAAAAGTAGTGCGCACCGATTTCCTGCACCGTTTCAAGCCGTGCACCATTGAGCGCGGCATCAAGATATCTTGCCAGCGGTTCCCAGCTTTCGATCAGGGGTGATCCTGTCCCGGTGAGGGACACAGGAAGCTGGTCGGGCGTCACATCCGGCAAGGCGTCATCGTGCCCCACAACCGACACATCATGCGGAACACGTAGTCCCAGCGCGGCAAGGCCGTCGAAAATACCCTTTGCAATCCGTGTGTTACTGGCGATTATCCCGGTTGGGTGCGGTCCCTTGGCCTGAAACATCCTGATGGTTTCGCGCAACCCCAGTTCGGCCGTCATGGTGCCGGTGACCTGAAACGATTTGCGCGGCTTCAGTCCGACTTCGGCAAGCGCGCGGGCATAGCCGATGAAGCGCCGCTGCACAAAAGAGGCCTTTTCCTGGCCGTTGATAAAGGCGATTTCCGTGTGACCTGCGCGGATCAGACGTTTTGTCAGGTCATACCCCACGGCGATATTGTCGATGTCATAAAAGGGATAGTCGGGGTCTTCCATCGTTTGCCCATGCAGCACAAAGGGAACCTTCTTTTCACGCAGGAAATCGACCCGCGCATCGGCCACTTCGGGGATAATCACGACGAAACCATCAATCGAGCGGGATCTGACGAGGCTGTCGTAGACCTCGACCCCGTGATCAGAGTCTTGCGACATGTGCAGCATGAACTGTCGCCCAAGGTGCGAGAAGTTGCTGGAAAGACCCGCGACGAACTGCGTGAAATACCATGAATCCGACGGGTCGGGCATTTCCGGATAGACCAGACCGACAATCCCCGACCGCCCTGTCACAAGGCGGCGCGCCATAAGATTTGGGTGATATTCCAACTCCTTAGCGGCCAGCATGACACGTTCTTTGGTGCCTTTGCTGACATCACTGTGGTCGTTCAGCGCGCGACTGACCTGCGTGACGGACAGGCCCAGATGCCGACTTAGATCCTTGAGCGTTGTCATGAAATTAATCTCCCTATCTTCGCCAGACTGCCAAACCGAAACGTTGTGGGCAAGGTCGCAATAGCGCCCGAAACGTTTGGGAGCATGCCGCTGCTGTCAGGTTTTGACCAGAAATTGAACCAGTTCGTCATTTGGCCCGTAAATCTTGCATAAAACAGCGAGGTTTGAATCATGCGCCAAGCCATTTTGAATATCACCGTTGCGGCGGGCCTTGCCCTGCCTGCGTCCGCTCAAGCATTTGAAACGGTGACCGAACGCGAGACGTTTCTTGCCATTTTAGAGGGGCGAGAACTGCGCCTGGGCTTGTTTGGCATTTCGCTTGACGTGCGCCCGGACGGCAGCATCGTCGGCCGCGCAAGTGGCTGGGACGTGGTTGGCACCTGGGCCTGGCAGGATGGCTATTTTTGCCGCGAGATGGACTGGAGCGGCACGCCGATCCCCTACAATTGCCAGCTGGTCGAGGTGCGGGATAACGCCAAGATGCGTTTCACGGTCGATCGCGGCGCCGGTGACGATGCGACGTTCAACCTGCGGTGAGGCTCAGAAATCGACCGCGATCCCTTTCTTTTCCCAATCACCAAAGCGCACGGGTTCCGGCCCGTCACGCCCACCCAGCTCAACCGGTAAGGGATCGGTCTTGGTGGCCTTGCGGCGCGCCTCGGCCTCTTGCAGGGCGCGGATTGCGGCGGCGGGCAAGTCTTTTGGCATGTCTTCAGTCATGGCGCGTCCTTGTGGCGGGTGTCCCCTTGATATACGCCGCGACCAGCTTTGAACAAGAGGACAGCACATGAGCCAGCAAGGCCTTGCCCCGCGCCGCGCCGCCCTGCATCTGATTGATGAAATCACGGGCAATGGAAAGCTGTTGTCCGAGCTGGTGGGCGCAGGGGCGCTGCAACACCTTGCCCCCGAGGACCGCGCGCGCGCCCAGCGTCTGGCGCTTGAAACCCTGCGCGGGATGAATCGCGCCGACCGGATGCTGGGCCGCTTTCTGCAAAAGACCCCGCCGCTGACAGTGCGCAACGTTTTGCGTCTTGGCACGGTGGAAATTGCTGGCGGTGCGGCAGGGCATGGCGTTGTGAATGCCTGCGTCGAGTTGGTCGCACGCGACAAGCGCAC
The DNA here is from genome assembly GCF_008065155.1 of Octadecabacter sp. SW4. Lineage (NCBI taxonomy): Bacteria > Pseudomonadati > Pseudomonadota > Alphaproteobacteria > Rhodobacterales > Roseobacteraceae > Octadecabacter > Octadecabacter sp. SW4. Next base: position 3,010,944 of record NZ_CP042819.1, on the reverse strand, counting down.
ATCGTCAATGAAGGGGCTGGTCAATGCGGTGATGCGCAAGATTGCAGCTGATGGCCCCGAAGGCTGGGCGAAACTGGCCGTTCCGCGCCTGCCCGGATGGCTGCGCGGCCCGCTTAGTGATGCTTATGGCCGCGACGTTGTGATCGCGATGGAGGCAGCGCATTTCGCTGGCGCGCCGCTGGATCTGACCGCCAAAGGCGACCCAAAGGTGGTTGCCGATGCCGTGGGCGGCAAGGTTTTGCCGACCGGTTCGGTCAGGTTGGCCGACGGGGGCCAGGTATCGGCTTTGGCCGGTTATGACGCTGGCGACTGGTGGGTGCAGGACGCGGCCGCGGCGATCCCCGTGCAGGTTCTTGCGCCGCAAGAAGGCGAGGTGATCCTTGATCTATGCGCCGCGCCCGGTGGTAAAACCATGCAGATCGCCGCGGCGGGTGCGCAGGTCGTTGCGGTTGATGCCTCGGCTGGACGCATGGCGCGCGTGGTCGAAAATCTGAAACGCGTCGGATTGGATGCGGAAAGCATCGTCTCGGATGCGTTTTCCTATGAAACTGACGGGTTTGACGCTGTTTTGCTGGACGCGCCCTGTTCGGCAACAGGCACGATCCGTCGCCACCCCGACTTGCCCCATGCCAAGGACGGGTCGGAATTTGGCGCATTGATCGCACAGCAGGGCCGGATGATTGATCACGCGCTTGCCCTGCTGAAACCCGGCGGCCGACTGGTGTTTTGCACCTGTTCCCTGCTGCCTGATGAAGGCGAGGTTCAGATTGATCAGGCGTTGGAGCGGCATCAGGGACTGACAGTTGATCGCGCCGCCGTGCTGGTTGATGGCGTTGATCCCGCATGGCGCACCGAGGAGGGTGGCCTGCGTTTGCGCCCCGATTATTGGGCCGATCAGGGCGGGATGGACGGATTCTATATTGCGATGCTGCGAAAGCCTGCGTGACACGAATCCTCTTGGACGGTATGGTCTAGAGAAGGCCAAGATGCGCAAAGCACGACCAGAGGCAGCAGAGACGTGACACATTCGCAGATATTGCGCGCCAATGGTGCGCGTCTGATGGACCGCATTCATGCGCGTCTTGCGGCGCGTGCGCGTCCCGCGACCGGCTTTGTATCACAGCCTGAACCACGCACGATTGGCCATTATGCCCGTGGTCGTCAGCTTATGGCGGGGAATTTCCTGTTTGCCGGACAATTGGTTGAGGCCAAGAATGTCTCGATCTGGGACGTGGCGCCGAATGATCCGCGTGTGGCCAGTCTTGTGCAGGGGTGTGTCTGGCTTGATGATCTTGCGGCGGTTGGCGATGCGCGCGCGCGGGCAGCGGCGCAAAGCTGGATCGCCGATTGGATTGCACGTTTTGGCAATGGCAAAGGGCCGGGCTGGACGCCTGATCTGACAGGCCGCAGGCTGATCCGCTGGATCAATCACGGCTTTTTCCTGATGCGGGGACAAGAGCGCGATTTTACCGATGCGTATTTTCGCAGTCTTGCCCGTCAGACGATCTTTTTGTCGCGCCGCTGGACATCGACCCGCAGCGGTCTGCCACGGTTCGAGGCGTTGACCGGAATGGTCTATGCGGGACTATCCCTTGAGGGGATGGAGCGCCACGTCGATCCGGCAGTGCGCGCCCTGGCGCATGATTGTAAATCGCAGGTCGATACCGAAGGCGGGATTGCTACCCGCAACCCCGAAGAACTGCTTGAAGTCTTTACCCTGCTGACATGGGCCGCGCAGGCCCTGGCCGAGGCTGACCGTGACGTGCCCGATACCCTGTTGGCGGCCCAGGCTCGGATCGCGCCGACCTTGCGCGCGCTGCGCCACGCGGATGGTGGCTTGGCGCGGTTTCACGGAGGCGGGCGCGGGCTTGAGGGCCGATTGGATCACGCGCTGGCCCTGGCGGGGATGAAACAGCGTCCGGGTGAAGGCCTGCACATGGGTTTCGCCAGATTGTCGGCGGGGCGCACATCTTTGATCGTGGATGCAAGCGCGCCGCCCGTCGGCCCTGCGTCCTTTGATGCCCATGCGTCGACGCTGGCGTTTGAACTGACCTCGGGGCGCAGGCCGGTGATTGTGAACTGCGGGTCGGGGGCAAGTTTTGGCGAAGACTGGCGCCGTGCCGGGCGCGCCACGCCCAGCCATTCGACCCTCGCGATTGACGGCTATTCATCGTCGCGCCTTGATCCGCCGGGGCGTGGGGCGACCTTGCGGGGTGAATTGCTAGCGGAAGTGCCGCGCGATGTGCCTTTTGTTCAAAGCACCGTCAGTGACGGGATGCGCCTGGAGCTGGGCCATGACGGGTATCGCAGCACCCACGGGCTGACTCATGCGCGCACGCTTGATCTGGCCTTTGACGGACGCGCGATTGCTGGCGAGGATTTGCTGGCAACACTCACCCGCGCCGACGAGGCGGCGTTTGACCGCGCTATGGACGCGGGTGCCTTGCAGGGGATTGCCTTTGCCGTGCGCTTTCACATTCACCCCGAAGTGGACGCGGCGGTGGATTTGGGTGGCGGCGCAATCAGCATGGCCCTGAAAAGCGGTGAAATCTGGGTGTTTCGCCAGGACGGCAGTGCTGAAATGACGCTTGAACCCTCAGTTTATCTGGAAAACGGGCGATTAAAGCCACGTGCGACACAACAGGTGGTTTTAACTGGCCGCGCAATGTCTTATGCGACGCGCGTCAGATGGTCGTTGGCCAAGGCCCAGGATACCCCGACTGCCCTGCGCGATGTGGGGGTCGAGGACTTTGATGCGCACCTGACGGACGTGGATGAAACTGCCTGAGGGGGCCGCCTGAATGACCGATATGCAACCCGTGCGCCGCGCACTTCTTTCCGTTTCCGACAAGACCGGTCTGATTGATTTGGCCCGTGCGCTGGATGGCTACGGTGTTGAATTGCTGTCGACCGGCGGAAGCGCTAAGGCGCTGCGCGATGCTGGTTTACCGGTGCGTGATGTGGCGGATGTGACGGGCTTTCCCGAAATGATGGACGGGCGTGTCAAAACCCTGCATCCGGCGGTGCATGGCGGTTTGCTGGCGCTGCGTGATAACGGTGATCACTTGGCGGCAATGGACAAGCACGGGATCGGCCCGATCGATCTGTTGGTTGTGAACCTTTACCCGTTCGAGGAAACCGTGGCCAAGGGGGCCGATTACGACACCTGCATTGAAAACATCGACATTGGTGGCCCTGCGATGATCCGTGCGGCGGCCAAGAATCATGCCTTTGTGACTGTCGTTGTCGATGTTGAGGATTATGACACATTGCTGGGTGATATGGCGCAGCACGATGGAGCGACCTGTCCGAAGTTTCGCAAGAAACTGGCGCAGCGCGCCTATGCCCGCACGGCTGCCTATGATGCGGCTGTATCCACGTGGATGGCCGATGCGATTGGCATTGAAACGCCGCGCCGCCGTGCCTTTGCCGGCACCCTTGCCCAGACCCTGCGCTACGGCGAAAATCCGCATCAGCGTGCCGCGTTTTATCTGGACGGGTCGGACCGTCCCGGAGTTGCCACGGCACAGCAGGTGCAGGGTAAGGAGCTGTCCTATAACAACATCAACGACACGGATGCCGCCTTTGAGCTGGTCAGTGAATTTGCGCCCGCTGATGGCCCTGCCTGCGCGATTATCAAACATGCGAACCCCTGCGGCGTGGCCCGTGGCGACACGCTGAAAGATGCCTATACCCGTGCATTTGATTGCGACCGCACCAGCGCGTTTGGCGGGATTATTGCCCTTAATCAGATGCTTGACGGGGCGACAGCCCAAGAAATCGCACAGATATTCACCGAGGTGGTGATTGCGCCTGCCGCTGATGATGATGCCCGCGCCGTGTTCGCGGCCAAGAAAAACCTGCGCTTGTTGGTGACTGGCGATTTGGCCGACCCGACAGCGCCGGGTCGGGCCTACAAGCAGGTTGCGGGAGGTTTGCTGGTGCAGGACAAGGACACAGGGGCCATCGGCATGGATGACCTGAAGGTCGTGACCAAGAAAAAGCCGACCGAGGCCGAAATGGCCGATCTGTTGTTCGCATGGACCGTGGCGAAACACGTCAAATCCAACGCGATCATCTATGTCAAGGACGGCGCGACCGTGGGCGTTGGTGCAGGGCAGATGAGCCGCGTTGACAGCACGCGCATCGCCGCGCGCAAGGCCCAGGATATGGCCGAGGCGATGGGTCTGTCCGCGCCGCTGACCAACGGGTCGGTCGTGGCGTCGGATGCGTTCTTTCCTTTCTCGGACGGTTTGTTGACCGCAGCCGAAGCGGGCGCGAGTGCGGTTATTCAACCCGGTGGCTCCATGCGCGACGACGAAGTGATTGCCGCCGCCGACAAGGCCGGTCTGGCGATGGTTTTTACAGGTATGCGCCACTTTAGGCACTAATCACTGCCACTTGGGGGGCAGGACGAAAGGACGTGCCATGCGGCTGACATTTTGGGTGGGATTTTGGGTGTTCCTGTTGGATCAGGTGACCAAATATATCGTGTTGTATCCGTTGGATCTGCAAACGCGGTTGTCGATTGACGTGCTGCCGCCGCTACTGAACCTGCGGATGGCTTGGAACCGTGGCGTGAATTTCGGCCTGTTTGCGGGGGCCGACATGCGCTGGGTGCTGATCGGTGTTGCGGTCGTGATTTCGGCGCTGGTCATCTATTGGATACGCAAGGAAAAGGTCGGGAAATGGGCCTATGTATCTGCCGGTTTGCTCCTGGGCGGTGCGCTTGGGAACGTGATTGACCGGATTATTTACGGGGCCGTGGCCGACTTTTTGAACATGTCCTGCTGCGGGCTTGAAAACCCTTATGCGTTCAACGTCGCGGACATCTCGATTTTCGCCGGCGCACTTGGCCTTGTGATCTTCACGGGCGAAAGCAAAAAGAAAGCCTGAACACCCGTGACGCCGCCCCCAAGCTGCGCTAAACAGGCGGGGAAACCGACGATGATGAGGTTCGCAACATGCGCGCAATGATCTTTGCAACGGCTGCTGTTTTGACGCTTTCTGCCTGTGCTGGCGGGGACCGTGGCTTGCGTGATTTGCGCAGCAGCAGTGGCGGACCAGACGAATTTACCGTGCTGCCGGTCGGCCCCCTGGCCCTGCCTGACAGCCTGAGCACATTGCCCGCGCCCACCCCGGGCGGTGCGAACCTGACTGATCCAAACCCCGGCGGTGATGCGATTGTGGCCCTTGGTGGTCGCGAGAGTGCGGCGCGTGCGGGCGGTATTCCGGCGGCAGATTCAGCCCTTGTGGCTCGCGCTGGCCGCTATGGCACCGATCCCAACATCCGCGCCACGCTCGCTGCCGAAGACCAAACGTTGCGCAATCGTCGCGCGCGTGCCGGGTTCCTTGGTCTTGGCGGGCGTGATCGCTATTTTCAGGCCTATGCCGCGCAGGCCTTAGATGCCTACAGCGAACTCACGCGGTTCCGTAATCTTGGCGTTGCAACACCCACCGCACCGCCCGCGCCCTAACGCCTTTTCACATAAGCGTTTGCCGACTTGAAGCGGGCGAGAACCAGCGTAAGTTACGGGCAACGTCATTGATAGGAATTGCCGATGTTGCGCGCTTTGACCGCCGTTTTTGCCCTGCTGACCAGCTCTGCGCTCTATGCTCAGGAAGTCACCACCTATACACTTGATAACGGCATGGATGTCGTTGTGATCGAGGATCATCGCGCCCCCGTTGTCGTGCAGATGGTCTGGTATCGGATCGGGTCAGCCGATGAACCGGTGGGCGCATCCGGTGTGGCGCATTTTCTAGAACACCTGTTGTTCAAAGAGACTGAAAACATGGCGAGCGGCGAGATGTCGGCGACCGTGGCCGCCAACGGTGGCAGTGACAATGCCTTTACCAGCTATGATTACACCGCCTACTACCAGCGTGTGGCGGCGGACCGGCTTGAGCTGATGATGCGGATGGAAAGTGACCGCATGAACAATCTGCGCATCACCGAGGCCGACATTGAGACAGAACGCAATGTTGTCCTTGAAGAACGCGCGCAGCGCACTGACAACAACGCAGGTGCACTGGCCCGTGAACAGATGCGCGCGGCCCAGTATATGAACCATCGTTATGGGGTGCCGATCATCGGCTGGCGTCACGAGATGGAGGACCTGAGCCTGCAGGATGCGCTTGATTTCTATGACCTCTATTATTCGCCCAACAACGCGATTCTGGTCGTTGCAGGCGATGTCCAGCCCGACGAGGTTCTGGCACTGGCCGAGCAATATTACGGGGTGATTCCCGCCGAGCCAGACCTGCCCGAGCGCCTGCGCCCCGAGGAACCACCGCAAAACGCCGAACGCCGTCTGATCTTTGAAGACCCGCGCGTGGCGCAGCCCTATATCACCCGTAGCTATCTGGCCCCCGAGCGTGACAGCGGCGCTCAAGAGGACGCAGCCGCGCTGGTTTATCTTGCTGATATCATTGGAGGATCGTCATTTACCTCGGTGCTGGGCGAAGCGTTGCAGTTTGACACGCAGACAGCCGTTTACACAGGTGCCGGATATGATGCGAGCAGCCTGGATGACACCACCTTTGGGATCACCGTTGTGCCTGCGGTGGGCGTGTCGTTGCAAGACAGCGAAGATGCGATGGACGCGGCGATTGCTGCCTTTATGGAAACGGGCGTGGACCCCGATCAGCTTGAGCGTCTGCGCACCCAGTTTCGCGCATCCGAGATTTATGCGCGCGACAATGTCGAAGGTATCGCCAACCGGTATGGTGCGGCCCTGACCCAAGGGTTGACCGTGCAGGATGTGCAGGACTGGCCCGATATTTTGCAGGCCGTCACAGCCGACGATATCATGGCTGTTGCCGCCAAAGTTCTTGACCGCAAACAGTCCGTCACGGGCTGGGTCATTCCCAACCGCGAGGCGTTGACCCAATGATCCGTTTTATATTTGCCGCCCTTTTTTCTGTCGTCGCTGTCTCTGCGCAGGCCCAAGTCGAAATTCAGGAAGTGACATCGCCCGGTGGTATCAATGCCTGGCTTGTGGAAGATCGTTCGATCCCGTTTCTTGCACTGGAAATCCGGATCAAGGGCGGTGCCTCGCTGGATGTCGCAGGTAAACGCGGCGCTGCAAACCTGATGACAGGCCTGCTTGAGGAAGGATCGGGCGACATGGATGCCCGCACGTTCCAAACCGCCCGCGAAGGACTGGCCGCGTCTTTCGGGTTTGACATATATGATGACAGTTTTTCGGTCTCCGCCCGCGTTCTGACCGAAAACCGTGACGAGGCCTTGGCGTTGTTGCGCAGCGCGTTGATCGACCCGACATTTGACGATGATGCCGTGGAGCGTGTCCGTGCGCAGGTGCAGTCGATCATTGCCAGCGACGAAAAGAACCCCAACCGGATCGCCGGAGCGGCCTTTGATGCGGCGGCCTTTGGCGACCATCCTTATGGGTCTTCCCTGACTGGCACCGCCGAGAGTATTGCGGCGCTGACCCGCGACGATCTGATTGCGGCGCACCGCAATGTCCTGACCCGCGATCGCGTTTACGTGGGCGCGGTGGGCGATATTTCGGCGGATGAACTGGGCGTGTTGCTGGACGATCTTCTGGGCAATTTGCCCCAAGCAGACGCGCCGCTGCCAGATGATGTGCCCTTTGGCCTTGCGGGTGGTGTAACCGTGGTGCCGTTCGAGACGCCGCAATCTGTCGCCTATTTTGGTCAACAAGGCATCAAGCGGGACGACGAAGATTTCTTTGCCGCCTATATCTTGAATACCATTCTTGGGGGCGGCAGTTTCGAAAGCCGCCTGATGACCGAAGTGCGTGAAAAGCGCGGTCTGACCTATGGCGTCTATACCTATCTTGTCCCCAAGGATTACGCTGAAATGATGGTTGGGTCGGTCGCTTCGGGCAATGATCGGATCGGCGAGGCAATTGCCGTGATCCGTGATGAATGGGCGCGTATGGCGACCGAGGGCGTCACCGCACAAGAGCTGGACGCCGCCAAAACGTTTCTCACGGGGGCCTATCCGTTGCGGTTTGACGGAAATGCGCCGATTGCCGATATTCTGGTGGGCATGCAGATGACGGGCCTGCCGCCGGACTATGTGGTCAATCGCAACGACTATGTGAATGCGGTGACTTTGGACGAGATCAACCGCGTGGCCCGGGAATTGCTGCGCCCCGAAGACTTGCATTTTGTCGTAGTCGGGCAACCTGTGGGCGTTGAGAATACGAACTAGGCGGACACAAAACCCCCTGTCAGAATCGCGCGCACTGCGCTATCCGTTGGGGTATGGCCATTCCTGACCCCAAGATAGGCGAAAACCGCCCAGTTATTCGACAGCTTGACGATTCCGCGATCAACCGGATTGCAGCAGGTGAAGTCGTGGAAAGCCCTGCGTCGGCCGTCAAGGAATTGGTGGAAAATGCGATAGATGCGGGGGCCAGACGGATTGATATTGCCGTGGCCGATGGGGGCAAGACCCTGATCCGCGTTACCGACGATGGCTGCGGCATCGCGCCGGGCGATTTGCCGCTGGCCATGTCGCGCCATGCCACGTCAAAGATCGACGGCTCGGACCTGCTCAATATCCACTCGTTCGGATTCCGAGGCGAGGCCTTGCCGTCACTGGGCGCAGTGGGCCGTTTGTCGATCACCAGCCGTGTGGCGGGGGAAGATGCAGCGGTTATTCAGGTAAATGGCGGCAAAACCGAGGCCGTGCGCCCCGCTGCGCTGTCAAACGGCACTGTCGTGGAATTGCGCGATCTGTTCTATGCCACGCCCGCGCGTCTGAAATTCCTGCGCACGGATCGGGCCGAGGCGCAGGCGATCGGTGATGTCGTCAAGCGCCTTGCGATGGCCGAGCCCTTTGTCGGGTTCACCCTGCGTGATGTGTCGGGCGGTGGCGAAGGGCGGGTGACCTTTCGCGCCGACCCCGAAAGCGGCGATATGTTTGATGCGCTACATGGGCGGCTGGCCAGCGTGCTGGGCCGCGATTTTTCCGATAATGCGCTGGCGATTGATGCAGAACGCGACGGGTTCCACCTGACCGGATACGCCGCCCTGCCGACCTATTCGCGCGGGTCTGCCGTGCAGCAATTCTTGTTCGTCAATGGCCGCCCAGTGCGGGATAAATTGCTGATTGGTGCGCTGCGCGGGGCCTACATGGATTTCCTGTCGCGTGACCGTCACCCCGCAGCGGTGCTGTTTGTGGATTGCGATCCACATATGGTTGACGTGAACGTGCATCCCGCCAAATCCGAAGTCCGGTTTCGTGATCCCGCCACCGTGCGCGGGCTGATCGTCAGCGGTTTGCGTCACGCGCTTGCGGGTGCTGGACATCGTGCATCGACGACCGTGGCAGGCGCGACCCTGGGGGCGATGCAACCTGAACAGGGCCGCGTGTATCAGATGGACCGTCCGTCACAGGGTTTCACGCGGCCCACACCGGGATTTGCGGAAATGGACGCGCCTTCGGCCCGGTTTGAACCGGCCTCACAGGTGGTCGAGACCGCGCATCTGCCGCTGGGGGCCGCCCGCGCGCAAGTACACGAGAATTATGTCATCGCCCAAACCGAAACCGGTATCGTGATCGTCGATCAGCATGCGGCGCATGAACGGCTGGTCTATGAAAAACTGAAACGCCAGATGGCAGAGAATGGGGTGGCGGCGCAGGCGCTGCTGATCCCCGAGATCGTCGAGCTGTCCGACAGCGACGCCGCGCTTTTGCTGGATCTGGCCGACGATCTGGCGCGCCTTGGCCTGGTGATCGAGCCTTTTGGCGGCGGGGCGATTGCGGTGCGCGAAACCCCTGCGATTCTGGGTGAGGTCAACGCCGAGGCGATGTTGCGAGATGTGCTGGACGAACTGGCCGATTTGGGCGACAGCCAGTCGGTGCAGGCCAAGATCGAGGCGATCCTGAGCCGCGTGGCCTGCCACGGGTCGATCCGGTCGGGCCGGTTGATGCGCGCCGAGGAAATGAACGCCCTGCTGCGCGAGATGGAGGCCACACCCCACTCCGGCCAGTGCAATCATGGACGCCCGACCTATGTTGAACTGAAACTTTCCGACATTGAAAGGCTGTTTGGACGCACATGATCACGATTGGCGATACCATGTATGACCTTGGCGATCCGGCGACACTGCTGGTGTTGTTTGGCCTTGTCGTCGCGGCGCTGGTCGTGATCCTGTTGATTGTCTCGGTGCGCCGTGCGGGTGCGCAGGCGCGTTCGGTCGCCGAGGTCGCACAACAGGTCGGGCGGTTGAACATGGATGTGCAGACGCTGGGACAGGGGCAGCAGCAATTGTCCGGTAGCCTTTTGCAGGTCAGCGAAACGCAGGCCAAAGTGTCGGAAAACGTTACCCGCCAGATGGGCGAGGTCAAGCTGCACGTGAACGAACGGCTGGCCGAAAACATCGCGCGGTCGCAGCGTGCTATGGTGGAAATGCAGGAACGCATGAAGGAAAGCCTGCATGGTAGTTCGGAAAAGACCACCAAAAGCCTGACAGAATTGCAGGAACGCCTCGCGACCATCGATAAGGCGCAGGACAATATCACCAAGCTGTCGGGTGATGTTCTGTCTTTGCAGGATATTCTGAGCAATAAACAAACGCGCGGCGCGTTCGGGGAAATCCAACTGTCCGATATCGTGCGCAAGGCGCTGCCGTCCGACAGCTACGCGCTGCAGGCAACCCTATCCAACGGCAAGCGTGCCGACTGTCTGATCCACCTGCCCAATCCGCCGGGGCCAATCGTGATTGATGCCAAGTTCCCGCTTGAAGCCTACGAGGAATACCTGCGGGCGGACGGGCGCGAGGCGCAGGATCGTGCCTTGAAAACGCTGGGCGCGGCGGTGCGCGTGCATATCAGGGCAATCTCCGAGAAATACATCATCGAAGGTGAAACGGCCGATGGCGCGCTGATGTTCCTGCCCTCCGAGGCAGTTTATGCCGAACTGCACGCCCGATTGCCTCATATCGTACGCGAGGGGTTTGATGCGCGGGTCTGGATCGTGTCGCCGACCACGTGCATGGCCACGCTGAACACCATGCGCGCGATCCTGAAGGATGCGCGCATGCGGGAACAGGCTGGCACGATCCGCAAGGCGTTGAAACAACTGCACCGTGATGTGGAAATCATCGGTGAAAAGGCAGGCAAGCTTGAGGTGCATTTGCGGCAGGCCGGGGATGATGTGGGGGGGATTCTCACGGCCAGCACGCGGGCGGGCAAACGCGCCGACCGTCTTGACAACTTTGATTTCGAAGAACTTGCGCCCGATGATGACACACCCAACGTGGTGCCGCTTACCCCGCCCAAGCCGTGATCAGGCGTTGCGGTGACGCGGGGTGAACGCTAGCCTAGGGTCAACAGACAGGGGATTGATCATGCAAAAACGTGCAGCCGGTATCTTGGGCGCTCTGATCTTGGCGGGATGTAGTGAAGGCTTTGACGCTTCCCAGCTTGAGTATGGCAATATCGAACGCGTTGTGGCGCGACAGATTGCCAGCACCAGCGATATGCAGCCCTTTGCCGAGGGACCGGTTTCAATCGTCGTGACGGAACAGGATGCGCTGCGCACCTATTCCCTGTATCCCTGCCGTGGCGACACGCATATATGCGCCGGTGGCCCGGGCGGACGGGCCGGGCATTTGCAGGATGGCGCCGAATGGGATGTGGTGACAGGCGCATATGCCAATCGCGCGTTTTACCTGTCCCCGGGCGGCAGTGGCTACATGAAGCGCGGCGCGCAATATTTGCCACTGGCCTGGGACTGAGCGTTTAAATTCGCAAGAAAGGCTGGGCGAGGCGCGGAATCAAGCTGTTAAAACGCAGCGGCGCATCGGTTGCTGCAAGGCAGATGCAATCCAACCCTTCTTCGGCCACGGGTGTGTGCACCATTTCTTCGTTCGCGACTTCAATGTCGCCTTTGCCGAACCGGTCGCTTTCATCGCGAAACGCGCCTTGCAGCACCAGTGTGAGTTCTGTCCCGCGATGCCCGTGGTCGGGCACAGCGGTGCCGGCGGGGATGCGGAGCAGGCGCACAGACGCGCTTTTGTCGGTTTTCAGGATCGCCTGTGACACGCCACCACCGATCTTGCGCCATTTCACCGCACTTAGGTCGCCACCGGTGTAATCCCGCAGAGGCGCAGGGAAAATGCCATCATGTTTGGCTGGCAGGGCGGGAGACGTTTCGAAAGTCTTGTCCTGACGGATCAGTGCGAGGGTTGCTGCCAAGGCATCGTCACCCATATCGCTGGACGTCATCTCCATGACCTCGCCACCGACTGCGTCAAATTCGTGCATCCGCGCACGGCATTCGTCACACAGCGAGATATGCGTGGCGACCACGAGGTTGAATGCCTCGGGGAGGGAGCCAGCCGAATAGCCCATCAAAAGGGCGTCGGTAAGGTGATGTTTGATCTCGGTCATATCCATCTTCATTTCATCGTGTGGCGCAGTCGGTCCAGCGCCAATCTAATCCGCGATTTGATCGTGCCCAGAGGCAGACCGGTTTCCTGTGCAATTTCACTGTGCGTCAAGTCGCCGAAATAGGCGCGCTCGATCAGGTTACGTTGCTTTTCGGGCAGGGCCGCAAGGGCGGCACCCAACCGTTCGGTGTCTTGTTGCAGGGCCAGCACATCTTCCTGGTCGGGCTCTGCTTCGGGGCCCCAAGTCAGATCCTCCGGCTCGGGGCGGCGTTGTTTGCGCAGAAGGTCGATCTTGCGGTTTCGGGCGATCGTAAAAATCCATGTGGACACGCTTGCGCGGGTCGGATCGAACATATGCGCCTTTCGCCACAGGGTCGCCATGACGTCCTGCGTGCATTCCTCGGCAAGCTCGGCGCTTGCTCCGGACTTTATCAAAAACCCCTTCACGCGCGGCGCGAAATGCTGGAACACCTCGGCGAATGCCTGTTCATCCTGCTTGTCGCGGATTGCCGCAAGTTGGGCGACCCATATCGTGCGGTCGGGTTGTTCAGTCTTGGCCACTTTGGCCCCTCCATTGCGTTCAGCGCGCGCCTTGCTTCCCCCATTATAGGGGACAGGGAAGGCGGGTGCATCCGCAATTGTTGGGGCGTCTGTAGCCATCAACATACACAATCTACGCGGCGCGCCCGCAGTTGGATCACAACATTTGCGAATTTTGCTTTCATCCAATCGGCGCGGTGCAACGTAATAGAAATACAACAAAAAATTCGGGTAACGGGAAACACAGATAATGCCTTTCGAAACCGGGGCCAGTGCCTCAAAGAATATCGCCGTGATCGGTGCTGGAATATCAGGCATGGGCGCCGCGCACATGCTGGCCAAAAGTCACCGTGTCACGCTGTTCGAAGCGGAGGATCGGCTTGGCGGTCATGCTCGCACGCGGATGGCCGGGCCTCAGGGCGATCAGGCCGTGGACACGGGTTTTATCGTGTTCAACTATGCCAACTATCCCCATCTGGCGGCCCTGTTTGACGAACTGGATGTGCCGGTGATCCCGTCGAGCATGAGTTTTGGCGCATCGATTGACGGCGGCCGCTTTGAATATGGGTTGGCGTCACTGAATGCCTTGTTCGCGCAAAAACGAAATGCTGGGAACCCGCGGTTTTTGCGCATGGTCCGGGATATCTTTCATTTTAATGCCAAGGCGCTGGCAGCCTCGCGCGAGGACGGGCTGACCGTGGGCGGCCTTCTCGACAAACTTGGCACAGGTCCTTGGTTTCGCGACTATTATCTGCTGCCGCTATCGGGTGCGATCTGGTCCACGCCGGTGGAAAAGATCATGGATTTCCCCGCGCACGCGATGGTGCAATTCTTTGAAAACCACGCCCTGCTGCACCACACAGGTCAACACCAATGGTTCACCGTGCAAGGTGGTAGTCATGAGTATGTGTCCCGTCTGGGCAGATCGATGGAAAATCGTGGCGTGCGTCTGCGTCTTGGTGCGCCGATTGATGCAGTCAAGCGCGACCCGATCGCCGTGTCGATCAAAGCCAGAGGTGGGGATTGGGAACAATTTGACGAAGTAGTTTTTGCCACCCACTCCGATGATACCCTGCGTTTGCTGGCTGATCCGTCGCCGCAGGAAAAATCCGTTTTGGGCGCGGTGAAATACCAGCCCAACAGGATTGTTCTGCATTCCGACGAAACGATCATGCCCAAACGCAAGCCGGTCTGGTCGTCGTGGGTTTACGCCGAGGATGCGGGTAAGCAAAGCGACCAGATCGACCTGACCTATTGGATGAATTCGCTGCAACCCTGGCTGAGGCGGGACAATTTCTTCGTGACGTTGAATACGACCCGCCCGATCCGCGATGACCTGATCTGGGACGAGGTAACCCTGCGCCATCCGGTCTATGATCTGGCGGCGCTGGATGCCCAGCGGGCGGCTGCGGCGATGAATGGCGCGAACCGCACATGGTTTTGCGGTGCGTGGATGAAACACGGCTTTCACGAAGACGGGCTGGCAAGCGCGGTTGATGTGGTCATGGCGATGAACACCGCCGAACTGGCCATGGCGGCCGAGTGAGCTGCGTTCAACATATCGCGGGCGAGACCTATCATGGTCGGCGCGGGGGCACGAAAAATGCCTTTCGCTATTCGATTGACTATGTGCTGCTGGACGCTGAGGGCATGCCGGATCATCCGGCGCTGTTCGGGCGCAATGCGCGCGGTCTGATGTCGGTGCATGACGTTGATCATGGCGGCGCGCCACATTCCGGGCGCGGTGCGCCCTGGGTGCGTGATGTGCTGGCGCAGCACGGGCTAGACGTGACGGGACGGGTTGATCTGCTGGCCCAGCCGCGTGTGCTGGGGCATGTGTTCAACCCGGTGTCGTTCTGGCTGATCCACGACGACGCCAGCGTCTTGCGGGTGGTGATCGCAGAGGTGACAAACACATTTGGCGACCGACATTCCTATCTGTGCCATCACGCCGATCTGCGCGAGATCACCAAGGCTGACACTATATCGGCACAAAAGATTTTCCATGTTTCGCCGTTTCAGCCGGTCGCGGGCGGGTATGAATTCCGGTTCGATATCCGGCCCGACAGAATCGGCATCTGGATCGACTATTCGCGCGGCAACGGCGGGCTGATCGCCACGCTCACCGGTGCGCGCAAGCCATTGACCAATGGCGCTATCCTGCGCGCGATGCTGCGCCGCCCGTTTGGGTCGCGCCGCGTGCTGGCGCTGATCCACTGGCAGGCGTTGGTGCTGTGGTGGAAGGGCGTGGCCTATCATTCGCGCCCCGCGCCACCCAGCGACGAGGTGTCGAAATGATCGCGCTGGAGCAACGGTATCCAGCCTATACCGGCTTTGCCGCTGTCCTGTCGGGCGCCGGTCTGCCGATCTATATCTACGCGCCGAAATACTACGCCGATACCTTTGGCGTGTCGTTGACGGTGCTGGGCGCGGTCTTGTTCGGGCTGCGCCTGTTTGACGTGGTGCAAGACCCGGTGCTGGGCTGGATCAGCGAGCGTTTGCGCAAGGGACGCGCCCTGGCTGTCAGCATCGGTGCGGCTGTATTGGCCGCGTCAATGTTGGGCCTGTTCGCCGTGGCCCCGCCGATTGATCCAGTCTGGTGGTTTGGCCTCGCGATCACGGGGTTGTTCACCGCATTCAGCTTTTTGACGATCAATTTCTATGCCCAGGGCATCGCCAAGGTTGGCGATGAGGCCAAGGGCCATGTGCGGCTTGCAGCATGGCGCGAAAGCGGGGCGTTGCTGGGTGTGTGTCTGGCTGCCGTTGCGCCGACCGTTCTGATGGGTGTCAGCGCTGCGCCGTTCGCCACCTTTGCATGGGGTTTTGCCGCCGCCACTTTGGTCGCGGCCCTGTTCATGTGGCCTGAATGGACAGGCGCGCGGGTCGATCAGCCACCCAGTCCGGTGGGCGATATTCTGGGTGACCCATTGGCGCGCCGGTTGCTGATCCTTGCGCTTGTCAATGCGACGCCGCTGGCCGTGTCCTCGACGCTGTTCCTGTTCTACGTCGAAAGCCGCCTTGGCGCACCGGGATGGGAAGGGCCGTTGCTGGTGCTGTTCTTTCTTGCCGCTGCCCTTTCGGCCCCGATCTGGAGCGCGCTTGCACGCCGCTATGGTGAAAAACCCGTGCTGCTGGCGGCGATGGTTCTGGCGGTGGCGTCATTTGGTGTGACGCTGACTCTGGGGCAGGGCGATACAACTGCCTTTGCCGTGATCTGCATCGCATCGGGCGCGACAATCGGCGCGGATCTGACACTGCTGCCCGCCATGTTCGCACGACGCCTGGCGACGATCTCTCCCAACGGCGGGCAGGGGTTTGGCCTGTGGTCGCTGGTGTCGAAATTCACCCTGGCCTTTGCGGCTGTGTTGTTGCTGCCGCTGCTGGAAAGATCCGGCTTTGCCGTCGCGGCGGTCAATCAGCCCGAACAGGCCCTGATGATGTTGACGGTGCTCTATGCGCTTGTGCCGTCGGTTCTGAAACTAGTGGCAATCGCGCTTTTGCTCGCCACCAAACTCGAGGATTAAGGTATGACAATCTTTCTCTCTTTGCTTGCGGGAATTGCTTTGACGATCATCGCGACCCTGTTGATCCAACGCCGCTTTTCCTTTCAGGCGCAGCGCCCCGAAGACTACGCCGCCGCCGGCCCCGCGTTCAGTCTTCGCGAACATCTGAATGGCCCGATCCAATGTGAAGGCGTGATCTATGGCCCGACCGGGCGGGTCACATCGCGGTTCGTCGCGGATTTCGAGGCAAGCTGGCAAGGCAATGTCGGCCGCATGGTCGAAACCTTTGCATATGATAGCGGCACGGTCCAAAATCGCGAATGGACGCTGACCGTTGGTAATGACGGGTCGATCAAGGCCACAGCACCCGATGTCGTTGGCACGGGTCATGGTCAGCAGGCCGGCAACAGCGTTGTCTTGAACTACCGCATCAAGTTGGCAGACGAGGCTGGCGGGCACGTGCTTGATACCGTCGACTGGATGTATCTGACGGCGAATGGAACCATCATGAACCGCAGCCAGTTTCGTAAATACGGGATCAAGGTGGCTGAACTGGTTGCGACGATGCGGCCCAAAGCGGCCTGAAACAAAGGATAGAACGTGCGAGAGTGGCAAGGAAAACGCTATTGGTTGGTCGGCGCAAGTGACGGGTTGGGGGCCGCCCTGGCTCAAGTGATGAGCCGCGCTGGTGCCGAGGTGATCCTGTCGGCCCGGTCGCGTGACAAGCTGCGCGCGGTCGCCGCCACCTTGCCGGGTAAATCGCATGTGCAGACTGTCGATATTGCCGATCATGACAGCGTTCGCGACGCGGCCAAGGCGATCGGACAAATCGATGGTGTCGTGCTGTTGGCGGGAGTTTACTGGCCATTTGGTGCCGATCAGTGGAACGCTGAACAGGCGGTCGCGATGGCCGATATCAACTTTACCGGGTTCATGCGGGTCCTGGGGCAGGTCGTGCCGCAGTTCGTGGAACGTGATGCGGGCCATATTGTTGTCACGTCGTCGCTCACCGGATTTCGCGGTTTGCCCGGATCAATCGGCTATACCGCATCCAAGGCCGCGACCATGTCATTGGCGGAATGCATGTATGCCGATCTGCGCAAGACGGGTGTGACCGTGCAAGTCGCCAACCCCGGATTTATCAGGACGCAGCTGACCGATAAAAACGATTTCAAGATGCCGTTCATCATGGAGCCGGAACAGGCCGCACATGAAATGTTTGATCACATGAACAGTGACGGGTTCAAGAAGAGCTTTCCCGGCCTGTTTTCACTACTGTTTCGCGGTAGTCAGTTTTTGCCGGACTGGCTTTATTACCGGATATTTGGTGCGCGCTAAGCTTGCGCCAGATCAAAGCGGGTGTAGGGTAGGAACGGCATGGTCGTTTAGCTGCAACCCCCCGAAAGGATCCGCGCGATGTTGAAAATTAGCACCGACAAAATTGCCGAGGTGATTATCCTTGCGCGCGACATGCCCCGAGGAGAGCGTGAGTTCGACGCATTCGTGTCCAACCTGCGGGACGAGGAAAAGTTCAGCCTTGTCGCCCTTATGTGGATCGGGCGCGGCAGCTTCGAGCCAGAGGAGCTTGAGGAGGCCATCGACACTGCCGCGAGCGAGGCGACAACGCCGACCCAGACCTATCTGAAGGGATCGCCTCATTTGGCGGATCATCTTGAGAATGGGCTTGATGCCCTGGGGATTTCCGCAAGCGATGCCGAGGACGATCTTTACTAAACGTGATCGGCAAAGGTTGCGCGGGCACGGCCCCAGACACCTGTGTCGATTTTTCCCAGCGTCCTGAGATGTGGTAAAAGCTGCGCTGCGAAATCCTGTGCGCTTTCCAGCGGCATGAGGGACGGCAGGTTGTCGATCGCCATCACATCCAGCGGCGGCGCATCATGCACGCGCAGCGCGGGTGCAGCCCAAGTGGTCGCGCGGTCATAAACTTTGACGGGTGAAAAATCGCTGTCGGGATCGCAGGCGATATCACCGATGACGCGCAGTTTGCGCGGTTGTGTGCCAGCATCGGCGGGCACGAATACAGGCGTGCCGGGTCGCGCAAGGATGCAATTGAAAAACAGGTCGTGCTGCATGACTTGTGGGAAAGGGCCGCCGCCTGCGGTTTCGGCCATGTCCCACAGGGTCACCGTCACGCCCATCGCGCGGCACAGATCTGCCGCACCGGTGCCAACGCGCCCCAATGCGCCGATGATCAGCGCGCTGGTCGGGGTGCCGTCCAGTTGCGCGCGCAGGTCGTCGCGCATGGCCTGTGCCGTTGGATAGGCGCTGACCGGTCCTTGCAGGTTGCCATTGCGCCGCGCCGTCAGACACATCAGCGACACCGCCGCTCCCGCATAGCCCGCCCAGTAGCCAAAGGCGGCCACGCGCCGCCCGTTTTCATCAGTCAGGTATTCCAGGTCATAAAGTGTGCCGCCCCCCATCTTGAACCGGTCCAGCAGCACACGCCCGCTGGGTTGCCCCTTATAGGCATGGCCGAACATGATGTGGCGATGTGTCAGGGGCGCGTCATCTTCGGGCAGTTCCTTGAGGCCGAAAATAACCGCCTCGGTGGGTGCGCCGGGCCACGAACCCTCGGGCGCGATCGTGCATCCGGCCGCGCGATAAGCGTCCGTTGGAATGATCCGTGTCGCGCTGTCTTCGACGGTAACGTGCAATCCGGCCGCGATCAGCTGTGCCGCTCCGTCGGGCATCAACCCGACCCGTTGTTCATTGTCACGTTGTTCGGCGCGGACCCACAGATGCATGGCTGACCCCTTGTTGGTGTTCGCGCCCTGCATAGGCGGAGTCGCGAAGGCGCGCTAGTAGGTGGTGCCGATCATGCCACGCAAAACGGGCAGCGCAATCGCGGCGATCACACCAATTCCCGCGCCAACGGCCAGCCGTGGCACAAGCCCGCCAAGACGCGGCGCGGCCATGCCAAGGCAACCGCAAACCACGGCATAATAGGTGATTGAAATCGGGTCCATCGCGCCTGTTTAGCACAAATTCGCCGAAACAGGTCAAATAACGTCGGTTACGATAAACCCGTTTGACGTCAGGTGCGCCCCTACCTCACAATCGGCGCAAGCATTGAAGGAGAGCCTATTATGGCCAAGCTTGTTGCAATCTTGAACGTTGTCGCGTGGGGCGGATTCTGGTCGTTCGGCTATCTTGCGCTGACGGCTGGTGATGAAAGTGCGGCGCATTTGGTCACGGCCATTTTGCTGGCATTTGCCGGGGCTGCCGTGGGGATTGTGGCGTTCTTCTGGCTTGCGCGCCACGCCGAGGAAATCGGCTATGCCAAGAAACCCAACCGTGTTTTGCCTGAACATCTGCGCGAGGGATAGGCGCGGGGTTATTGTATAACAATCGGTCACGGGCGTAGCCTGAGCTAATGCGTGCTACCCAATATCCGACGCGAAAGGACGAGCTATGCGCCATCTTTTGATTACGACGATTCTGGCCGCGCTGCCCCTTGGGGCGATGGCCGAGGACGCGGCCCTTGTTCTGGGCGTGGAGCGCTATGAACGGCTGGGCCGTCTGTCGCGGGCTGACGATGTTGTCGTGGCGGCCCAAGGGCTTGAGACGCTTGGGTTTGACGTGACTTCGCTTGCGAACGGGCGGGCCGATACCACGCTTGCGGCGCTAAACGATTTTGTGGCCGAGGCCGAGGACGCAGAGCGGCTCGTGGTGGTGATGTCGGGCCGTTTTGTGACCGATGGCTCCCGCACATGGTTGTTGACCGCTGATGCGGAAACGCCAACGCTTTTGTCGCTGGGCGACAAGGCGGTCTCGGTCGAAAGCGTGCTGCGCATTCTGGCAAGTGCGCAGGGGCGCGCTGTCTTGATGATCGGGGCCGAGGCAGATGACGGCACCGAAACCGGTGATGCGTATCTACGCGCCGCGATCGGGGTGCTGGACATTCCCCAGGGCGTGACGGTTTTGCGTGCAGCACCGGCCGACGCCGCGGCATTCCTGGCCGAAGAGCTGTCCGCCCCCGAGGCTGATCTGGCAGTGTTGATCGCGGCGAACCCGCGGGTGCGCGCTGCGGGATACCTGCCAGCGACATGGCCGTTCATGCCATCCGAAGTCACGGTCGAACCTGCTGATCCGCTTGGCACGCCCGTGGTTGATACCAGCGTCGAGGATGCCTTGTGGGAAGAGACAACCGCCCTTGATACGGTCGATGCCTACCGCGCATATCTGCGCCGTTTCCCCGACGGAAATTACATCGAAGCAGCAGAAACCACGATCGCTGAAATCCTTGCCGAACCCAACCGGGCGGATCGTTTGATCGAGGAAGAGTTACATCTGTCCCGCGATGCCCGCCGCGAAATCCAGCGCGATCTGACCGCGCTTGATTTCAATACGCGCGGCGTCGATGGGATTTTCGGCCCCATTTCACGCGGCGCAATTCGCAACTGGCAGCAAGAAAACGGCTATCCGCAGACCTCATATCTGACCACGGAACAGATCAGCCGACTGGACGCGCAGGCCGAACGCCGCGCCGCTGAATTGGCCGCCGAGGCAGAGCGCGAGCGTCTTGCGCAGGCGCGCCTTGATCGTGCGTTTTGGGATGAAACGGGCGGGCGCGGCGATGAACCGGGCTACCGCGCCTATCTGGGGCGCTACCCCGAGGGGCAGTTTGCTGCCCTTGCCCGTCAGCGTTTGGCCGCCATAGTAGGCGAGCGTGAAGCCGCGGCAACTGCCCTTGACCGTGCGGCGTGGGATCGCGCCCTTGCAACCGAAACACTTGCGGGCTTTCAAGCCTACCTTGCTGCCTATCCCGAGGGGGCGTTCAAGGCAGAGGCCGAAGCGCGCATTGCCGAACTGACCGAACCTGCTGAGGACACGGCAGCCATTGATGCTGCCCGTGCGCAGGAAGAAGCGTTGGGCCTGCCGCAAATTCGCGCCCAGCTTGTCGAATTGCGATTGCGCGAAATGGGCCTGAACCCCGGCGTTGTAGATGGCGAATTTGACGCGGATACCCGCACGGCGCTGCGTGCCTATCAGGAGAACGCGGGGCTAGGTGTCACGGGGTATCTTGATCGGGCGACAGCGGTGCAACTGCTTGCCGATAGCTTTGGTATCCGGATCGAGCGGCAGTGACACCTGACATCCGTCTGCTTGCGGATGTTCCCGAATTTGCCGCTGATACAGCCCGCCTTTTGGCGCACACTTGGCCGCAACACTATGGCGCGGTTGGGGCCGGTGACGCAGTTAGTGATCTTGTGCGGCGCATACGGCACTCCGGGCTGCCAATTGCGGTAGTTGCTTTGCACGGCACGCGGATAACTGGTACCGCAACCCTTTCCGCAAATTCGTTTGGTAAGTTGGACGATGAAGTCCCGTGGTTGATCGGGCTATGCGTTGCCCCCGATATGCGTGGGGGCGGTTTGGCGTCCGCACTTGGTGCCGCAATCGAGGGAATCGCGCGGGATCAGGGATTCGGACAGGTTCACACCACAACCCAAAGCGCGCGCGGACTACTTTTGCGGCGAAACTGGCAAGACTTGCGGACCGTGCCCAATCAAACCGGTGCGCACTGGACGGTAATGCGCAAAAGTCTGGCATAGAAAAAACCCGCCCCCAAAACTGGAGACGGGGCTATTTTCCGAACCACGGCTTTACTGCGCGGGGACGAAGCGTTCCGCAAGGATACGGATGAACCCCTGGACAGTTTCGTCAAGTTGGCGCACGCCGATCATATAGGTGCCGCGCTGCACGCGGGCTGTGACCTGGCTATCAAGGCCGCTTCCGAAATCGTCGTTATAGGCGATTTCACGGCCCAGATCGTCGAACAGCACCAGCACGGGGTCGCCGTTACCTTGGGCAATTGCCTCGATCAAAAGCAGGCCCGCTTCTTCGACCTCGACCGCGAACCAGGATGTTTCGCCGGTGACCTGGGCGTCCTGACGGATGCGGCTGGCGATTACGCCAAGGCTGGTCACAGGATAGCTGCCATCAAGGGGCGGGCTCGCCTCGCCGCGGGCGTAAAGGGTGTTCAGAACCTCTGCGGCGTCATAACCCTTGATCGTCAGTGTGACCGGTTGAAATGCGTCCGACAAGGCGCGCAGGCCAACGCAATAGGTGCCTGCGGGCAGGGCGGTTTGCATATCAATGCGCGAATTCAGCCCGTCGAAATCATCGTTTTCAGCCAAAAGGTTGCCGTCATTGTCATAAAGGGTCAGCACCGGATCGGCATCGGGGTTTTCCGCCGTCAGCGTGATGGGCGCGTCCACGGCAAGGGTAAAGCGGTAAAATGGCGTGCCGTCGATCGTGTTGATTGCCGTGATATCTTGGGCAACCACATCGCCACTCAGGTCCATCGCGGGGGTATCGGCGGTGCAGGCTTCGCCACCCATCATCGGTTCGCTGTCGAACCCCTGTGTCAGGGCTTCATGTTCCATGCGTCCGACACGCACAAACCCAGTGAGGGGCGAACCATCATAGCTGCTCATCGATACGCAGTAAGTACCCGGATCAAGGAACAATTCGCCGCGCGACGCCCCCATGCCGCCGGAATCGTCATCCGACAGGATAATTTCGCCGGTTTCGTTGCGCACATCAATGATCGTATCGCCGTTGCCACGGCCTGCGGCCTCGATCCGGACTTCGGTGCCTGCGCTGACGGTGAACAGTGACACATATTCGTTGCGTAGCAGCACAAGCGCCATTTGTTCCATATAGTCGGGGGCGGTTGTGATGTCAGAGTTTATGGCATCCCCGCCGATCCACTGACCGTTGTCGCCGGTTCCACCACAGAGGTTTTCCTGTGCGGCGGCGGGCAGCGCGGCCGCGAATATCAAGCCTGCGGCGAATTTGAAAATATGTCTGGGCATGAAATTTGTCCTTTGGTTGGGCTATCGCGCATAGGTTAATGCCACAGAGTCAGGCTGGCTAGCACCAAGACTGCAAAGTCTGGAAAACCCGCACATGGTTGTCCAGTCGGCGCATTTACGCGACCATAGCTTGCGCCCATAATCGGCATCATGAGAACACAGTATCATTGCAGGCAGGTTGGCAGCGACACGCTGATCTGGGATATCCACCGTCTTGTGCGGCTTGCCCGCGGGATCGCGCCGCATACGATCCCGTTGTCGGATATTGCCGAATTGTATGAGAACTGGTGGTTCAAGGACCAGACGATGATCCCGACCCCAAAAGCAATCGCTGCACATATGGCGCTGGTGCAGGCCTGTGATTTGGCGCATCCGCTGATTTTGTGCAGTGAAGGACGGTTGATGGATGGCATGCACCGCGCCGTGAAAGCCGTGCTGGAAAACCGCAGGACGGTTCAGGTCGTGCAATTTTTGCAAACGCCGGAACCAGACTTCATGAACGTGTCGTTGGATGATCTGCCTTATCGGGACGAGCACATCTGATTTGTGCCGGTCCTGCCAAAGAAAAAGGCCGCCCCCGTCTCCGGATGCGGCCCTGATCTGTGTCAAGCGGTGTCCGCTTAGCCCTGACGGGCCTTAAAGCGGCGCTGCGTCTTGTTGATTACATAGACGCGGCCCTTACGGCGCACGACGCGGCAATCGCGATGACGCTGCTTGAGCGAGCGGAGTGAGTTGCGAACCTTCATTGGTCGTCTCCTCTTTCGCGGCGCGGTCGGGGCGCCTTGGTTACATTTTGACCCGGTCTAAGGGGCCGTTAAAATTCATGGTGGGCACTACAAGGTTCGAACTTGTGACCCCTTCGATGTCAACGAAGTGCTCTACCGCTGAGCTAAGCGCCCATGATCCCTTAACAATTTGCCCAGTCCATAACGAAACAGGACGCGGGCAAACCGCGTCAGGTGTGCGGTCTATAAAAGGAGTCGGACAGGTGATCAAGGGCTTTTGGAAACCTATTCTTATGCGCTATCGTTTGTGACAAAGGAGCGTTGATGTCAGAACCGTCATTCAGTCTCGTGTCGCCCGTGCAGCGCACTACCAGCGTGGTTTTTGCTTCGCCCCATTCCGGGCGTGACTACCCGACCGCGTTTTTGCGCCGTGCTGTCCTTGATGCGCAGCAGATTCGCTCGTCAGAGGATGCGTTTGTCGATCAGTTGTTTGATGCGGCGCCCCGCCACGGCGCGCCACTGCTATTGGCGGGTGCACCGCGCGCCTATGTCGATCTGAACCGCGCCCCCGAAGAATTTGACCCGGCCCTGATCGACGGTATTCGCCGCGCGGCCCATAATCCGCGGATTGCCAGCGGTTTGGGCGTGATCCCGCGGGTCGTGTCAAACGGGCGGGCGATCATGCGCGGCAAGATCAGCCTCGCCGAAGCGCATATGCGGATCACCGATCATTGGCGTCCCTATCACGATCAGTTGCAGACCCTGCTTGATCAGGCCCACGGCGCGTTCGGAGAAGCGATCCTGATTGACTGTCATTCCATGCCCCATGAAGCCATTGAAAGCGTCAGCCCTGCGGGCAGTGCGCGCCCCGATGTGGTTCTGGGTGACCGGTTTGGTGCCGCCGCCGCCGGATCAGTGGTTGAAAGGGTCGAAGCCGCCTTTGCCAGCGCGGGCTTTAAAGTCGCACGCAACATGCCCTTTGCTGGTGCCTATATCACGCAACACTACGGTCGCCCTTCGCGGCGCCAGCACGCGGTGCAGGTCGAAATCGACCGGGCACTGTATATGGATGAACAGTCCGTGCGCCCGAATGGCAACTTTGCAGCCTTCAAGACAGCGCTGGATGGAGTTGTTGCCGAACTCGCCGCGATTGGCGAAGCGGGTGATCTGCGGGTGGCGGCAGAGTAAGGCGGGTCTCGACCCGCGTTACCGCAGCGCCCGCCCTTTCAGGATCGCATCTTTGCCGAATTTCCTGCGGATCGTGTCGGCGGCTTCTTCGGCTTTGGCGCGTTTGCCAGCTTCGGGGTCAAGCAGGTCACCTTCGCGGTCGGCGTCTGTGGCTGCCACCAGATCGCTGATCCCGACACCCAGCAAGCGGTATGGCCCCTTATCTCCCACCTGATCAAACAGCCCGCGCGCGGTGCGGTAGATTGTGTCGGCCAGTTGGGTGGGCTGATGCAGGCTCAGGCGGCGGGTCAGGCTGGTGTGGTTGGACCGCTTCAGTTTCAGCGTTACAACGCGGCCCGCCTTGTCTTGCGCCTTGGCCCGTCCACTGACTTTTTCCGAAAGCCGCCAGATGTGGCCATCAAGGATGTCGGGATCGCTGGTATCGTCGAAAAACGTGGTTTCATTCGACAGCCCCTTGACCGGCGTGTGGCTGCTGACGCGGCGCGCATCTTGCCCCCGCGCAAGGTGCCAAAGCCGTTCGCCCATCCCGCCAAAGCGGTCTGACAGATCGCGCCGGTCCCAGCGCAGCAGGTCGTTGAATGTGCGGATACCGGCCGTATCAAGCGAGGCTTGGGCGGCAGGGCCGATCCCCCAGATCAGCCGAACGGGCTTGTGGCGCAGGAATTCAGTGGTTTCAGCCGCACCGATCACCGAAAAGCCGCGCGGTTTGTCCAGATCGCTGGCGACCTTGGCCAGAAATTTGTTGTGAGACAGACCGATGGACCCCGTGATCCCGATTTCATCGCGCATCCGTTTGGTCAGCTGTGCCAGCATCACCGCAGGCGGCGCGCCGTGCAAACGTTGCGTGCCGGACAGATCCATGAACGCTTCGTCCAGCGATAGCGGTTCGACGATGGGCGTTAGCTCGTCCATGAGGGCGCGCACTTGGCGGGAAACTTCGACGTAGCGCTCCATCCGGCCCCGCACGACCACCGCTTCGGGGCAAAGTTTCAGCGCTTGAAACATCGGCATCGCGGATTTCACGCCTTTAATCCGCGCCACATAGCAGGCGGTGCTGACAACGCCGCGCCGCCCGCCACCGATGATCACGGGCCTGCCCTCGAGCTCGGGGTGATCACGCTTTTCGACGCTGGCGTAAAACGCATCGCAATCCATATGCGCGATGGTCAGGTCAAACAATTCCGGGTGCGCAGTGATGCGGGGGCTGCGGCAAGTCGGGCAGCGGGCACCAGCGTCAAACGTGGCCAGACAATCGCGACATAGTGCAGGCATAGCCCTGTTTACGCCTGACCAGACACCACTGCAATTGATATACACGCGAGTCTTGCGGGCAACACACCGCACGGATTGGCTGTAAACAGTGCGTTTCCGGCTTCTATTTCATACCCGCACGCCCTATTTGAAAGCAAAGCTGAATAGGGAACGCATCATGGATTTTGAACAAATCATTACGCAATTTGTGGGCGGGAATATTCTGCTGCTATTGCTCGCTGCATTTATTATCGTTTGTATTCTGGTCGGTGTGCGCATCGTCCCGCAGTCGGAAAAGTTCGTTGTGGAACGGTTCGGGCGTCTGCGGTCCGTGCTTGGGCCCGGTATCAACTTTATCGTGCCGTTTCTGGACCGCGTGGCCCATAAGATCTCTGTGCTTGAGCGCCAACTTCCGGTGATGAGCCAGGACGCGATCACAAGCGACAACGTGCTGGTGCAGGTGGAAACATCGGTGTTTTACCGCATCATTGAGCCTGAAAAGACCGTTTATCGTATTCGCGACGTCGACGGGGCGATTTCCACGACTGTGGCCGGTATCGTGCGCTCAGAGATCGGCAAGATGGAACTGGATCAGGTGCAGGCCAACCGCACGGGCCTGATCCTGGCCATTCAGGATCAGCTTGCCGC
The DNA here is from genome assembly GCF_008065155.1 of Octadecabacter sp. SW4. Classification (NCBI taxonomy): domain Bacteria; kingdom Pseudomonadati; phylum Pseudomonadota; class Alphaproteobacteria; order Rhodobacterales; family Roseobacteraceae; genus Octadecabacter; species Octadecabacter sp. SW4. Next base: position 2,983,854 of record NZ_CP042819.1, on the reverse strand, counting down.
GCAGGTGGATGACTGGGGGATCGAAGTGACCCGCGCTGAAATTCTGGACGTGAACCTTGATGCCGCCACCCGTGCTGCGATGTTGCAGCAGCTGAACGCCGAACGGGCCCGCCGCGCCCAGGTGACCGAGGCCGAGGGTAAAAAGCGCGCCGTGGAACTGTCGGCTGACGCTGAACTTTACGCCGCCGAGCAAATCGCCAAGGCCCGCCGGATCGCCGCGGATGCCGAAGCCTATGCGACAGGTGTTGTGGCCGAAGCAATTGCCGCCAACGGCCTTGAAGCCGCGCAGTATCAGGTTGCCCTGAAACAGGTCGAAGCACTGAACAAGCTGGGCGAAGGCAATGGCAGCAACACGATCCTTGTGCCCGCCAATGCACTTGAGGCGTTTGGCGATGCCTTCAAAATGTTGAAAGGGCGTTAATCATGGAACTCTGGTCAGTCTGGTGGGTCTGGATGTCAGCAGCCGTTGTGCTGGCCATTCTTGAAGTTGTCATTCCCGGTTATATCTTTCTGGGCTTTGCGGCGGGGGCGGCCTTTGTCGGAGCGATCCTGTTGCTGGGTCTGGGCGGGTTGACCCTGCCCTGGGCGTTGCTGGTGTTTGCCGCATTTTCACTGGTGTCGTTTATCGCCCTGCGCAAGATTTTCGGTATCCGCCACGGGCAGGTGAAAATCTGGGATCGCGATATTAACGATTAGACCGCGCACGGGGACTTTGAGATGAAGGTATTGCGCAAGGTCATTCAACAGCTTGAAACCCCACGTGACCAACGCCCGCTTGGTAGTGGCTGGCTGTCGGGGTCACTCGCACTTCTGGCATCTATCGCTGGCCTTCTGATCGTCCTGCTGCGCTGGTTTCCCGAGACATTTTCATACCCCGAAATCGCGTTCATTCAAGACAGTGGCATCGTCACGGCCGCCCTGCGGTTCGTGCTGCTGGCTGGCTACGCGCTATCGCTCCTGAGCCTGATCCTCAGTAGCCGCAAGTCATTGGGATGGACGGCCTTGGCCGTGTCGGTTGTGGCGTCCCTAATGGCGACCACACAACCGCAGCACGCCAGTGACGTGCCGCAAAGTTTCTATTTCGGTCTGGACTACTTCATCATCAACGTCCTGCTTGTCGGCTTCCTGTTTGTCCCGCTGGAACGGTTTTTCCCGGCGCGCGGCGAACAGACCGTGTTTCGCGCAGAATGGCAGGAGGACATGTTTTACTACCTTGTCAGTTCGATGTTGGTGCAGGTTCTGGGGTTCATCACGCTGGCGCCGTCCAACTATGTGAATGCACAAGTCCCGCTGGACGATGTCCGCATCCATATCGTCAATCTGCCGTTCTGGATGCAAGTTGCGATTATCATGGCGGCGACGGATTTCGTGCAATACTGGGTGCACCGCGCCTTTCACACGTTCCCGGTCTTGTGGCGGTTCCACGCGATCCATCATTCGACAAAAAAGATGGACTGGCTGGCAGGCGCGCGGATGCATCTGATTGAAATTGCCGTGCTGCGCAGTCTGACAGCGGTGCCGATGTTTACGCTTGGCTTTGATCCGGTGGCGATTCAGGCTTATCTTTTGATCGTCTATTTCTATTCCAGTTTCATCCACGCCAATATCGGCTGGAAGCTGGGGTTTGTTGAACGGTTCTTTGTCACGCCGCGCTTTCATCATTGGCACCACGGCAGTGACCGAGCGGCGATTGATATCAACTATGCCAGCCATTTCCCGATCTATGACTGGCTGTTTGGCACGCATCACCTGCCCGAAACGGAATGGCCGGAAAACTATGGTGTGGTTGGCAACACGGTCCCGCGCGGATACTGGCGGCAGTTCATCTATCCGTTCACCAAGCCCAAGCCGCAGGACACGGACGAGCAGGGCTAAGACCTTAGGCGTTGGGCCGCGCGGCCTGTGGCGAACGCAATTCGGCGGTGATGGATTGCGCAGCGATGCGGGGGTTTGTGGCTTGCCAGATGGGCCGCCCGACAACCACGTGATCCGCGCCGTTGGCGATGGCCTGCGCGGGGGTCGTCACCCGCTTCTGATCACCCAGATCGGCACCGGCGGGGCGCACGCCAGGGGTCACGATCAACTTGCCCTCGGCTTCGGGGAGGGCGCGGATCAAGGCCGCTTCTTGTGGCGAGGCGATCACCCCGTCGGCCCCGTTGGTCAGGGCCAGCCCGGCGCGTTCCAGCACCAGATCGGTAATACTGCCGGGTTTGATGCAGGAGGCATCCAGATCGGCGCGATCCAGCGATGTCAGGATGGTAACGGCCAGAATTTTCATGTCCGACCCTGCTTTGCCCGTGGCGGCGGCGCGCACCACATGCGGGTCGCCATGCACCGTCAGGAAATCGTGGTTGAACTGGGCAAGGCCACGCACGGCGGCTTCAACGGTGGCGCCGATATCAAACAGCTTCATGTCGAGAAAGATGCGCTTGCCGTGCTCGTCCTTCAATTCGTTGGCAAGGGCCAGCCCGCCCCCCGTCAGCATCCCCAACCCGATCTTGTAGAACGACACCGCATCACCGATCTGTTCGGCCAGTTCCAGTCCGGCGATTGCGTTTGGAACATCAAGGGCGACAATCAGGCGGTCATCGGCGGGCTGTGGCATCGGGCTCTCCTGCTGGCATGTTCGGGCGGTGATGGGGCGCAGGGCGTGGCCTGTCAAGTCGCCCGCGCGGTGCGCCGTCAATTTCAGTGCGGATGCTTGAAGTAACGCCGCTGTGACCCCATCTTTTGTGCAAGGCCCATAAAGGGGTGTGCTGCGATCGCGGGCACCCAATGATCCGGGCGCTTGATAAGGAGAACGAAATGAATTTGGAAAAATTCACCGAACGGTCGCGCGGTTTTGTGCAGGCGGCCCAAACGATTGCAATGCGCGAAAGCCATCAGCGGCTTTCGCCCGAACACCTCCTCAAGGCGCTGCTTGACGACGAACAGGGGCTTGCGGCCAACCTGATTGATCGCTCGGGTGGGAATGCCAAGCGCGTGCTTGAGCAGGTTGATCTTGCCGTCGGAAAATTGACCAAGGTCACAGGTGACGCCGGGCAGGTCTATCTGGACAGCGCGACCGGCAAGGTGCTGGACGAGGCCGAAAAGATTGCCACCAAGGCTGGCGATAGTTTTGTTCCTGTCGAGCGTATCCTGATGGCGCTGGCGATGGTCAAATCCAAGGCCAAGGATGCGTTGGATGCCGGGGGCGTCAATGCCCAATCCCTGAATGCGACCATCAATGATATCCGCAAGGGCCGCACAGCTGACAGCGCAAGCGCCGAGGACAGCTATGACGCGCTCAAGAAATATGCGCGCGACCTGACCGAAGCCGCCGAACAAGGCAAGATCGATCCGATCATTGGACGGGACGAGGAAATTCGCCGCTCCATGCAGGTCTTGTCACGCCGCACCAAGAATAACCCCGTTCTGATCGGTGAACCCGGCGTGGGTAAAACAGCCATCGCCGAAGGGTTGGCCCTGCGGATCGTCAACGGCGACGTGCCCGAGTCCCTGCGCAACAAGAAACTGATGGCGCTGGATATGGGCGCGTTGATTGCCGGTGCGAAATACCGAGGCGAATTTGAAGAACGCCTCAAGGCGGTCTTGAACGAAGTCACAGATGCGGCGGGCGAAATCATCCTGTTCATCGACGAAATGCACACCCTTGTGGGGGCAGGCAAATCGGATGGTGCGATGGATGCCGCCAATCTGATCAAACCTGCGCTGGCCCGCGGTGAATTGCACTGTATCGGTGCGACGACCCTCGATGAGTATCGCAAATACGTGGAAAAGGACGCGGCCCTTGCGCGCCGTTTCCAGCCGCTTGTGGTCGAAGAACCCACCGTTGAAGATACGGTGTCGATCCTGCGTGGCATCAAGGAAAAATATGAACTGCACCACGGTGTGCGGATCAGCGATAGCGCGCTGGTCGCGGCGGCAACCCTGTCGCACCGCTATATCACGGACCGGTTCCTGCCCGATAAGGCAATCGACCTTGTGGACGAGGCGGCGAGCCGTTTGCGTATGGAAGTCGACAGCAAGCCCGAAGAGCTTGATGCGCTTGACCGCCAGATCCTGCAGCTTCAGATCGAAGCCGAAGCGCTGAAAAAAGAAGACGATGCGGCCAGCAAGGACCGTCTTGAAACGCTTGAGAAGGAGTTGGGTGATCTTGTGGATCGCTCGGATGCGATGACGGTCAAATGGCAGGCCGAACGTGACAAGCTGGAAGGCGCGCGCGGCTTGAAAGAACAGCTTGATCGTGCCCGGGCCGAGCTGGATATCGCCAAGCGCGAGGGCAATCTGCAAAAGGCGGGCGAATTGTCTTACGGCGTCATCCCCAAACTGGAAAAGCAGATCGGTGAGGCGGAAGGCGGCGAGACTGATTTGATGGTCGAAGAAGCCGTGCGCCCCGAACAGATCGCCAGCGTGGTCGAACGTTGGACCGGCGTGCCCGTGTCAAAGATGCTGGAAGGCGAACGCGAAAAACTGCTGCGTATGGAAGACGGATTGCACAAACGCGTCATTGGTCAGGACAGCGCCGTCAAGGCGGTGGCCAATGCCGTGCGCCGCGCCCGGGCTGGTTTGAACGACGAGGGGCGCCCGCTGGGCAGTTTCCTGTTCCTCGGGCCGACTGGCGTCGGGAAAACCGAGTTGACCAAGGCCGTGGCGGAGTTCCTGTTTGACGACGACAACGCAATGGTGCGGATCGACATGTCGGAATTCATGGAGAAACACGCCGTGTCGCGTTTGATCGGTGCGCCTCCCGGGTATGTTGGCTATGACGAAGGCGGGGTGTTGACCGAAGCCGTGCGCCGCCGTCCTTATCAGGTGGTGCTGTTTGATGAAGTCGAAAAAGCCCACCCTGATGTGTTCAACGTGCTGTTGCAGGTGCTTGATGATGGTGTGCTGACCGATGGTCAGGGCCGCACTGTCGATTTCAAGCAGACGCTGATCGTGCTGACATCCAACCTTGGGGCGCAGGCCCTGAGCCAGCTTCCCGATGGTGGCGATATGGCCGAGGCCAAGCGCGATGTGATGGACGCCGTGCGCGCCCATTTCCGCCCCGAGTTCCTGAACCGACTGGATGAAACGATCATCTTTGATCGTCTGGCCCGCGCGGACATGAACGGCATCGTCGATATTCAGCTTGGACGTTTGGAGAAACGTCTGGCGGGGCGCAAGATCATGCTTGATCTGGACGAAGGGGCACGCAAGTGGCTCGCTGACGAAGGTTATGATCCGGTGTTTGGGGCGCGTCCGCTCAAGCGGGTGATCCAGCGCGCGTTGCAGGATCAACTGGCCGAGATGATCCTTGCCGGTGATGTGCTTGATGGCGATACGGTGCCGGTCAGCGCAGGTGCTGACGGGTTGATTGTCGGGGACCGCGTGGCAGGGTCGAACCGCCCAAAACCCGATGACGCAGTGGTTCACTAGCTGCTGAAAAACAAAGGCCTCGCATAAACTTGCGGGGCCTTTTGCGTATGGTTTGTCTTAAATCTGCTTGAAGTTCCCGGCCCGTGTTAAGCCGGTATTATTGACGCGCAGGCGAAAAGGTTTCTGATCAAGGAGCCTGCCGTGCCATATACCTATACCCCGCCTGACCATGAATTTGCCATCGCAACGGGCGACAACGTTAATTCGGGGCCCGGAACATCGACGTTCGACAATCCGCCTACCAGCTCAATGGATCTGATTGTAACGACAAATCCGGGTGACCCAACCCCGACGATATTTAGCGTGGGCGATACTTATGATGTGTCATGGGGGGGTGCGGGCGGCGGCTATATCGAAGATGCCGAGGTTGTGCGCAGCGATGAGGCACCGGGTGGTGGTGGCGCGATCGTTTTTGAAGGTTTGGACGAAAACGGTGACTTGACGCAGGTCGTCTACACCCCCGGTTTCAATCTTGAGGAGTGGTATAGCGACAACTACAACCCGTCGATGGAACCGGGCTTTTACGTTACCGACCAGAATCCAAATTACACCCACCAATTTGTCTGCTTTGACGCGGATACCGGTGTGCTGACCCCGAATGGCATACGCGCGGTGGGCGAACTTGAGGCGGGCGATCCGGTGCAAACGCTTGATCACGGGATCAGCCCGGTCTGTTGGGTCGGACGGCAGGATATGCTGGGGCATGGAACAAACACGCCGGTGTGTTTTGCAGAAGGATCAATCGGAAACGACCAACCGTTGCGATTGTCGCAACAGCATCGTGTGTTGGTGCGTTCTCCACTGGCTGAGCTTTACTTTGGCTCATCCGAAGTCTTGGTGCCCGCGGTGTCGTTGGTCAATGATGCTACGGTGACTTTCGCGCCCTGCACCCTGATCCGATATGTTCATATTCTGTTGCAGGCGCACGAGGTCGTCTTTGCCGAAGGTGCGCCGTGTGAAACACTGTTCCTTGGCAAACAATCCCTGGATTGGCTGGGGGATGAGGATGGGTTGATGCGGGCGATGGCCGCGCGATCGTCGCCTATCCGGCACTCCGAAACAGCCCGTCCGGTCTTGAGCGTCAAAGAAGCGCGACTGGTGATGCGGGATGGCGCGACCGCAGTGCGCGCGACCGACCGATATGCAATGGTATAGGCTCGCGTTTCCGGATGTGTCACGGCCTGAATGAGACGGGCCCCCGCCACGGCACGCGGCGGAGGCCCTGAAACTTGCGGGCTGCTTTACATCCCGGGCATGATCACCTTGTCGATGACGTGGATCACGCCGTTGCTGGCTTCGATGTCGGCGCTTACGACATTGGCGTCATTCACCATCACGCCGCCCATCATGGACACCATGATGTCGTCACCGTTCACGGTGGTGGCCATCATGTTGTCGGACAGGTCGCCCGACATAACTTTGCCCGCGACAACGTGATATGTCAGGATCGCGGCCAGCGCCTCGGGGTCCGCCAACAAGCCTTCGACGGTGCCTTCGGGCAGGGCGGCAAAGGCTTCGTCGGTAGGGGCGAAAACGGTAAATGGGCCGTCGCCGCGCAAAGTTTCCTCAAGGCCAGCAGCCTGAACAGCGGCAACCAGCGTGTTGAAAGATCCGGCCCCGATCGCGGTGTCGACGATATCCATCGAGTGGCCTTCGGAGAAGGCGGCAGTGGCGAGAGCGGTTGCCGCAGTCGCGGCAATGAAAGTTCTACGAAGCATGAGTCTGTCTCCCAAAAATGTTGTTCTTGCCGTGGTGGCAATAATAGGGTTACGCAGCAGACCGTTGTCAGATCAGCGGGGAAAACTGCCGATGGGATTTGACGAAACAGAAACCCGCGCTAAGCCAGCGCTGTGCAGGATTTCCAGTCACATTTGGTTGATCGATCGTGTGATATCTGTGACGAGAACGCAAAACGGCCGGGCCGTGAACCGGGCCGTTTTTTACTTGGGCCAGACCATATCGGGTAACAACTGTCCGTCTTGCCTCTTGTGCCTGGTCGGATCATTGACGATTTGGGTTCAATCCCGTCTGTTGGCTATGATTGACCCAACACCGGGGTGTCACAAAGGGGCGGCGCATGTTTTCCGAGTTCACGATTAACGTCATTCAAGCGCTGGCGATGTTGTTCATCGTGGTTGTCGGATCTGCGATTCTGGTGGCGGTGGTCTTGTTCGTGATCGACCGGACCCAGCGGGCCGATGCGGTGCGGCGCAATTATCCGGTGATCGGCCGCTTCCGGCATTTGTTCTCCGAGCTGGGCGAGTTCTTCCGCCAGTATTTCTTTGCGATGGATCGCGAGGAACTTCCCTTTAACCGCGCACAGCGTGACTGGGTGGACCGCGCGGCCAAGGGGGAAAGCAACACAGTCGCATTCGGATCGACCCGCAACATGAGTATTGTCGGCACGCCGATTTTCGTGAATGCCGCCTTTCCACCACTGGATGATCAATATGCCAGCACCGACCCAATGCTGATCGGGGCGGGGGCGCGCCAACCTTATCTGGCGGGGTCTATCTTCAACCTCTCGGGCATGTCGTTTGGCGCGATTTCGAAACCTGCCGTTCAGGCGCTAAGCCGCGGCAGCAAGGCGGCAGGTATCTGGATGAGCACGGGCGAGGGCGGGTTGTCCCCCTTTCACCTTGAGGGCGGTTGCGACATCGTTTTTCAGATGGGCACTGCGAAATACGGTGTGCGCGATGCTGACGGGCGGTTGGATGATGACAAGCTGCGCGCTGTCGCCGCTCATGATCAGGTCAAGATGATCGAGATCAAGCTGGCCCAAGGTGCCAAGCCGGGCAAGGGTGGTATTCTTCCCGGCGCAAAGGTAACGCCCGAAATTGCTGCGATCCGGGGCATTCCAGTGGGGCGCGACAGCATCTCACCAAATCGCCACGTCGAAGTGGATGACTGGGACGACCTGCTGGATTTCATCGCCCATGTGCGTGATGTGAGCGGGCTGCCCACGGGCATCAAGACGGTTTTTGGTGACGCCACCACAATGCGGGAATTTTTTGATACGATCATGGGGCGGGGGATCGAAAGCGCCCCCGATTTTATCACCATTGATGGCGGCGAGGGTGGCACGGGTGCCTCGCCGATGCCGCTGATTGATCTGGTCGGCGTGTCGATCCGCGAGGCTTTGCCGCAAGTTGTTGATCTGCGCAACGCCGCCGGATTGCAGGACCGTATTCGCATCATTGCCAGCGGCAAGCTGGTCAATCCCGGTGATGTGGCTTGGGCATTGTGTGCGGGGGCCGATTTTGTGACATCGGCGCGCGGCTTCATGTTCAGCCTTGGCTGCATTCAGGCGCTTAAATGCAACAAGAACACCTGCCCAACGGGGATCACTACCCACGACCCGCGATTCCAGCGCGGTCTGGACGTCGCTGAAAAGTGGGTGCGTGTGGCACATTATGCCAAAGGAATTATCAAGGATGTCGAAACCATCGCCCATTCCGTTGGCGTATCCGAACCGCGCAAGATGCGGCGCAGTCACGTGCGGATCGTGCAGTCTGACGGGTCGTCCAAACCGATGTCCGATCTGGTGTCGTAATGCGCAGGGTTGATCCTATCCTCGATCTTTACGAGGAAAGTCACAAACACCCAGCAAACATCAAGATTCATTGGTTATTCGAGCCTCTGGCGATCTGGGCGATTTTGGCTCTTATATATAGTGTGTCTGGCGCGCTGGTTCTGACGGGGTTTCTGGTGGTGCTGTTGATCTATTTTGCGCTTCTATCGGTGCCGATCGCACTGGACTTTGTTCCGGTCATTGCGGGCTTTGTCTGGATCGTGGTTCTGGCGTCGCTGCATTGGGCGGTGGCGCTGGCGATCTTTGCGGTCTGCTTTGTGGCATTGCTGGGTGGGCACCGGATCGAGGGGCGCTCGCCAGCGGTGTTTGAAAACCCGCAGTTGATCATCGTCGGCCCCGCATCGCTGGCGCGGCGTGTGTTTCGGTGGCTTTCCATCCACTACTAACGTTACAATTCCCAACGCCATCGTGAAAACAGTTCGGGTGCTTTTTGAGCAGGCTCGTCTAAATAAAGTAGTAGCTCAAAGGAGACGCAGATGGCCCACCGCTGGAAAAATGACCTGACATCGGCAGATGTGACACCGCAACAGATGTTTCTGAACCGTCGCCAGATCATGGCCGGCGCTTTGGGTCTTGGGGCGTTGGGTGTGGCCGGGGCCGCCGACGCGCAAGCGGCACTCAAGCCCAATACCTGGGAAGAGATCACGAGCTACAACAACTATTACGAATTTGGCACCGGCAAGGACGATCCGTCTAAAAACGCCAGCGCGCTGGACCTGACCAACTGGACAATTCAGGTGGACGGGCTTGTCAACAACCCCGGCACCTATTCGGTTGCCGATCTGACATCGGGGCTACGCGAGGAAGAACGCATCTACCGTCTGCGCTGTGTCGAGGCATGGTCGATGGTTGTTCCGTGGAACGGGTTTGAACTGGCAGATATCCTGAACGCGGTCGGTGTGCGCGCCGGTGCGACCCATGTAGCCTTTGAAACAGCCGTGCAGCCTGACAATATGCCCGGTGTGCGCCGCGGTGTGTTGGATTTCCCCTACCGCGAGGGGCTGCGGCTTGACGAGGCGATGCATCCGCTGACGATGATGGCCACGGGGATCTACGGTGAACCGATGCCCAAACAAAACGGCGCGCCAATCCGGTTGGTGGTGCCGTGGAAATACGGCTTCAAGTCGATCAAATCCATCGTGCGGATCACCCTGACAGATGAACAGCCCTACACGACATGGAACGCGATCAATGCGCGTGAATACGGCTTCTATAGTAATGTGAACCCGCAGGTGGATCACCCGCGCTGGTCGCAAGCCACCGAACGGCTGATTGGCGGCGGGCTGTTTGCCGCCCGCCAGGATACCCTGATGTTCAACGGATATGACGAAGTGGCCGGCCTTTATGCTGGCATGGACCTGCGCGCGAATTACTGATGGATGTTGTTGGTCAGGTAAATGGCGCACTGCGCCGCGTTCCCGCGTGGACGATATATGTCGTGTTTGCGATTTATGTGGGGTGGCAGTTCTGGCTCGCCCTCAATCAGTCGGGCCGTTATCTGATCGAGCCGATCAACGAGCTTGAACGTGAATATGGCGCAACGGCGCTCAAGTTGATTGTCGCGGGGTTGCTGATTACGCCGCTGCGCCGGTTCACGGGGCTGAACCTGCTGAAGTTTCGCCGCGCGATCGGGGTCAGTGCCTTTTTTCTGGTGCTGGCGCATCTGCTTGTCTTTGCGGTGCTCGATGTCCAAAGCCTGTCGCGGGTCTGGACCGAGGTGGTCAAGCGTCCCTATGTGACCGTTGGCATGGCCGCGTTCCTGATGATGCTTCCGCTGGCGGTGACATCCAACAATCTGTCCCTGCGCAAACTGGGTGGGGCTGCGTGGCGCAAGCTGCACAAATTGACCTATCCCATCGCCGTGCTGGGGGCTGTGCACTATCTCTGGCTTGTCAAAGGGTTTCAGATTGAACCGCTGATCTATTTGACGGTGATTATCGGGCTGCTGGTAACGCGGGTGAAATTCGCGCAGCGCCGCGTTACCGCCTAGGGCTCGTTTCAACTTGCTGCCTGGGTGGTTCTTACTATGGCTGCGATAGCCTTGATCGCGCCACGTAGATGAGATTCGTGCTGACAGGGTGGCTGGCGCAGAGGGGAATCGCCCGTTTTTCTGACTCACAGCGATTCATTTTGGGCTGATTTGGGGAATCGCGCAGTGAATCGCTGCGATTCAGGCGCGATTCATCCCAGAGTCGCCAGAGATTCCGGATGGCAGTTGTGTATAGGCCGGTGGATAACCCCAAATCTGGGGCGGCAGGGTAGGTCTGGCGCTAACAATATTGCGAATTGACCCAGGGTCGGCGAACAAAAACAACTCTAAACCCCCATAAACATGGGGAAA